>JANWKN010000088.1 GCA_025451355.1 Pseudolabrys sp. | reverse complement strand
TCTTGCGGAGCGGTGGGGCCGCGCGCCTCAGTTTGCCGCTCAAGGCGTTCGGCTGCTTGGGCCACGTCTTTTCTTTGTTGGCCGGCTCCCCGATCAGGGCGCTGAGTGCCTTCAGCAACTCCGTTGCCCTCCCCTCCCATTTGCTGCGGCCGCGACTGATCTCAAATTCGCCGGCGATTTTTTCGAACAGACTTCGATCAGTATGCTCATCGTCCGCTCTCAGCGCAACGCGCTCGGCAATCGGATACCGCAATAGATTATGCCATTGCCTCGCTTCTAAGTGAGCGCCTCTCTCCTGCGGCTTCCCCTCGTCAGCCGCGGCCTCCTTGATGATCTCAAGCGCCAGATCGGACAGTGGCACAACATGGGCGTTGGCATTTTTGGTTCTGCTTCCAGGTAGCCGCCACTCGCGGGCTTTCAGATCAAGCTCGGCTGGCACCATACCGGCGACTTCGCCGATGCGTTGTGCCGCTATCAGACATAGTTTGACGATGCGCTGCAGATACCCGACATGCAGGCGCAGTCGGCGGCCTGATCGTCTCACTCCATCGCGGCGACGGCCTCGAGCCGCAACGGCGCGTAGCCGTCGGCTGCGAGCGCCGCCATGATCTCCTCGGCATGCGCGGCGTCGCGCGTCTCAAGCGTCACGTCGAGCTTTGCCCCCTTCGCCGGTACATCGAGAAACAGCCGACGATGATCGACCTCGAGAATATTGGCGCCGAGCCCGCCGATGCGCGTCGCGATGTTACCGAGCACGCCCGGCTGATCCGGAATGGTGAGCCGGAACGACACGATGCGATCCTCGCGTTCAAGCTCTCGCACCATGATGGACGCGAGCACGCGCGGATCGATATTGCCGCCGCACAGGACAAGACCAACCTTCCGTCCCTTGAAACGCTCCGGCTTCGTCAACATGGCGGCAAGACCCGCGGCGCCAGCCCCCTCTGCCATCGTCTTCTGCAGCGTCAGGTAGGCATTGACCGCGCGCTCAAGCTCGGCTTCGCCGACCAGAATGATTTCGGCGACAAGATCGCGGATGATCGGTAGCGTCATCTTGCCGACATTCTTGACCGCAATGCCTTCGGCGAGCGTCGGCCCGCCGAGCGGCCGGTTGTCGCCGCGTAGTGCATTCCATACCGACGGGTAGAGCGCGGCCTCCGCGCCGACGATTTCGATTTTCGGATTTTTCGCCCGCCCTGCGACCGCGTTGCCGGCGATCAGCCCGCCCCCGCCGATCGGAAAAACCAGCACATCGAGGTCGGGCTTGTCTTCAAGCATTTCGAGCGCGACCGTGCCCTGCCCGGCGATGATCTGGCGGTCGTCGTAAGGGTGAACGAGCAGGAGGCCGCGCTGCACCTGAATCTCCTCGCAACGCGCCTGCGCTTCCGACACCGATTCACCGTATAAAACGACCTCCGCACCATGCGAGCGCGTTGCCGCGGTCTTCACGAATGGGGTTGTTACCGGCATCACGATCGTTGCCGGAATGCCCAGGCGCGCGGCGTGATAGGCCACTGCCTGGGCGTGGTTGCCGGCCGACATTGTAATGACGCCGCGTTTGCGGTCGGCTTCGCTCAGCGAGGCAAGCTTTACCAGTGCGCCGCGATCCTTGAACGAATTGGTGACCTGGAGATTCTCGTATTTGACGTACACCTCGGCGCCGGTGAGCGCGGAGAGTTTCGGGGCGGGCAGCATTGGCGTGCGTAGCACCACCCCTTCGATCACCCGGCGGGCGGCCTCGATATCGGCAAGTGTGACGCTCAACGCGGCGCTCCCGGGCTTGACCGCTGCACCATGCCGCAAGGCCGGCGAAGGTTCCAGCTCCCGGGCAACCCCTTGCGCACGCCCGATTCTTTCTCCATCTCCGGCGAAACCGGCTGCGCTATAATGCGTTGCAGCAGCGAGAATGGGCCGCATGTCGATCGATATCAAACCTCACGCGTATGATCCGGCAACTCAGCCGGAACTGTTCGATGGCGTTCTGGCGCGCAGGGTTGTCGCTTTCATCATCGATTTCATCATTCTCTCCGTGCCGGTCGTGCTCGCGGCCATGTTCATTTTCGCCTTCGGAATCGTGACCCTCGGCCTCGGTTTTGCACTCTACTGGCTGCTGCCCTCGGCTACAGTGATCTGGGCGATTCTTTATTTCGGCTTCACCCTTGGGGGCCCGGCCTCGGCCACCGTCGGAATGCGCGTCATGGATCTTGAAATGTGCACCTGGTACGGCGCGCCAGCCTATTTCGTGCTGGGCGCGGTGCAAGCCATCGCCTTCTGGTTCACAGTCTCTTTTTTCACGCCGTTTGTCCTGCTGGTTCCGTTCTTCAACGAGCGCCGCCGCCTCCTGCACGACATTCTTCTCGGCACTGTGGTCATCAACAACAACGCCCGTGCATCGGTGCTGCGTTCGTCCATGCAGCCCGCCCGGACCGGATAACCTTTGACGAAGAGCGCCCGGCGCGCGATGCTAGTCGCAAACATGAAATGAAATGACGGACTGATAGGTGACCCAGCACTCTCGCGATACACCGCAGTTCTATCTGACCGCCCCGTCACCGTGCCCTTATCTGGAAGGCCAGGAAGAGCGCAAGGTCTTCACGCACCTCGTAGGCGACCGCGCTGGGGAGCTGAATGATCTGCTGACGCATGGCGGTTTCCGCCGCAGCCAGTCGATCGCATATCGCCCGGCCTGCGAAGGCTGCCGAGCATGCGTCTCGGTGCGCGTCGTGGCGGCCGATTTCGCGCCCTCGCGCAACATGCGACGAATCGCCGAACGCAATTCGGATATCGTCGGGGAGATGCGCATCCCGGCGCCGACGTCCGAACAATATTCGGTTTTTCGCGCTTATCTCGACGCTCGTCACCGCGATGGCGGTATGGCCGACATGACCGTGCTCGATTACGCGATGATGATTGAGGACAGCCACGTTGACACCCGCCTGGTCGAATATCGGCGGCGCGGCCCCGATACCGGTATAAACCGGCGCGGGGTTGGACAGATGGTCGCTGTGGCCCTTACCGATGTGCTCAGCGACGGCCTATCGATGGTCTATTCGTTTTTCGAGCCGGATGAGGCCGATCGTTCGCTCGGCACCTTTATGATCCTCGATCACATCGAACGGGCAAACCGCATGGGCCTGCCTTACGTCTATCTCGGCTATTGGGTCGCCGGCTCGCGCAAGATGGACTACAAAGGCCGCTTTCTGCCGCAGGAGCGGCTGATGCCGGCCGGCTGGAGCCGAGTAGAAAAGTAGCCCACCTCAGCCGTTTCCCAGCGCGACATCGACGAGAAGTTTGATATTCAGCGCAATGATGGCAACGGCCGTGATCACGGCAAGCATCGTCACCCAGCGGGGCGCCACCAGTACGCCCATCTTCCCGCGATCGGCGGTGAACATCACCAGTGGCACGATGGCGAACGGCAATTGCAGGCTCAAGACAACCTGCGACAGGATCAGCAACTGCGCGGTGCCTTTCGCGCCGAACCAGATGGTGACGATAGCCGCGGGCACGATCGCGATGGCGCGCGTGATCAGTCGCCGGGCCCAACCGGGAAGGCGTATGTCGAGGAAGCCTTCCATGACGATCTGACCCGCGAGCGTGGCGGTCACCGTCGAATTCATTCCGCAGCATAGCAGCGCTATGCCGAACAATGTGGGCGCGATTGCTGAACCGAGCAGCGGCGCGATGAACGCATGCGCCTGCTCGAGTTCGGCGATGTCGCTTTTGCCGGCCTTGTGAAACGTGGACGCGGCGAGAATAAGGATCGAAGCGTTGATCAAAAGTGCGAACATCAGCGCGATCGTTGAATCGAGCGTTGCCAGCTTGATTGCCTCGCGCCGATCCTCGACGCTGTCGCCGAAGCGGCGTGTCTGCACAACCCCGGAATGCAGATAGAGATTGTGCGGCATCACGGTGGCGCCGAGGATGCCGAGCGCGAGATAGAGCATCTCCGGATTGGTAACGATCTCTGTTGTCGGCGCAAAACCGCGGATCACCGCACCCCATTCCGGGTCCGCCATGGCGATCTGCACCGCAAAGCACGCGGCAATCACGCCAAGCAGCGTGACCACGAAAATCTCCACGTAGCGGAAACCCAGATTTTGCATCCACAGCACGAGGAAAACGTCGAGTGCTGTCAGCACGACACCAATCTCGAGAGGGATATGAAAAAGAAGATTGAGGCCGATGGCCGTGCCGATCACCTCGGCAAGATCCGTCGCGCAAATTGCAATCTCGGCCAGCACCCAGAGCGGCCATGAAACGTAGCGCGGAAACGCATCGCGGCAGGCCTGCGCGAGATCGCGGCCCGAGGCTATGCCAAGCCGCGCACACAACGCCTGCAGCAAGATCGCCATCAGGTTGGACAGCAGCGCGACCGTGAGCAGCGCGTAACCGAACTTCGAACCGCCGGCGAGCGACGTCGCCCAGTTGCCGGGATCCATGTAGCCGACCGCGACCAGATAGCCGGGGCCGAGAAAAGCCACGAGCTTCTTGCCAAGCGAGCCGGTCGGCCGGGTGGCGATCGAGCCAAAGACCTCGGCGAGCGGCGGCCGGCCACGTTGGCGCCGCCAACCGGCCGGTTCGGCGATCACAGATGGTTCCACGCGTGCATGCATCGTGAGCGCCCTAAAAAACCAAATCGCTTCAATGCCAATATATCTAGTTGCGAATAATTTGCAATTGCATAACGCGCGGGAACTTTTGGAATTCCCCTGAGTTATCTGGCGCTTGTAGCCGGCACATGAGCGACGGTCGCAAGTGGCTCGCCCCAGGAGCACTGCCGCGCCATGAGGATCCATCGCGATTGGCTGTGGCTGTCCATCGTGTCCTTGCTG
Organism: Pseudolabrys sp.; assembly: GCA_025451355.1. Classification (GTDB taxonomy): domain Bacteria; phylum Pseudomonadota; class Alphaproteobacteria; order Rhizobiales; family Xanthobacteraceae; genus Pseudolabrys. The sequence continues at coordinate 4,173 of JANWKN010000088.1, read as the reverse complement.
GCGGCGGGGCCGGCTTGGGCCGCGGAAGGCGGCGGCAAGGGCGCATCCGACGCAATCTTCATTGCCCAGATCGTCGTGCTCATGCTGGTGGGCCGATTACTCGGCGAAGCCATGACGCGGCTGCGCCAGCCTTCCGTTATGGGCCAGTTGATCGCCGGCCTCCTGCTTGGCCCTTCTCTTTTTGGCCTGCAGCTGCCCGATGCGCAGCACGCGCTGTTTCCGAAAAATCCCGAACAGAAGGCGATGATCGACGGCATCTCGCAGTTCGGTATCCTGCTGCTGCTTTTGCTCGCGGGGATGGAAACCGATCTCAAGTTGGTGCGCCAGACCGGACGTGCGTCGCTGTTTGCATCGCTGATGGGCATCCTCATCCCCTTTGTCTGCGGTATCGCGCTTGGTGAGGCCTTGCCCGACAGCATGCTGCCGGACCCCAGCAAACGCCTGATCACCTCGCTCTTTCTCGGAACAGCACTCTCGATAGCATCGGTGAAAATCGTTGCCATGGTTGTGCGCGAGATGAACTTTATGCGGCGGGTCGTCGGCCAGGTGATCCTCGCATCGGCCATCATCGACGACAGCATCGGCTGGATCATCGTTTCAATCATCTTCAGTCTTGCCTTGCACGGCTCGGTCGAACCGATTTCGCTCGCGCAGAGTGTCATCGGAACCGTCGCATTTATGATCGCAAGCCTGACGATCGGCCGTCGCGCTGTGTTTTTTGCGATCCGCTGGGTCAACGATCATCTCGTCAGCGAATTCGCGGTGGTCACTGCCATTCTCTGCATCATGGGCGTCATGGCCCTCATTACGCATCTGATCGGCGTGCATACCGTGCTTGGTGCTTTCGTCGCCGGCATCCTGGTTGGCGAATCCCCCATCCTGACACGCCACATCGACGAACAGTTGCGCGGACTGATCACTGCTTTCTTCGCGCCGGTCTTTTTCGGCATTGCCGGATTGACCGCCGATCTCACGATCCTGGCCGATCCGAAAATCGCGCTGTTCACGATCGGCATTGTGCTGGTGGCGAGCATCGGAAAATTTGGCGGTGCATTCATCGGCGCGGAACTCGGAGGCCTGACACGACGCGAGGGTCTCGCTCTTGCCTGCGGAATGAATGCGCGCGGCTCGACCGAGGTCATTATTGCGACCGTCGGATTGTCGATGGGCGCGCTCAATCAGGACCTCTTCACGATGATCGTCGCCATGGCGGTGATCACGACGACCGCCATGCCGCCGACGCTGCGCTGGGCCCTCGGCCGCATCCCGATGCGTAAGGAGGAAAAGCAACGGCTCGAGCGCGAGGAGCTTGAGGAAAGAGGCTTCGTGCCAAATCTCGAGCGCTTGCTTATTGCCGTTGATGACAGCCCGAACGGCAAGTTCGCATCGCGCGTGGCCGGGGTCCTGGCCGGCACGCACGGGATGCCGGCGACCGTGTTGCACATCCCGGATGCCAGCAGAATTGAAGACGCCATGCCGGAAGAGCCCGACAAGACGACATTGGTCCCCTCTTCCGAGGAAAACAAAGCGGAGCGAAAGAAGCCGAACGGCAAACAGGGCAACGGCAAAAAAGACGACAAGAAAACGGAAAAAGAGGAAGAAAAAGCGGAGGATGCTGGCGAGGCCGTACAGAAGGCGGCAGCGCAGATTAAGAGCAAGCAGAAAGACGAAGAGAAAGTCGACGCGCCCGTAGCGGTGACGACGATCGTTCACGAACAGCCCAGCCCGGCCGCAATCGCCGAGGAAGCGGAAAAAGGCTACGACATCTTCATTATCGGACTTGAGAAAACTTCGAAGCCGAGCGCAGAGTTCGATCGCGGCGTCACCAACCTTGCCAAAGGGTTCGACGGACCGCTGGCCATCTCGGCCGTGCGCAACGACTTGCAGGAAACACCTGAAGGCAAGCTCAGCATTCTCGTTCCGGTCAACGGCACCGAGCCCTCGCGACGTGCCGCCGAGGTCGCCATCACCCTCGCCCGCGCGACAAAGGCACCCATCACCGTGCTCTACGTTGCGGTCCGTACCGCCACCCGACGCGGCGCGCGCCGGGGGATCAGGACCCGCCGTCATGAGGAAGCGATCCTGAAGGATATCGTGGCGATCGCCGACGGCTATAACATGAGCATCCGCACCGCGGTCGTGGCCGAACGCGCCGCCGACGAGGCTATTCTCGGCGAATTTGATCGGCGCAACCATAATCTCGTGGTGATGGGTGTCGGTCGCCGCCCGGGCGACAAGCTTTTCTTCGGCGACACGGCGTCGGCGCTGCTCGAGAAATCGAAACGCTCGCTGCTCTTCGTCGCGACTTGAAGATCCCGATCGATCTGTCTTTCGGGAGGCGCTAAAAGCGCGAACCCGGAACGACGGGCAGCACAAAATCCCAAGCACGGATTTTCCAATCGTCATGGCCGGGCCTGGCCCGGCCATCCGCGTCTTCCTCCGTGCGGCGCTCAAAGACGTGGATGCCCGTCACAAGGCGGAGCATGACGGTAGAAAGGTGGCGCGTTCAACTCCGCCTCCACGAATACGCGAGATCGTTACCGCTCATCGCGCCGAATTGAGCAACAAACTATTCTTCCGTATCGGCCTCGGCGGCCTTGCCATTGCTGCTCGGCAGGCTGCGGAATTTATTGTTCTTCGGGAACCCCTTGGGCGCGATGCGACCCGCGTCAGCGCGATTGCCGCGCCAGTCCTTGAGTTCCTTCATCGGCAGCGTGAAGCTGCGGCCGGCGGCATCGTTCCAGGTCAGACCGACCTCGGCCGTGAATGTCGTTACGTCTGAGAGGCCCTTTTCCTTGTAGCGCTGCAGGCGCACGCCGCGCCCGCGCCCCATCTCAGGCACCTGGTTGAGCGGGAAGATCACCATCTTGCGGTTTCCGCCGATCGTCGCCACCAGTTCGCCGTCGACCGTCGTCATCGCGCCGGCCTTGTCCGGCGCCGCCTTGAGATTGAGCACCTGCTTGCCCTTGCGGGTGGTACCGAGGCACTCGTCCTCCGCCACGACGAAGCCGTTGCCCTGATGGCTCGCGACCAGGAATTTGCGGCGACCCTGATAGGCCAGAGCTGCCACCACATCGGCATTCTCGAGGTCGATGAACAGCCGAACAGGCTCGCCATGGCCGCGCCCACCCGGCAGCTTCGAGGCATCGAGCGTGTAGAAACGGCCATTGCTGCCGAAGATCATCACCTTTGCGGTGGTTTCGGTCGGGAAAGCAAATTTCAGCGCGTCGTCGGTCTTGAAGCTGACGCCGGAGAAGTCGCTGACATGGCCGCGCAGGGCGCGGATCCAGCCCTTCTCCGAAACCACGACGGTGATCGGCTCGCGTACGACCATCGCCTCTTCGATCGCGGCTTCATCATGCGCCGGCGCGATGCCGAAGGTCGTGCGGCGCTTGCCGATGTCGGTCTTCGGACCGAATTTTTCCCGGATCTCCTTGATCTGGCCCGAAATCGTTTTCCATTGCTGGGCCGGCGATGCAACCAACGCCTTGAGCTTGGTGCGCTCTTCACGCAGCGCCTTGTCCTCGGCGCGGATTTCCATTTCCTCGAGCTTGCGTAAGTTGCGCAGCCGCATATTGAGGATGGCGTCGGCCTGTACATCGGTGAGTTTGAAAGTCTTCATCAGGACGGGCTTCGGCTCGTCCTGCGTGCGAATGATTTTGATTACCTTGTCGAGGTTGAGATAGGCGACGAGATAGCCACCCAACATCTCTAGGCGATGCTCGATTTCCGCCAGCCGATGGTTTGAACGGCGCAGCAGCACCTCGCGCCGGTGGTCCAGCCATTCGCGCAAGGCTTCGGCAAGGCCGAGCACTTGCGGGACGCGTCCCTTCACCAGCACGTTCATGTTGAGCGGAATGCGACTTTCAAGCTCGGTGAGCTTGAACAGCGATTCCATCATCAGCTCGGCGTCGACCGAGCGCGAGCGCGGCTCGATGACGAGACGGATATCTTCGGCCGATTCATCGCGAACGTCAGCGATCAATGGCAGTTTCTTCTCGTTGATCAGCTCGGCAAGCTTTTCCACCAGGCGCGATTTCTGGACGAGCCACGGAATTTCCGTGATGACGATCACGTAAGTGCCGCGACCGGTATCTTCCTGCTTCCACCGCGCGCGCACGCGAAACGAGCCGCGGCCGGTGTTGTATGCTTCCGCGATGGTCTCGGGCGTAT
>JANWKN010000087.1 GCA_025451355.1 Pseudolabrys sp. | reverse complement strand
GCGCGTATTCTGGGCTCCACTCTCGTGACGCATCAGACCGGCCCGCACGGAAAGAAAGTCAACCGCCTCTATATCGAAGAGGGCTCGGCGATCGATCGCGAGTTTTACTTGTCGGCGCTGATCGATCGTGAAACTTCGCGCGTTGCTTTTGTAGTGTCCACCGAAGGCGGCATGGACATCGAGGAAGTCGCACACAAGACGCCCGAAAAAATCCTCACGTTCTCGGTCGATCCAGCGACGGGGATCATGCCGCATCACGGCCGCCGGGTGGCGCAGGCGCTCAAGGTTACGGGTGATCTTGCAAAGCAGATCGAAGCCATCCTTCCCAAGCTTTACTCCGCCTTCACGACGAAGGACATGAGCCTGCTAGAGATCAACCCATTGGTCGTAACGAAGGACAACAAGATCGTCTGTCTTGATGCGAAGGTCGGATTCGACGGCAACGCGCTTTATCGTCATCCGGACATCGTTGCCTTGCGTGACCTCACTGAAGAAGACGAGAAAGAAATCGAGGCCTCGAAATACGATCTCAACTACATCGCACTCGATGGTTCGATTGGCTGCATGGTTAACGGCGCTGGCCTTGCGATGGCAACCATGGACATCATCAAGCTCTACGGCATGGCGCCGGCCAATTTTCTTGACGTCGGTGGAAGCGCGACAAAGGAGAGGGTCACGGCGGCTTTCAAGATCATCACGTCCGATCCGAACGTGAAAGGCATCTTGGTCAACATATTCGGTGGCATCATGAAATGCGACGTAATCGCAGAGGGCGTCGTCGCCGCGGTGAAGGAAGTAGGCCTGAAGGTGCCACTGGTTGTGCGGTTGGAAGGCACAAATGTCGACCTCGGCAAGAAGATCATCGCCGAGTCCAAGCTCAATGTGACATCGGGGGACGATCTCGATGACGCGGCGCAGAAGATTGTGAAGGCCGTGAAGGGCGGCTGAGCAGCGAAATTGTCGCCTCCGTGTCAGATTATGGAACGGACGAAACGGTAGCAGGCTCTGATGTCAATCCTCATCGACAAAAACACCAAGGTCATCTGCCAGGGCTTCACCGGCAAGAATGGCACCTTCCACTCGCAAGCCGCGATTGCGTATGGGACCAAGATGGTCGGCGGAACATCGCCGGGCAAAGGTGGTTCGATACATCTCGATCTGCCCGTGTTCGATACCGTTGCCGAGGCGAAGGAGAAAACCGGTTGCGATGCGAGCGTAATCTATGTCCCTCCCGCAGGAGCTGGCGATGCGATCTGCGAGGCAATCCAGGGGGAGATCCCGCTGATCGTTTGCATCACCGAGGGCATTCCGGTGATGGATATGGTCAAGGTCAAACGTTCGCTATCAGGATCAAAGTCACGCCTCATCGGCCCGAACTGTCCCGGTGTGATGACGGCCGGTGAGTGCAAGATCGGCATCATGCCGGGAAATATCTTCAAGTCCGGAACGGTCGGAATCGTATCGCGTTCCGGCACCCTGACGTATGAAGCCGTTTTTCAGACAAGTCGCGAAAATCTAGGGCAGACCACGGCAGTCGGCATAGGTGGCGATCCCGTTAAGGGCACTGAGTTCATCGCAGTGCTGGAAATGTTTCTTGCCGACCCGAAGACCGAGTCGATTGTAATGATCGGCGAGATCGGCGGTTCGGCCGAGGAAGACGCTGCGCAATTTCTGAAGGATGAAGCCAGACGTGGACGCAATAAGCCCATGGTCGGATTTATCGCCGGACGCACCGCGCCGCTTGGACGTCGCATGGGCCATGCGGGTGCAATCATTTCCGGCGGCAAGGGTGATGCGGAGTCGAAGATCGCCGCTATGGAATCCGCGGGCATCAAGGTGTCACCGTCGCCGGCCCGTATCGGCAAGACACTGCGCGCTCTGCTAAGCCATTGAAATTTTCCGGTTCAGCTCGTTTAACAAAAAGGACAATCAGCGTTTTGAGGATGGCATTCCATCGACCGGAGAATTTATCCACTCAGAGAAGTACATCCAGACCGTCACCTCGTCGTTGGTCTGGCGATTCAACTGGTGGCGCTGATCTGACGATCAGAGCGTCGACTGCTTCGTAGATCTTACAGAGGCCTCGGTATTGCCGGGGCCTTTTCTTTATTGAATTCCCGCTACATGGAATACACGCAAACCGCCATGCGAATCCGGCAAAGGACTAATTCCGGTTCAAAATTACCCCTTTTGCCGACTTACACGCGTCATAAATAGAGGTAAAAGAGATTGTTGTCGTCGCAACGTAGCCGGCTGGCGTCGACGCAAATTTTAAGTGCAAGGATTGACGCGCCATGTCTCGCCAGGACGCCAACGCTATCTTCGCGAAAACCTCGTTCCTCTATGGCGGCAACGCTGCCTATATCGAAGACCTTTACGCCAAGTACGAGACCGATCCGGCTGCCGTCGACGCCGAATGGCGTGCCTTTTTCGAAAGCCTGAAGGACCAGAAATCCGACGTCATCAGAAGCTCTCGCGGTGCCTCCTGGAAGAAGCCAAATTGGCCAGTGCACCCAAACAGTGACCTGGTTGCGGCTTTCGATGGCCAGTGGGCTGAAACTGAAAAGAAGCTGAGCAAAAAAATCTCGGCGACCGCGCAGGCCAAGGGTGTCGAGCTCGCCTCAGCCGACGTGATGCAGGCTACGCGCGACTCAATCCATGCGCTGATGCTGATCCGCGCCTACCGCATTCGCGGTCATTTCCACGCGAAGCTTGATCCACTTCAGCTTGAACCCGAGAAGAACGAGGAAGAACTCGATCCTCGTTCGTATGGCTTCACGGAGGCCGATCTCGATCGCAAGATTTTTCTCGATAAGGTGCTTGGTCTTGAGTTCGCCTCGATGCGCGAGATCGTCGCAATCTTGCGCCGGACATATTGCCAGACACTTGGCGTCGAGTTCATGCACATTTCCAACGCCGCGCAAAAAAGCTGGATCCAGGAGCGCATCGAAGGTCGCGACAAGGAGATCACTTTCACGCGTGAAGGCAAGCGCGCGATCCTCAACAAGCTTGTCGAGGCGGAAGGTTTCGAGAAGTTCCTCGACGTCAAGTATACCGGCACCAAGCGTTTTGGACTTGATGGCGCCGAGTCCCTGATCCCGGGGCTTGAACAGATCATCAAACGTGGCGGCAATCTCGGGGTGAAGGAAATCTGCCTCGGAATGTCGCACCGCGGGCGTCTTAATGTTCTGACTCAGGTGATGGGCAAACCGCATCGCGCGCTGTTCCATGAATTCAAGGGAGGCTCAGCGACGCCGGACGAGATCGAAGGTTCGGGTGACGTCAAATATCACCTCGGTGCCTCATCCGACCGGGAGTTCGACAACAATAAAGTTCATCTTTCACTGACGGCAAATCCATCGCATCTGGAAATCGTTGACCCGGTTACGTTGGGCAAGGTGCGGGCCAAGCAGGATCAGCACCATGCAAAACCCGACGAGCGCACGATGGTGATGCCGCTGCTGATCCATGGGGATGCGGCGTTTGCTGGCCAGGGTGTTGTGGCGGAGTGTTTCGGGCTTTCCGACCTGAAAGGTTACCGCACCGGCGGCTCTCTGCACTTCATCGTCAACAACCAGATCGGCTTTACGACCTATCCGCGCTATTCGCGGTCGTCGCCTTATCCGTCCGACGTCGCCAAGATGATCGAGGCGTTGATCTTTCATGTAAACGGCGACGATCCGGAAGCTGTCGTGTTTGCTGCTAAGGTCGCCACCGAATACCGGCAGCAATTTCAGCGGCCGGTGGTGATCGACATGTTCTGCTACCGGCGCTTTGGCCACAACGAAGGCGATGAGCCCTCGTTCACCCAGCCGCTCATGTACAAGAAGATCCGCGCGCATCCGACGACGCTGGAGATCTATGCAAAGAAGTTGGTCGGTGAGGGTGTCGTGGCCGAAGGCGAAGTCGAGAAGATGAAGGCCGACTGGCGCGCGCGTCTCGATGCCGAATTTGAAGCTGGCCAAGGTTACAAGCCGAACAAGGCCGATTGGCTCGATGGCCGTTGGTCGGGCCTGAAGGCCGCTCGTGATGCCGACGACCCACGCCGCGGGATTACCGGCGTTGATTCAGCCGAGCTGCACGACATCGGCAAGAAAATCACCGCTGTCCCACAAGGCTTCACTGTCCACCGGACGATTCAACGCTTCCTCGATCAGCGTCTCAAGGCGATCGAGAGCGGTGAGGGCATCGATTGGGCAACAAGCGAGGCGCTCGCCTTTTGCTCGCTGTTGAAGGAAGGACACCGCGTACGACTGTCAGGTCAGGACAGCGAGCGTGGGACATTCTCGCAACGGCACTCGGTGCTTTTCGATCAAAATACCGAAGAGCGTTACACTCCATTCAATCATCTCGGCGGTTCGCAGGGGCGCTACGAAGTGCTCAATTCGATGCTCTCCGAGGAGGCCGTTCTCGGTTTCGAGTATGGCTATTCCGCCGCCGAGCCAAGCGCGCTCACGCTGTGGGAAGCGCAATTCGGCGACTTCGCCAATGGTGCACAAGTGGTGTTCGACCAGTTTATCTCGTCGGGCGAGCGCAAATGGCTGCGCATGTCTGGTCTCGTGTGCCTGTTGCCGCATGGATATGAGGGTCAGGGACCGGAGCATTCCTCAGCGCGGCTCGAGCGTTACCTGCAAATGTGTGCCGAAGACAACATGCAGGTCGCCAATTGCACAACACCTGCGAATCATTTCCACATTCTACGCCGGCAGTTGAAGCGAGAGATACGTAAGCCGCTGATTCTGATGACGCCGAAATCGCTATTGCGCCATAAACGCGCGGTGTCACGGCTCGACGAACTGACAAGCGGCACCTCATTCCATCGCCTGTTGTGGGACGATGCACAATTGCTCCCGAACGAAAAGATAAAACTCGTTTCCGATGACAAAATTCGGCGCGTGATCATGTGCTCGGGTAAAGTCTACTACGACCTCTATGATGAGCGCGAAAAGCGCGGCATTGATGACATTTATATCCTGCGCGTGGAGCAACTTTACCCGTTCCCGACCAAGGCGCTGATCACCGAACTGTCGCGCTTCAAGCAGGCGGAAATGGTCTGGTGTCAGGAGGAGCCGCGCAATATGGGCGCTTGGTTCTTCGTCGATACTTTCCTGCAATGGATTCTCAATCAGATCAGCGCCAAACATCGGACGATGCGCTATGCGGGGCGTCCTGCCTCGGCTTCTACGGCAGTTGGCCAGATGTCGAAGCATCTCGCGCAACTCAAGCAATTCCTTGATGAGGCGTTGGGATAAGGTCTGGCGCGGCAGCTGAGAGGTAAGAGACAAGTCATGGTTGACATTCGCGTGCCTACTCTCGGCGAGTCCGTGACCGAAGCCACGGTCGGCAAATGGTTCAAGCGACCGGGCGAAGCGGTGGCGGTGGACGAGCCGTTGGTCGAACTTGAAACAGACAAGGTGACATTGGAAGTGCCGGCCCCGGCTGCAGGCATCCTCTCCGATATTGCCGTGAAAAACGGCTCCACTGTCGCGGTTGGCGCGCTGCTCGGCCAGATCAAGGAGGGTGCTGGCGCCGCACCTAAGGCGGTCTCGGCGACTGTCACCAAACCCGCGGCCAGTCCTACCGGCACGCCGGACGAAAAGGTGGCCACGACCAAGCCGATTGGTGCTGGTCCCGAGCAACCGCAGCCGCGCGAAATGCCGATGCCACCGTCTGTGCGCAAGATGGCGGCGGAAAGCGGCGTCGACCCCTCAAAGATTGCCGGCAGCGGCGTGCACGGCCAGGTCACCAAAGGTGATATGCTCACCGCGATTGAGCGCGCCGCGGCCACTCCAACTCCGGTGTCAGCGCCAGTCCAGATGCGTGCACCGTCGCCGGCCGATGATGCTGCCCGTGAAGAGCGGGTGCACATGACGCGATTGCGTCAAACCATTGCGCGCCGCCTGAAGGATGCACAGAACACCGCGGCCATGCTCACGACCTTCAACGAGGTCGACATGAGCGCAGTCATGCGTCTGCGCACGCATTACAAGGATCTGTTCGAGAAAAAGCACGGTGTGAAGCTCGGTTTCATGGGCTTCTTCGTGCGCGCCTGTATTCAGGCTCTGAAGGAAATCCCGGCCGTGAATGCCGAGATCGACGGCACCGACATCGTCTATAAAAATTACTATCACATCGGCGTCGCCGTCGGCACTGAGAAGGGACTTGTGGTGCCAGTGATCCGTGATGCGGACCATATGTCGCTTGCACAAATCGAAAAAACCATCGCCGACTTCGGCAGGCGCGCACGCGAGGGCGCCTTGAAAATCGAGGATATGCAGAGCGGCACGTTCACTATCAGCAACGGCGGTGTCTACGGCTCCCTGATGTCGACTCCGATTCTGAACGCCCCGCAGTCCGGCATCCTCGGCATGCATAAGATTCAGGAGCGGCCTGTTGTCATAGATGGCAAGATCGAGGCACGGCCGATGATGTATCTCGCACTGTCATATGATCACCGTATCGTCGACGGACGCGAGGCGGTTACTTTCCTCGTGCGCGTGAAGGAAGGCCTGGAGGACCCGGCTCGGGTCGTGCTGGATTTGTAGCGCATGGCCTACGATCTCATCGTGATTGGGACCGGACCCGGTGGTTATGTTTGTGCCATCCGCGCGGCGCAGCTTGGCCTGAAAACCGCAGTGGTGGAGAAGCGCGCTACATTCGGCGGCACTTGCCTCAACATCGGTTGTATTCCGTCAAAGGCGTTGCTGCACGCCTCGGAACTGTTCGAGGAGGCGGGCCACACGTTCGGCAAAATGGGCATTGGTGTTTCCGAACTTAAGCTCGACCTCAGGGCTATGATGGCGTTCAAGGATCAGGGTGTTGAAGGCAACGTCAGAGGCGTCGATTTTCTGTTCAAGAAGAACAAGATCGACACGTTTTTCGGGAGCGGGCGGATCGTCGGGCCGGGCAAAGTCGAAGTAAAAGGCGAGGGCGGCAAGGCGCAGACACTCGAAGCCAAATCGATTGTCATTGCCACGGGATCTGACGTTGCACGGCTGAAGGGCATCGACATCGACGAGAAACGCATTGTCTCGTCGACAGGTGCCTTGTCGCTGCCGGCGGTGCCCCAGCATTTGCTTGTCATTGGAGCCGGAGTCATCGGGCTTGAGCTTGGCTCGGTCTGGCGGCGCCTCGGAGCACAGGTGACCGTGGTGGAATTTCTCGACGGTGCGTTGCCAGGATTGGACGGCGAGGTCCGGCGCCAGGCCCAGCGCTTATTCGAGAAGCAAGGCATCACGTTTAAATTGTCCTCGAAAGTCACCGCGGTTGATGCCTCCGGAAAACGGCTCAAGGTCAACGTGGAGACGGCAAAGGGCGGCGATGCTGAATCGATCGAGGCCGATGTCGTTCTGGTCTCGATCGGTCGGGTGCCGTACACCGAGGGTCTGGGTCTCAAGGAACTCGGGGTCAAGCTCGACGAACGCGGACGCGTGATCGTTGATCACTACTATGCGACCAATGTTCCCGGCATCTGGGCCATCGGCGACGTGATTGCGGGTCCAATGTTGGCGCACAAGGCCGAAGACGAGGGCGTGGCGCTTGCTGAGATTTTGGTCGGGCAGGCGGGGCACGTTAATTACGATGCTATTCCGAACGTAGTTTACACATATCCCGAGATCGCCACGGTCGGGAAGACCGAGGAAGAGCTGAAGGCCGCACGCGTCGCCTATAATGTCGGGAAGTTTCCCTTCACAGCCAATGGTCGGGCCAAAGTCAATCTGACGACCGAGGGCTTTGTGAAAATTATCGCCGACGCGAAGACCGATCGTGTGCTCGGTGTGCATCTTATATGCGCGGACGCAGGGAACATGATTGCAGAGGCCACGATCGCGATGGAGTTCGGCGCTTCCGTTGAAGATATCGCACGCACGTGCCACGCGCATCCGACATTGCCTGAAGCGGTGAAAGAGGCCGCAATGGCTGTAGCGAAACGCGCGATACATATGTAGCCTCCGATATGGCCGGGTTTGTTCCCGGCCATATCGCTTCAAAGGCTGGAGCGGGCGTGGTCAAATCGGGGAAAATTTCATGGCCAAAGGCCACAAAGACAAAGTCGCTGTCATTACAGGCGCTGCGAACGGCATCGGGCAGGCATTTGCCAAGCGGTTGGCGGAAGACGGCGTCCATGTAGCGATCGTTGATGTTGTCGACGGCAAGGCCACCGTGAAAATGGTCGAAGCTGCCGGACGGCAGGCGCTCGCAGTAAATTGCGACGTGTCGTCGGAGGCCTCTGTCACTGCCATGGCCACAGAGGTCCAGGGCAAATTCGGCCATGTCGATATTGTAGTGAATTGCGCTGGTATCTTCCCCCAGAAGAATTTCCCTGAGATGACTTTTGCCGATTGGCGTAAAGTTCTTTCGGTTAATCTCGATGGCACCTTTCTGGTTACCGCTGCATTCGTACCCGGGATGCGCGCACGCAAATGGGGACGCGTGGTGAACATGGCATCGAGCACGCTCGGCTCGGTGGTCACCGGCTTCGCTCATTATGTTGCGAGCAAGGGCGGTATCGTCGGATTCACCCGCGCCCTTGCGACCGACCTTGCGCCCGATGGCGTTACCGTCAACGCTATCGCGCCGGGACTAACCCGTTCGCCCGGCACACTGGTGCGCGAGCCGCGCCCGGGTTTCAAGACGATGGATGATGAATTTGCGTCGGTCGCTCAGATGCAGGCGATCAAGCGTGTGGAAGTCCCCGAGGATCTGGTTGGGGCAGTTTCTTTCCTCACCAGTGACGACGCAGCCTTCATGACCGGGCAGACCCTCAACGTGGATGGCGGACGCGTGAGGTCATAGATGGGTCGTTTGGTAAAGCCACAGCTTTTCAATACGTTGGCGACACACAAGATCGGCGCTTCTCAATTTCGCACTTGTACAGAAGACAGGGTGTCGCGGGTGCCCGCCTTACTTAAGGCGATCCATCGGCTTATATTTTGATTCATGCGCCGCAACGCGTTCCGTCCGCTCTGGGTCATCCTCGCCCTGCTGCTGCTCCTGGAGGCCTGGCTGTGGGACCACCTCGAGCCCATCGTCGCGCGCGTCGTCAATCTCATTCCTTGGGGCAAGGTGAAGATCGCGGTTGCGCGGTGGGTTGAAGACCTGCCGCCTTACGCTGCTCTTGTCGTTTTCATTGTCCCGCTGATTGTCGTGCTGCCGGTGAAATTTCTGGAGGTCTATTTTATCGCGACGGGAAACTGGTTTGGCGCGATTGTGACGCTCGTGCTTGCAAAGCTGCTTGGTCTCGGTGTGACGGCCTTTGTGTTTGACGCAACGCGCGGCAAGTTATTGCAAATCCCGTGGTTCCAGCGGCTATACGATTGGGTCATATGGGCGCGAGACTGGGCCCACACGCAAACCGAGCCCATTCGTGCGCGCATTCGGAAAATCGCCTGGATGTTCAGGCCGGAGCGTGCGCGGCGCACATTCCGACGACTTATGCGTCTCCGCCGGTCCTACCGCAATCGCCCCGCCTGACGTTAGTGCCCTGCCAGATGCAGGGCGTGCGGTGCCCATAGGCCGAGCGCCATAAAGCCGAGGCCGAATATGCCCACGAGACCGGAAAACCAACCCAGCGCTGCAATACCGGTAATGACCTCTGCGGAGGCCAGCACGATACCGATCTGAAACGCTGCCGATGCGAATTCGTATTGGTGATAACGTGCCAGCCAAGTGTCGCGTTCGTGCTCAAGTTTTTCCGCCAGAGCCCTCAATTCCTTGCGGCCGTCTTGTTCCTTCGGGTCCGACTCGTAGCGAGTGACCGTGTTCCGCCAGGCCTCGATTTGTTTTGCAATCGTCGCCTTCGTTTCGTCATTCGTTATCGCGGGCAACTGTGCCGTCATTGCTTCGGCCGCTACGCGCAACGAGGTCTGGCGGATAGTCTTGGCCTGAAAGAAATTCCAGGTGTCTGATGCCTTAATATTGTCGGCGATAGCCGCGGTTTGCGAGCTTTTGCCAAGCGTTTCGGAGAACGCGAGAAAGAGTGCCAGCACTGAAATCAGCAGTGCGATTTTCTTGTTGGAATGCGACGCATGCTCAGCATGCTCCGCATGCTCCAGATTTTCATGTGCGCTCATAACCCCTCCGGCTTCCGACCGATCCGTCCGTACGATGATAGCAGAGAGCGGTCCGGCGCAAGAGGCTGCAGAGAACCATACGACGGTTAACGGGCGCGAGGATGTGCGCTCGCGTACACTTCAAGCAAATGCTCCGTGTCGACTGCCGTGTAGATCTGGGTCGTTGACAGCGAAGCGTGACCAAGCAGCTCTTGGATCGAACGGAGATCGCCTCCGCGGGCAAGCAAGTGCGTAGCAAAGGAATGGCGCAGGGCATGCGGCGTCGCGCTGTCCGGCAGTCCGAATGCGCCTCGCAACCGAGCCATCGCAAATTGCACGACGCGGGGTGAGAGCGGCCCACCACGCTCTCCTACGAACATCGGTGCATCAGGAGAGGACTTGAACGGGCAAATTGCGACATAGTCTGCGATCGCCTTGGCGACCTGTGGCAACACAGGCACCATTCGAGTCTTGTTGCCTTTGCCCAGGACAACGAGAGCGTCGGTGTCAGGACGAATATCGCGGCGCTTGAGACCGAGTGCCTCGGACAAGCGCAAACCGGAGCCGTAAAGCAAAGCTAATACCGCCGCGTCACGTGCCAAAATCCACGGCGCACGGGCCTCGCCTTCGCGCGAATCGGCAGCGGTGATCTGCAAGGCAGCATGCGTCGAAAGCGGTTTCGGCAAGCTCCTCGGAAGCTTGGCCGTGCGCACGGCACCGAGCGCGGCAACTTTACCCTTCCCTTTGCGCTCGAGAAAGCGTGCAAAAGACCGAATGCCAGCGAGCGCTCGCATCAGCGAGCGATTGCCCGTCCCCTGGCTACGCCTGAACGCCATGAAAGCGCGAATATCGGCCGGCGTGAGTTTGGCAATTTGCTTTAGCGTCGGCGCGCCGCTCAAATGCTCGGCCAAAAA
Source organism: Pseudolabrys sp. (assembly GCA_025451355.1). Lineage (GTDB taxonomy): Bacteria > Pseudomonadota > Alphaproteobacteria > Rhizobiales > Xanthobacteraceae > Pseudolabrys. Next base: position 776 of record JANWKN010000087.1, on the reverse strand, counting down.
GCCGAGGAACTGTGCAACGTCGCGCCGGTAGCACTCCACGGTATTCTGTGACATGCGCCGCTCGGCACCGAGATAACCCAGCCAGCGGCCGATCTCGGCCGAAACCTCAGAACTTGCTGCAAAGTCGCTCATGCTTTGAACAGTGGCACTCCTTCGTTCACCCTTCCTTAAGCGGCTGGAATCGGCCAGACAAAGCGCATGGTCTCCTGGGTGAGCTGCGAGCAAAACAGGTTATGAGCAGAATTGTCGACGTTCTGGTTCCGGTGGCGCTCGACCAGACCTATTCTTATCGCGTACCCGCGGGTATCGAGCTTGCGCCTGGGGACGTGGTTGCCGTGCCACTGGGGACGCGCGAAAGCATGGGCGTGGTCTGGGCCGACAATCCCAACCCAAATCCGCGCCTGCATAATCGTCTGAAGGATATCGACGAAAAGTTGGACGTGCCGCCTCTGAAACCGGAGCTTCGGCAGTTCGTCGACTGGGTTTCAAACTACACCCTCGCCTCACGCGGCATTGTGCTCCGCATGGCGCTACGCATGGGAGAGCATCTCGCCCCTGGCCGGGAGCGTGTCGGTGTGCGGCGCGCGGGCCCACCGCCAGAACGAATGACCGCAGCGCGAATGCGCGTGCTACAGCTCTTAGCCGATGGTCTCGTCCGCTCGAAAAGCGAAGCTGCGCAGGAGGCCGGTGTCAGCGGCGGCGTGATTGACGGGCTAATCGACGTGGGAGCGCTGGAAACAATCGTGCTGCCGCCGGAGCCCGTCGCGCCGCTGCCG
>JANWKN010000086.1 GCA_025451355.1 Pseudolabrys sp. | reverse complement strand
GAACTCGGCGGCATCGGGCGAGCGCTTCCCATGACCGTTATTGCCTTCGGCCTGGCGGGCCTCTCGTTGATGGGAGTGCCGCCGAGCGGGGGCTTTGTGGCGAAGTGGATGCTCCTGTCGGCGGCGGCAATCGAAGGTCAGTGGTGGTGGGCCGCGGTCATGCTCACAGGTGGGCTGCTCGCGGGCGCTTACGTGTTCATGGTGCTTGGCAAAGCACTCAGCAAAAATGGAGCGTTGACGCTGCGCGCACCAATAGCGCGGGATCGCGAAATTCTTGTGCTGGCAGTCGCGCTCTGTGCGGTTTTGCTCGGCCTCGTGCCATTGAAGCCTTCCGATTTCCTGGCGATTGGCCGCCCTGAAATGCAAATCACGGCTTTGCAATGAGGCATGTGGACACGATGCAACATGTAGTTGGAGTGGAGATCTAGATGAACGCAGGCACGTTGCTTGTCGTTGCGCTCGCGACCCCGCTCGCGATGTTGGCAGCTTGCCTGTCGAAACAGGTGAGATGCCGCATGCCATCGCTGCTCGTTCTCGCACCGTTGCCGGCGTTCGCCGCGGCGTGGTTAATGGCTGATGGCACGAGCGTTGTCTTTCCGCCAGCGTTGCTCGGATTGACGTTCGAACTGGACACGCCCGGCGCGATGCTGCTTGGTGCCGGCGCTCTGCTTTGGGCAACAGCAGGCGCTTACGCCGGGAATTACCTGCGCGAGAAGCAAAACCGCGGACGCTTCGCCGTCTGGTGGCTGATAACACTCATCGGCAACCTCGGCACTTTCCTCGTGGCCGACATGGTCGGCTTCTACCTGTTTTTCACAATCGCAAGTCTGGCCGCGTACGGCCTCATCGTTTTTGAGGAAACAGCTGAGGCAAAGCGCGCGGCCAGCCTATACGTCGGTCTCGCTGTTCTCGGCGAGGCCATTTTGCTCATGGCTTTGGTGCTTCTCGCGCAAAGCGTTCCGAACGACAGCTCGCTAATCAGCGACGCGGTCGGCTCCTTGGCACAGTCGCCGTGGCGCGGTTACACAATGGCGTTCCTGATATTGGCGTTCGGCCTGAAAATCGGACTCTTCCCGTTCCATGTATGGATGCCTCTGACATATTCAGCGGCGCCGATTGCGGCGGCTGCGGTGCTCAGCGGCTCCGCAGTTAAGGTAGGGGTGATCGGACTCATACGCTTCTTGCCGTTTGAAACCGGGATGCCTGACTGGGGAGAAGCTTTGGCAATCGCTGGAGTGTTCTCGGCGTACTACGGCGTTCTTGTCGGAATAACACAAACGAATCCGAAGGCGATCCTGGCGTACTCCAGCGTCAGTCAAATGGGACTGCTCGCGGCAGTTCTCGGCATGGGGCTCTCGGCGGGCGATCAAAGTGCCCCGCCAGTCGCGGCTTTCTCCGCGATGTTTCACGTATTGGTCAAAGGCGGACTGTTTCTGGCGCTCGGTCTGGTCGCGGCGACCAAACGCGGCATCTGGCTCGTACTCGTACCGGCAGCGGTGCTGGCGCTTGGACTTGGCGGCCTTCCTCTGACCGGCGGCGCATTGGCGAAATCGCTTGCAAAGCCGGTGCTCGGGAGCGGAGCCATCGGCGTATTCGTTTCACTCGCAGCCCTCGGAAGCACGCTCTTGATGCTTCATTTTCTGCGTCGGATGTGGGAACAGACTCATGAGGTCGACGCGCTGGGAGCGCGCACGGCGTGGCTCGTGACCGCGGTTGCCGCAATTGTTTTTCCGTGGGCGCTGTATTCGGACGTCGCGGACGGACCGCTTCAAGAAGCATTAGTACTCAAAGAGATTTGGGAGGCGCTGTGGCCTGTTGCGCTCGGCGCACTCCTAAGCCTCGCTCTTTGGCGTTGGGGTGACCTGCTGCCACGCGTACCCGCTGGCGATCTGCTCGAAGCAGGTGCGGGAGCCTCGCGTGCTGCGCGTCGCGTGGGTGCCACGATGGAAAGTATCGACAAATATTTGCGACAATGGCCGGTGGCCGGCTCCCTGCTTGCCGTGTTGGCGATCGCTCTCTATGTGAGCTTGCTGATTGGTCGCTAGCTCTTGCGCAGCTAGAACGATCCGAGCGTCGAACCTAAAAATATCACGGCCACCAGAGCCAAAATCGGGCCCACGATATTCGCCATGACTATGTCGAAATAGCTCTTGCTGTGCGTTGATCCGCAAACGGCGAGCAGCGTCACAACCGCGCCATTGTGAGGCAGGCTGTCGAGCGTACCCGAACCTATCACAGCGATGCGATGCATCAGCTCCGGATCTATTCCGGTTTCTGCGGCAAGACGCAAATATGTCTCGCCGAGTGCATCAAGCGCGATAGTCAATCCGCCGGAGGCCGACCCGGTCAAGGCGGCGAGAATATTCGTGGCAATCGCGAGCGAAACGAGTGGTCCTCCGGCGATGGACAGGACCCAGTCCCGCACCAGCGCGAAGGCGGGGAGTGCGGCAACAACCGCGCCAAATCCGACGAGACTGGCGACGGCAAAAATGGGCAGCACCGCTGCGTTCGCGCCGGCGTCCATACTGGCCCGCAGGTCGGGGAGACGTCGCCAATTGATGATGATCAGCGTGGCGCTGGCGGCGGCGAGCGCAACTGCAACCGACCATACACCGGCAACCGCGGCGAGTGAGGTGCTGCCCCAGCGCTCCTGGGCCAGGAACGAGAAGTCGAGCCGCGGCAATATGAAAATTGACAACAGCAGATTAAATCCCACGACAACCAACAGCGGAAAAATGGCCATGACGATCGATGGTGCCATCTCGGTGTGCTTCCCATGCGAAATCTCGGCCGGGTCGAACTCATGGGCGCTCGTGGCGCGTTCGCGGATGAACTGATCCTCCGCGACATCCTTGGTTGCGACATCGGCCGCGTCGCCGAAGCCCTCGCCGGACGTCCGTGCCGAGGCCTCGGCGCGACTGAGCCACCAGAGCCCGAACAGCAGCATGATGATTGAAGCAATGATTCCCAAGCCGGGTGCTGCAAAGGGCGTGGTGCCAAAGAATGGCATCGGAATCGTGTTCTGGATCGCCGGCGTTCCCGGCATTGCCGACATGGTGAAAGTCGATGTTCCGAGAGCGATCGCTGCCGGCATCAGCCGCTGCGGTATGTTGGCAGCCCGGAATAACGCCCGCGCCATCGGCGCCAGCACAAAAAAGGCGACGAAGAGACTTACTCCGCCGTAGGTGACGAGCGCGCCGGCCAGCACGACCGCCAGGATCGCGCGCCGGTGCCCAAGTTTCTCGCCCATGAAACTGGCGATGGTCTGGACCGATCCGCTGTCGTCCATGAGCTTTCCAAACAGCGCGCCGAGCAAAAAAATCGGGAAGAATTGCGCGATGAACTGCGCGGCGCTGCCCATGAAAGTCTGCGTCCAGTGGGCGAGCAGGGGCTCTCGCGCGGTGGCGGCTGCCACCAGTGCAACAGCCGGCGCGAGCAGAAGGACGCTCCAGCCTCGAAACGAAAGCCAGATAAGAAGCCCAAGGGCCGCGAGTACTCCAAGCAGACCCATGGTCAAATCTGCTCCAACAAGACGTCCAGATCGATGGAGGAGCGTTTGCCGATATTCTTCGCATTGGCCTCCAAAAAGGCCTCCGCGGAACGCCGACCTTCATCGCGCAACATGCTTAGAAAATCCCACTCGGCATTTAATTTGGAAGACGCTCCAAGCGTGGCAAGGAGTGGACTTGCAATAAGGTGAATGCGCATGTGAGCCCACTGTGCTCCTTCACTGCTTCCCGGATCCGCGACCTTCCGCAACAGCGCAATCATTCGCAACTCCTTAAGTAGTGCGGAGTTGAATGAGACCTCGTTCAATCGATCGAGGATGTCGCGTGCAGTGCGGGGGGTCCCTGGGCGTTCAACGGGATTAACCGCGACAAGGAGGGTATCTTGCGATTTGCACTCGCGGATGAGCGGGGTAATTGTCGGATTGCCGGTGTAGCCGCCATCCCAATAGGCCTCGCCTTCTATTTCGATCGCCTGGAACACCGTCGGCAAGCAAGCAGAAGCGAGGAGTACCTCAGGCGTAATCTCTGCGTTGCGGAAAACACGGCCTCGGCCCGTCCGAACGTTGGTGGCGGTTACAAACAATCGGATCGGAGCACGTGCGACCTGACTAAAGTCGACACATTCGGCGAGAATGTCGCGCAGGGGGTTGGCGCCTTGCTGGCCAAAATCGTAGGGCGAGAAAACGCGGCTGGCCAAATCGAAGGCCAGGTAGAACGGCGAGGTATCCAAAGTCCAGCGGCCCAGCATGACGTCCAGCGGACTGCGTCGTATCGGACTAAATCGAGCTGAGTGCGAGACACGTTTCCAGAAAGCGTCGAGCGCAGACCTCGCGCCTTCGGGTCCGCCCGCCGTATAGCCGGCGACCAGCACGGCGCCGTTCATCGCCCCTGCGGAAGTGCCGGATATGCCATCGATGCGCAGCCAGGGCTCTTCCAGAAGACGGTCCAGCACGCCCCACGTGAAGGCGCCGTGGGAGCCGCCGCCCTGCAAGGCAAGATCTACCAGCACCGGTTCACGATCGGATATCGCTTGTTTCGCCATGGACCCTCTTATTTTCCAACGCGCTGCCGACCAGACAGGCGACGCGTTATTTCACCGTCGCGAGTTTTGCGTCCGAATGTCCTTCCTTGCCGCCGAACCAAGCAACATAAAGTGTCGGCAGGAAGACCAGCGTCAGGATTGTCCCGACGAGCAATCCGCCCATGATCGCGAAGGCCATCGGCCCCCAGAACACCGTCGGTGCGATCGGTATCATGCCGAGAACCGTCGAGATCGCCGTCAGCATGATCGGACGGAACCGCGTGCTGCTGGCATCGACCGTTGCTTGCCAGATATCCTTGCCTTGGTTTCGTTCTGCTTCAATTTGACCGATGAGGATCACCGCGTTCTTGGTGATCATACCCAGTAACGCCAGAATGCCGAGGATGGCGACGAATCCGATCGGTTTGCCGGATAACAACAGCGCCGCCACAACGCCGATCAGTCCAAGCGGCCCAACACTGAGGACGATGAATAGACGGGAGAAGCTTCTCAGCTGCACCATCAGGACGGTGAACATGATCAGCAGCATCGCTGGTACAACGGCGATCACGGAGGCTTGCGCTTTCGCGCTGTCCTCGACGACGCCTCCCATCGCAATCCGGTAGGGCCGCTGCAGAGTCTTGTTCAGCTCGGCGATGGATGGTCCCAGCGCTTCAACGACCGTTGCAGGGAGCACGCCCGTCTTGACGTCTGCCTGTACCGTGAGCGTCGGGACTCGGTCGCGGCGCCAGATCAGCGGCTGTTCCTGATCGTAGGTGAAAGACGCGAATTGGCTGAGCGGCACGGTGCGGCCGTTCGTAAGCGGGACCTGGATAGACCGCAGCGTGTCGAGGGAAAGACGCTCCTCATCGGTCGCGCGCGTAATGACATCCACGAGATAAATGTCGTCGCGGACTTGTGTGATGGCGCTGCCCGTAATGACCGTGTTGAGCACGATCGCGAGCGCCTGTGAGCTTAATCCCAGCAGCCGCGCCTCATTTTGATCGATCTGAATGCGCACCTGCCGGGCAGGCTCGAACCAGTCGTAATTGACGTGCACGACCTGCGTATTTTTTGCGACCACCTGGGCGAGCTTCAAGGCAATTTCGCGCACCTGCGCGATCTCTGGACCGCTGACGCGGTACTGGATCGGCCATCCGACCGGCGGGCCGAGTTCAAGCGTGGAGACGCGGCTGACAAGGTTGGGGAATTCGTTGGCCAGAACTTTTTCGAGCTTTACCCGCAGACGCTCACGCGCGCCAACGTCCTTGGCGACGACCACGGCCTGGCTGAAGAAGTTGTTCGGAAGCTGGACGTTTAACGGCAGATAGAAGCGTATCGCACCGCGTCCGACATTGGTGCTCCAGCGTGCGACATCGGGGTCGTCCTTGAGGATATCGTCCAGCCGCCGGGCTACGGTTTCGCTTGCGAAAATCGACGCATTTTGCGGAAGCGTCATGTCGATGAGCAGTTCGGGTCGGTCCGACGCCGGGAAGAACTGGTTCGGAATGAGCCGAATTGCGAATAGGGATGCGACGAACATCCCGAGCGTCACGGCGAGCGTCAGCCATTTTGCCCGCAACGCCCAGGTGAGGAAGGCGCGATAGGTCCGGAACACCCAACCCGGTTCGGATGACTTTGCCGCCTTGGGCGGCGCCAGAATGGCGACGCCCAGCAAGGGCGCGAACAGGACCGCGACAAACCAGGATACGATCAGCGCGATGGTGACGACGGCAAAGAGCGAGAAGGTGTATTCGCCCGCACCGCTGGCGGCGAAGCCGACGGGGACGAAGCCCGCGATGGTCACCAGCGTGCCGGCGAGCATGGCAAACGCGTAGGTGCGGAAGGCGAATGTTGCAGCTTGAACCTTGTCGTCGCCCTGTGCGAGCCGGGTCAGCATCGCGTCCGTCGTCGTCATGGCATCGTCGACCATCAGAGCTAACGCGATGATGAGGGCGCCGAGCGAAATACGCTGCATGTCGATGTTCGAAATCTGCATGATAGAGAACACGACGACGAGCGTAAGAGGAATGGCGGAGGCGATCACCAGACCAGGACGGAAACCAAGGCTTACGAAGCTTGCCACGAGAATGATACCCACCGCCTGCCATAGCGACGTCATGAACTCGGAAATGGCGCTGTCGACCGTTGCTGCCTGATCGGCGACGAGTTTCGGCTCTACGCCGACCGGCAGATCCGCGGTGGCCTCGGCTATAGCCCGCTGGACATTCCTGCCTAGCGCCAGGATATCGCCACCATCGCGCATCGCTATGGCAAGGCCGATGGCAGGCTGACCGTTGACGCGAAATAGTGGCTGCGGCGGATCGGCAAAGCCGCGCCTGACGCGCGCGATGTCGCTGAGGCGCAGCATGCGCCCGCCCACCGCGAAGTTGACGTTCGCGACGTCTTCTTCGGACCGAAAGGCGCCCGATACGCGAAGCGACAGCGCTTCGTTACCGGTTTGGATCGTGCCGGCGGGTTGCACCACGTTCTGCGCCTGGAGCGCAGCGATCAGAGCCGAGCGGTCAATCCCGAGACTGGCCAACTCTTCCATCCGGAATTCGACGAAGATTTTTTCGTCCTGCGCGCCTAGAATCTCGATCTTGGAAACGTCCCGCACATGGAGCAGCTTCGAGCGGACATCCTCGACGTAGTCGCGAAGCTCGCGGTGGGTAAATCCGTCGGCGGTAAAGCCGTAGATAATTCCGAATGTGTCGCCGAATTCATCGTTGAAACCCGGCCCGACAACGCCCGCGGGAAGGGTGTGACGCATGTCGCCGATGCTTTTACGGACATGATACCAGATGTCTGGAATCTCCCTGGCGCCCGCGCTGTCCTTGAGGTTGACGAAGATCGTGGTGACACCGGCACGCGTGAAACTGCGCAGGAAGTCGAGCTTTGGCGTTTCCTGCAGCGTGCGCTCGAGCCGTTCGGTGACCTGTTTGAGCATGTCATCGACACTGGCGCCGGGCCACGCAGCCTGCACCACCATCGTCTTGATGACGAATGAAGGGTCTTCGTTGCGGCCGAGTTTCACGAAGGCAAAAAGACCGGCGACCACGGCCACGATCATGAGATAGACGGTGAGTGACCGGTTATTGAGTGCCCACTGAGAAAGATTGAAGCCCATATTACGGCTCCAGCCCGAGCAAGCGGACCTTCTGGCCCGGGTGCAGGGCTTGCACGCCCGCCGTGACGATCACGTCTCCTGTCGTAAGACCGCCTGAGACCGCGACCCGCGCGGGGTCGTAGCGCAGCACGTCGACATTCCGGATCGAAACGGTGCGGTTCGCGGGGTCGACGATCCAGACGGCCGGCTGGCTGTTGGCTTTGGTCAATGCCGTTGCGGGTATTTCGATAACGGGTACGGAATCGCCTTCCATGCGTCCCGTCACTGTCGCGCCAAGTCGCATTGCTGGCGGAGGATCGTTCAATCCGACCTTGACAGCGAAAGTCCGTGTCACTGGGTCGGCTTGAGGAGCGATTTCACGCACGCGACCGGTCGTGCTTACTTTTGGATCGTCCGTGAGGTTTACGGTGATGCGGGGATCGCTTGGTGCCATCCGGATAACTTGCGATGGCACATCGAACACGGCGTCGCGTCCGTCTCTTCGGGCAACGCGAACAATCATCTGGCCCGCCTGAACGACCTCACCCGTCGCGGGGCCCACCGCGGTAACCACGCCGGGTGCGTCCGCCTTGAGTTCGGTGAAACTCACGAGGTCATATGCGGTTTTCATCTGCGCTTCGGCTGCATCGACCTGCGACTCCGCAGTCTGTAACGCCTGTTTGGCCTGATCGTGGTTCGCGCGTGTGGTCCAGCCTTGCTTGAGCAAGGTATCCTGGCGCTCGAAATGATTGCGCGCCTGCGTCAGCTGACCTTGTGAGGCGACGAGGTTGGCTTGCGCCGCGCGCAACGAATTGCGTTCATTCTGGGATTCCAGACGCGCGACGACCTGTCCGGCCTCGATGCGATCCCCGAGCTTGCGATCGTTTTCGAGCACACGGCCGGAGATGCGGAATGCAAGCGCGACTTCGTCTTCCGCTTCGATTCGGCCGGTCAGGGTGACCGTGGCGCCGGCTGCGCGCTGTTCAATCGTTACGGTACGCACAGGACGAGGCTGTGGCGTCGTGCTGTCAACCTCTGGTGAACATCCCGATAGCACCACAAGCGCCCCGAGCAATATCAGTGATGGCGCTCTGGCGTGCATCGCGCGCCCCGCCGCGCTTGCATGGTCAATGCACGTAGCCATGATCAAAATCTTCCTTTGGTTGATCGATCAGCAACAGCAATACCGCCCCCACAGAGGGACCTGCGAGGATCCAGATCGATATGCCTGGCGAACACTTTAATGCAGTCGCTGGCGGTGCACCTATTGGACCTCAGTCCCATCGTGCGACGCTGATCAAAGCAGGTGCAATTGCCTGCAATCATTAAAAAAGTTCGGACGACACCAATCCGATCGGAGAGGTCTCTCGTTGGCCTTCAGTCCACTAGGCGGCAACAAGGGAGCCCTATACCGGAGTGAGTTTGGGGCAGGAGAACGAGCCTAGCCGGTTTGTGAGGGTGTCAATGAACAAGCAAATTTCTGCGCAGACAGAGTCCGACCGCCCCTATGTTTCGACCGGTCATTGGCCGGCTCCCGACCTTGTCGAAACGCTGGTGGCCGAAGCCCATGCCAAATACAAATCCAATACCGAAGGTAAGAATTCGCAAGTTTATCCAGCATTGGCGAGAGTGCCCGCCTCCTTGTTCGGGATCTGCGTGGTTGAAACGAACTATCGCTGAGTTTCCCCGGCTCCGTATCATCAACAGGTGGCGTTCGCGTCAAGATCGTTGACCCAGCAACATCGGCAGTCAGTTCAACAGCAGACTTTTTCTTGCCCGCAAATTGGGTGGAGAAAATCAAGGTAAGAGCTGGGCAGCGAGCATCACTCATCAGCAATGACGCCGGGACGCCATTTGTCTCGATCGTCGAACTCACCAAATAACTTTCAACACAAGGAATCTTTAAATGAAGAAGCATGGTTGGCAGCGTGGCGACAAAGCGCCAGGCGACGACACTGGTGTTAAAAACTCACGCGAGCCCACACCGGAAAGTATTTCGGACAAGGGCAAATACAAAGAAATCTGGCGCAAACTTGAAGACCGGGATTATCCGGTGAGTGGCCATCGCAAGGGATTTAGCTGACGGGTTGCGGGCAATGTCTGCTTTTGGGGGTAAAGCAGACAACCGATGTCGCAACGACCACCCCGGTTTTTTCTCCTTTAACCGTGACGCAGACGAGCGCGACCACATCATTCGCGTTGGCCTCAATTATAAATTCTACTAATCGTCTCCGGCGCGAAGAAAACAAGGACTTCGGTAAACCCCGGAGTCCTTATTTATTCCTAGTGCCGTCCAAATTAGCCAGCGCACCTTAAAATCCTTCATCGCCGGTTCGCGCGTCGGCGCCGCATAGGCGCGAGCGTCCGTTGCGATTACTCCGCGGCGCCGTGATCGTCCAGAACCACGGATGCCCAGGCGGGGCGTGCTGACTAAACATGATGCGGCCGACGACGCGACGGCCCTCGCGGACTATACAATCGTTTTTGTCACCCAAACCAAAATAACGTTTAGTTGGCGCTAGGGTCAGAGACATCGCTATTGCTCAACAAAATACCACTCAATACCCCATACCAAAGTGCAAACGATGATTACGATGATCAGGGCGACAACGGTGCCGCGATAATTTGAATTCTCCTGCACGACTAACAGTCCACGTTTTGACCGCTAGGATTCGCTCTTCGCCAAAAGTGCCGCAGTGGCGGCGAGTTGGAGAAGTACCAACACGAAAACTGCGTCGACCGTAAAAAGGCCGGCGGCAGTCGCCATCGCGAGCAGTATGAAATTGAGCGCAATGAATCCCGCTATGACGTATTCGGGGTGCTGGTCCATCAGCGAGGTGCGTAGCCCAGCGCGAAGTTCTCTAATATGGCCAATAAAGTCGCGCGGCAATTCGCGCAAGCACACTTGAGAGGCGGAAGCACCACCGCGCCAGCTCGCAGAAAAGGCTGCCTTGGAAACGCCGTTTGGATGGCCTTTGTTTACTTGGCTATCGACTCTGACGCTCCCCAGTGTTTGAGACGGTGGTGGGGGCCGCCGTTTTTCACCATCCGGCGGCCCCTTTTAGCCCAACAAGAAGTAGCGGCGTTTTACAGTACCCTCGCCAAATCCTGGCACCGTGCAGCGCACGGAGAGAACAAACTAATCCGGCCATTGTCGTTAATTAGTCGTCATCGTCGTCGTCTGGGAAAATGTCGAAGTGGCTTTCGATAACGAGCCCAGCGATCAGGATGGCGATGCTGGCGATACCGAAAATTGTGGCCTTGCGTACGTCAACGTGCCACGTCTTTGCGGCTTGGTACAGGGCAGCGACAAAAGCGGAGCATGACGGAAACAGACGTTCATAGTGGACAGTATTTTCTGGCACATAAAATAGAGAGGATGCGAGCTTGGGCGGCCTAGGCCATAGCCGCCGTCGCGGGGCATAGCGACGATTATCGAGAAGCGCAGCTGCCGAAACGTGTACTTAGCCCAGAGCCCCAAACGGGGCTCTTTTGGTTCGAGGTCCCTAGATGCCCAAGAGTCCCCAAGGAATGCGGGCAACACACTTGCCGAGGCCGATGGAACCGAGCGCGAGATCATGGCGCGGCTCGGCCATAAGAGCCCGCAGATGGCGGCGCATTACACCAAGCGTGCAAGCCAGAAGAAGTTGGCACGATCAGCGGTGAGAAAATCGAAAGAGCAAAGATTGCTCGCGGCTGACTCGAATCGCGTGAAGTGGCAAACCTGAGAACGAAACAGGGTTAGACCAGTGGCAACCCCATTGATTTAATTACTGTTTAAGGCTGACGTAAGAAATCGGCACTAACGTGCCGATATGCGTATCGGGGAGAGGACGGGAAGGAAATGCCAAAGACCGTCCTGATCGTGGAAGACAATGAGCTGAACATGAAGCTCTTCCACGACTTGCTCGAAGCCCACGGTTATCAGACTGTCGGTACACGCAACGGTATCGAGGCGCTCGATCTTGCGCGCAAGCACCGGCCAGACCTCATTTTGATGGACATCCAGTTGCCGGAAGTCTCGGGCCTGGAAGTGACCAAATGGCTCAAGGACGATCCCGACCTCAAGGCGATCCCGGTGGTAGCCATTACCGCATTTGCCATGAAAGGCGACGAAGAGCGCATCCGCGAGGGTGGCTGTGAAGCCTATCTGTCGAAGCCGATCTCGGTCGGGAAGTTCATCGAAACGATTCGCCAATTCCTGGGTTCAGGCTGAACGATCCGCAGGCCACCGAAAATTTTCCAAGTTATTCCAGTGCGTTAATAACGCATTTGGTTGAACCAGCCGGGTGGTCTAGCCTCAGCAACGAGTCTTGAGTCGCCGCGAGCATTCGTGGGCGCGGCTCGGACGTGCGCAATACCCTACGGTGTCAGGTCCGCCGCATCTCCTGGGTCCGTGGGGTTCGGCCGGCCGGGGAGTGGTGCGAGTGGCCTCATCATGTCGCCGCTTCCGGCCGGCCACCAATCTACGCGGTGGTTCACCTTAGGGCCGAACGATCGTCCAACCTTTTTCACCGAGTTCGATCAACGTGACCACGCCGGCTTTGACGCGCTCGGCGTTTTCTACGAGCGCCGGCTCTTTCCCTGTTTTGCGGGTCATCGAGTCCAGGGTGTTCTCGCACGCCATGAAAGAAACATTGGGCATGCTTTCCTTGAAGGACTTGAGCCGCGGCTTCACCGGTGAAGTGTCGACAAGCAGCATGTTGAGTCCGGCGTTGAAGGCGACAATCTGGATGTCGACTTCTTCGCCTTTGTCGGAATAATACTGCGAAACGTTCGCGGCGACGTTCAGCACCGCGTTCATCTTGTCCAGATCGTTGTCGCTGATCTGCAGCGCGAGCTTGTGCTTTTCGCCGGCGTTAGCTTGCGCGAATGCGAGGGGCAACAATAGCAGGGCGGCGAAAAGGGTGCGAAGCATGCCTGGATGCCCCCGCGACCTATTTGATCTTGGATTCCGAATATTCGACGTGCTTCTTCGCAATCGGATCGTACTTTTTCTTCTTCATTTTGTCTGTCTGTGTGCGCGAGTTCTTCCGCGTTACGTAGTAGTGACCGGTCCCTGCGCTAGAAACCAGTTTGATCTTCAGACTGATGGCTTTGGCCATGGATTTTCCTCTAACACCTTAAGCGTGATCACGGGGCGTCTTGGCGCGGAAACTAGCGCCGAAGCGGCAAATGTCAAGAAATGCCCGGATTTTCAGCGTTTACAGCAGTTCCCGGAAGAATTGCTTTTCGACCATGAAGTAGAAGGGCACTGGCAAGCCATGCCCCATGCCGGCTTCCACGCGGGCCAGCAATTCTTCGAGCACGATCCCGGTAATAGTCGGCATGTCGAGATGAGTTGCTTCCTCGATCGGCACCCAGGTCAGTTCGACGAGTTCGGAATCCGGCCCCACCACACCCTCAATGGTATGGGCTATCGCGGAGGCGTCGGCGGTCAAGAAGCGCGTGTCGAAGCGCCGCGGGCGGCGCGGGGGCGTAACGGCACGGGCGATGAAGTGAATTTGACCGAGATCGGGGTGCACATTGGCTTTGGCAAACTCGGTCCAGATCTCGCCGGGCGTGTCCGGCGGACGATCACGTTTCTCGCCGAGCAATAGCCCGGTCTCTTCGGCAGTCTCGCGTACCGCGGCGAGCGCGAAGGCGCGCGCAAAATCGGGACTCTTTTCGTTGACGCGCTCCAGCAGTTTTTTCTGCGCCTCAGGATGCAACTCACTCACGGCCGGCATCAGCCGGTCCAGAGCTTCGATGCGACCGCCGGGAAAGACAAACTTGCCGGGCATGAACTTGTGGCCGGCGTGACGGCGGCCGAGGAGAACTTTCGGCTTTGCGCCGGAGCGGTCGATCAACATCAGCGTCGCGGCATCGCGCGGTTCGCTGTCGGCGAAAGACATGTCGCGCTCCGACTTAGTCATGCGCTCGGCCCACAGTTTTCCGAGGTCTTTTGTCATCGTCTCTTCCGTTGTCTGCCACGCGCACGATACTCGTTTTGACGCTGCTCGTGTTGAGGCCGCGGGGCTGGTCGTCCGCGACGGCCCTCGGACAGAATCTCAAAGCGCAGCGCGCCGGCAACCGGCGCTGCCTCAACCAGCTTGACCGTCACCGGGTCGCCGAGGCGGTAGGTCTCGCCCGACCGGGAACCGACCATTGCGCGGCTCTTCTCATCATGGCGAAAGTATTCGTCCCCAATGGTTCGCGCCGGCACGAAGCCATCGGCTCCCGTGTCGCGCAGCTTCACGAACAGTCCCGCGCGGGTGACACCGGAGATGCGTCCCTCGAAGTTCGCGCCAACACGATCGGCGAGGAAGTGGGCGACGAGGCGATCGGCTGTTTCGCGCTCGGCTAACATGGCGCGGCGTTCGGTTGCAGAAATCTGCGCGCTGATTTCCGCCAACGCCTTTTGATCAGCCCCGTCGGGCAGGCCATCGTTGCCGAGCTTCAACGCCCGAATAAGCCCTCGATGCACAATCAGGTCGGCATAGCGGCGGATCGGCGAAGTAAAGTGCGCGTAGCGGCGCAGATTCAATCCGAAGTGCCCGTAATTTTCTGCGGAATATTCAGCTTGTGCCTGCGTGCGCAGGACAACCTCGTTGACCAGTTGCTCGGCATCGCGACCCTTCACGCGAGCTAGAACGCGGTTGAACAATTCCGGTTTCAGAACTTCACCTTTTGGAAAAGAAATATCGAGAGTGGCGAGGAATTCACGCAGAGCCTGAACCTTCTCCATCGCGGGCTCGTCATGGACGCGATAGATCAGCGGGACGCGCGCGCGCTCAAGCGTTTCGGCTGCGGCGACATTCGCGAGGATCATGAATTCCTCGATCAACTGGTGTGCTTCAAGTCGCGCAGGAGTGATCACACGGTCGAGCGTGCCATCACTTTTCAAAAGGATCTTGCGCTCGGGCAAGTCGAGGTCCAGGGGCTGGCGTTCGTTGCGCGCCCGTTTCATCGCTTCGTAAGCGGCATAGAGGGGAGCGAGCACCGGTTCCACCAGCGTCTCGGTATCCGTGTCGCTGTGCCCATCGATGGCCGATTGCGCCTGCTGGTAGGATAGCTTTGCGGCCGAACGCATGAGAATCCGGTGAAATGTATGCGAGTGCTTGCGCCCGTCCGCGCCGATGATCATTCGTACGGCAAGGGCAGGGCGATCCTCGCGCGGCCGGAGCGAGCACAGATCGTTCGAGATGCGCTCAGGCAGCATGGGGACAACCTGGTCGGGGAAGTAGACCGAATTGCCGCGCGCAAGTGCTTCGCGATCGAGCGCGGAACCCGGCCTCACGTAGCAGGCAACATCCGCGATGGCGACGTCGATAACGAACCCGCCCGGATTATTGGGCGCGGAATCCGGCTCGGCATGCACAGCGTCGTCGTGATCCTTGGCGTCCGGCGGATCGATCGTGACGAACGGCACTTGCCGCCAATCTTCACGGCCTTGGAGCGTCGCGGGCCTTGCGGCGTCGGCGTCCTGTTGGGTCTCGCGTCGGAATACGGATGGAATGCCGTGCGCATGGACAGCGATGAGGCTCACCGCTCGCTCGCTTTTGAGCGAACCGAGCCGCTCGACCACGCGACCGGTCGGCGGGCCAAGGTGTGGCGCGCGCGCGGCCTCGACGGCAATCAGATCGCCATCTTCGGCGTCGGCGGTTGCTCCGGCGGGAATAACGAGCTGCTTGCCGAGCATCTTCTTGTCGACCGGCTCCATGCGACCGCCGCCGTACTGGACTTTGCGAAAAATCCCCAGCACGCGATGTTTGGGGTGATCGATGATCCTGATGACGCGGCCGCGGTGCCGAATTCCGTCGTCTTCCTCAGCTTCGTCGATGCGCAGCAGCACCCGATCGCCGACGCCGGCGGCTTCGCCTGGCCGTGCATTGCGCGGTACGTGGATACGAATTTTCGGTGCGGCCCCGTGAGCTTCTTCGTCCCATTCGTCCGGCGTGGCGATGAGGTCGCCCTCGGTGTCCCGGGCCGTTATGTCGGCGAGCACGGTCGAGGGCAGCGCGCCAGCATGATGTAGTTTCTTGCGCCGCTTTTCGATGGATCCTTCGTCGGCGAGTTCCCGCAACAGACGCTTTAGATCGGCGCGCAGCGCGTTTTTCAGTCCGAAGGCACGGGCGATTTCACGGGTGCCAACCTTGCCCGGCTTATTTCCGATGAAGGCGAGGATGTCGGCCTTGGAGGGCAGTGATGGATTTTTTTTGGATTGCTTGTTCAAAATAGGGAGTCCTGCGCCGAAACGGCGCGATTATTGATAAATGTAGTGGCGGACTTTCAGCTTCGCCAGTTATTCAGCGGCCGTGACTTTGGCCGGTTTTTTCGTCGGCTTTTTGCGCGGCTTGCCTGTTTTCTCGTTGGTCTCCGCTGGTTCGGCGGCCTTTTTCTTGCGGCCTTTCGGGGCCTCCGACGGCTCGCCCGCCTTCTTGCGGCCGGCCGCGCGACGCGGCTGCGAGCTAAGCTGCTCGGCACGGGCGTCGAGCAGAACGACCGCCTCGGTCAACGTGATTGTCTCCGACGTCTTGTCGCCGGTGATCGTGGAGTTGACGCCATTGTGGCTAACATAGGGGCCATAGCGACCGTTCTTGACGACAACCGGGCCGCCTTTGTCGGGATGTTCGCCGAGAATCTTCCCGGGATCGGCGCCGAAGCGGCGGCCTTTCTTCGGATTGGCTTTCTTTTCGGCGATAAGGGTGACTGCACGATTGAGCCCGATCGTCAGGACATCGTCGCCGTCTTCCAGGTTTGCGTAGGTCTTGCCGTGCTTCACGTAGGGGCCGAAGCGTCCAACGCCCGCGATAATCGGCTCTCGGTCTTCGGGCGAGAGTCCAACTTCGCGCGGCAGCGCGAGCAACCCCAGCGCCTTTTCAAGATCGATTTCGTCAGGCGAAACGCCTTTGGGAACGCTAGCGCGCTTCGGCTTCTCGACTTCGGGCTTTTTCTCGCCCCGCTTGACCTTCGGCGGCTTGATCTGTTCGCCGAGCTGTAAATAGGGCCCATAGCGGCCACCGCGCAGCGTGACTTCAAGTCCCGTCTGCGGGTCTTCACCGAGCACCTTTTTACCCTGAACGCCGTCCGCGCTGGGCGTGATTTGCCGCGTGAAGTTGCAGTCCGGATAGTTGGAGCAACCGACAAAAGCGCCAAAGCGTCCCGTCTTCAGAGAAAGCTGGCCAGTGCTGCATTGGGGGCATTCACGGCGCGGGTGGCCGTCGGCACGTTCGGGAAAGATATGCGGCTCGAGCAAGTCGTTGAGCGCATCGAGCACGACGCGATTGCGCACCTCCTTGATGTCGTTGACGGCGCCAACGAACTGCTCCCAAAACTCGGCGAGGACAGCACGCCAATCAATCTGGCCCGCAGAGATCTCGTCGAGCTTTTCTTCAAGGCCGGCGGTGAAATCATATTCGACATAGCGGGTGAAGAAGCTTTCGAGGAACGCGACAACGACGCGGCCCTTGTCTTCGGGAATTAGACGCTTCTTGTCGATGCGCACATAACCGCGGTCTTGCAGGACCTGCAGAATGGAGGCGTAGGTCGACGGCCGGCCGATGCCGAGCTCTTCCATACGCTTGACCAAGGCCGCTTCCGAAAAGCGCGGCGGCGGCTCGGTGAAATGCTGGGAGGACTCGATCGCCTGCTTGGTGAGCGTCTCATCCTCGGACATTGCAGGGAGGCGGCGCGATTCATCGTCATCAGGCGTTTCGTCCTGACCTTCCTGATAGAGGGTGAGGAAGCCGTCAAACTTCACCACCTGGCCCGACGCGCGCAGTTCAATATTGCGCGAACCCGCCTTCGCCACGATGTCGACCGTCGTCCGCTCAAGTTCTGCCGATTCCATCTGGCTTGCGATCGCGCGGTTCCAGATCAATTCGTAGAGCCGCGCCTGGTCGCGATCGACGTATTTGGCGACTTCGGCGGGCGTGCGACTGGCGCTCGTAGGGCGCACCGCTTCGTGCGCCTCCTGCGCATTCTTCGATTTGTTGTGATACTCGCGTGGCGAGGCAGGGACGTATTCCTTGCCGTAATTGCGGCCGAGCATGGCGCGGATGTCGGCAATCGCTTCCGGCGCCAGGTCGATGCCGTCGGTGCGCATATAGGTGATTAGGCCGGTGGTTTCGCCGTCGATTTCGACGCCCTCGTAGAGCCGCTGCGCCAATCGCATAGCGACGGCCGGGGCGAAGCCGAGCTTGCGGCTTGCTTCCTGTTGCATGGTCGAGGTGGTGAAAGGCGGTGGAGGATTGCGACGAGCCGGCTTCGCTTCGACCGACGTCACCTTGAACACGGCGTTTTCAAGATCGCGGGTGAACGATTCCGCCTCGGCGCGCGAACCGATGTCGAGGCGCTGGATCTTCTGGCCATCGGCGCCAACCAAGCGCGCCTCGAAGACCTCGTTGCGCGGCGTCGCCAGCTTGGCGACGATCGACCAGTACTCCTTGGCGACGAATTTCTCGATTTCGAGCTCGCGGTCGCACACGAGACGCAGCGCGACGGATTGCACGCGTCCGGCGGAGCGGGCGCCCGGCAGCTTGCGCCACAGGACCGGCGAGAGTGTAAAGCCCACGAGGTAGTCCAGCGCACGGCGGGCGAGATAGGCGTCGACAAGCGCACCGTCGATCTGGCGTGGGTGCTTCATCGCCTCGGTCACCGCCTGTTTTGTAATGGCGTTGAACACCACGCGCTCGATTTTATGATCCTTGAGCGCCTTCTTTTCCTTGAGCACCTCGAGCACGTGCCACGAGATCGCTTCACCTTCCCGGTCGGGGTCGGTGGCGAGGATCAGCTTGTCGGCATCCTTCAGAGCGTGAGCGATGTCATTGATCCGCTTCTGCGATTGCGGATCGACCTCCCAAAGCATGTGGAAATCATTGTTCGGATCGACCGAGCCGTCCTTGGGAGGCAGGTCGCGGATATGGCCAAATGAGGCCAGGACCTCATAGCCGGAGCCGAGGTACTTATTGATTGTCTTCGCCTTGGAAGGCGACTCGACTACGACAATATTCATGAAAATCCAGTGAGTTATCCGCCTGTATTGTTGATAACCATGGCGGAATCGGCCTTGTAACTGGCCCGGAACATGGGGAAGGCGCCCCCTACTGTCAAATAAGCTCGTTAAGAAGCCGTGTCAGACCAGTGAAATAGGGCGCGAAAGAGACCACAACCATTGATTGTATAAGTAAATAGCTACGACTTCCAGTGATGCGCCGAGCGACTACGGCACTTTCACCCCGAGGCGGTCGAGGAGGAGAAGGGTCGGGGTGCCGTCCGGCACCATGCCGAGTTTCTTTTGTTCGGCGCGAATGTTGTCGCGCAGATCGAAATCGATATGGCCCTCGAATTCATTCACCTTGTAACCGAGAGCCGACAATTTTCTCTGCAGGGCAATGCGTGCATCGCGCGAGAGTTGCCGATCGTCCTTGGGCCACGCCGCCTTGATTAGTCCGCCGCCATGAATGCGATCGGCGAGGTGGCCTACTGCGATCGCGTAGGCATCGGAGTTATTGTACTCCTTCAGCACATCGAAATTTTCCGTGACGATAAATCCCGGGCCGTCGGCGCCGCTCGGGAAGAACAGAATTCCCTGTCCGGAAGATGGAAACTGTTTTCCGTCCGCGCGGTGCACACCGAGCGCTTCCCATTCGGTGAAATTTGCGCGGCTGCGCATATAGTCGAAGCTCGTCGGAACCGTAACTTCGAACCCCCACGGCAGTGCGGGATTCCATTTCCACTTGCGCAGGTAGTTGGCCGTCGAAGCAAGCACGTCGGGCACGTTGCTCCAAATGTCGGCGCGTCCGTCGCCTGAGAAATCGATAGCATAGTCGACAAAGTTCGACGGCATGAATTGGGTCTGTCCCATGGCGCCGGCCCAGGAACTCACCATCTTCTCGCGCGGTAGTCGGCTGTTTTGCATAATTTGCATCGCGACGAGCAGTTCGTTGCGAAAGTACGGATCGCGGTATTTGACGTAAGCAAGCGTGGCGAGCGAGCGGAACACATCCCAGCGATCTTTCTCGGTGCCGAAATCAGATTCCATTCCCCATAAAGCGAGCAGCACCCAGCGCTCGACCTCGAACCTCTTTTCAACGGCATCAAACGTCTTGACCCACTCGCGTGCCTTGAGTTGGGCGTCCGCGATACGGCGATTTGAGACGATCGCGTTGACATAGTCGCCCACCGGCTTCCCGTATTCGGGCTGCCGCTTGGTGGCGGCAATGACGCGTTGGTCGGGCGTGACGCCTTTCAAGGCGGTATCGAAAGTCGCGCGGGTGATGGCTTTCGCCTGGGCGTCTGTCCACAGTTCGGCGGTGAAAGCCGCAAAGGATTGATCTTGCGCGCGCGCCGGCACGGCCTGAACCAAAAGCAGAGCCGCAAGAACTGCGAGGGATCGGCTGACCATGAAAGAGAACCGGTGGAGGGATTCGTATCGCATGTTAGCGCAGTGATACCAACCCCGCGCCGTGACGTTCGAGGCGGCCGGCTATTTCGAGTTCCAGCAGCGCACTGCGCACAGTCGTGGCGGATGTGTTCGAAAATCGCAAGTTCTCGACGGATGGATCCGGTCTTTAATCCCAAGTTTCTGGGTTAAACTCGACACTCCTAAGCGCCTCGGAGGCAATCAAAAGAGGCTCGCTTGCCCCTTTCTTAATTTCACGCCGAATAAAATCATGCAGACGCCACGCAATATTCGGCTTCTCGCGCTTCTGAACCTCGGAAACGTGTTTCCAAGCGAGGCGATAGGCCGAATTGTATAGCTCAATGTTTCGCGCAATCCCGGCCATTTGCCGCGAGCTAAAAAGGGGGCGGCACGCACACTGACGGGCGGCCCATAATCATGACCAACGACGCAACTACTAGCTAAGCCTGGATCAGGGCTTGTCTTCAATAAATGGTCCCGACGCCCTGTGGATTAGTGTGGATTAGGGTGG
>JANWKN010000085.1 GCA_025451355.1 Pseudolabrys sp. | reverse complement strand
CGCTCTCGCTAGATGAAGCGCTGACCCGCGGCCGCGCGCTCGATGTCGAAAACATCTACTGGCTGGAAGAACCGATCCGGCACGACGACTATGCCGGGAACGCAAAGCTCGCGCGCGAGCTGAAAGTTCCGCTTCAGATCGGTGAGAATTTTTCGCTTTCAACAGCAATGTCAGCCGCGCTCGATGCGCAGGCGGCCGACTATGTGATGCCCGATCTTGAACGCATCGGCGGCGTTACCGGGTGGCGCGAGGCTGCCGGCATCGCCCAATCGCGCAACGTTAAAATGTCATCGCATCTGTTTCCGGAAGTGAGCGCGCACCTGCTGGCCGCCACGCCGACATGTCATTTTCTCGAATATGTCGACTGGGCGAATGTGCTGGTGGAAGAGCCGCTCGCGATTGTCGATGGCCACGCGGTGGTGCCATCGCGGCCGGGTGGCGGCATGGTGTGGGATAAAAGCGCCGTCGCGCACTACCGCGCGTAAGCTTCGCTCAGCTCTTCAGTTTGAACAATCGGAGTGCGTTGGTCCGACCGATCTTTTGCCGGTCACTTTCGCTGATGGTCGCGACATCGAACCATTTTGCGGCATGGTCGATGTTCTCGAACGGCCAGTCCGTCGAGAACATGATGCGGTCCGAACCGACGACCATCATCGTGCTCAGCAGTGCGGGCGTGCTGAAGTTGCCGGACGTCGTGATGTGGAAATTGTTCTGGAAGTAATGGCCGATTTTCTTCTTGGCCGGGTAGTTGTGCCGGTTCGGAATCCAGCCGTTGGTATTGTCGACGCGCCACATGCCGAAAGGCAGGTTCTCGCCCATATGCCCGAGAATGATTTGCAGCTTGGGATACTGATCGAAAAGGCCGGAGCCCATGAGCCGCAATGCGTGAACAGCCGTCTCCTGGCCGAACGCCCAGGTCGGTCCCAGCAGCCAGCCGTGTCCTTCGTAAATCTTCGCGTGCTGCGGTAGCGGATTGCGCGGGTGCAGATAGAACGGCACGTCGAGCTGTTCCTGAACCGCCCAGAACGGCCAGTACTGTTTTTGATCGTAATAGGCGATCGTGTTGGTGTCGCCCACCTGCGAGAATCCGTTGGCGAGCGCGCCGACCATGCCGAGATCCTTGACGCAGCGCTGCAACTCCTTGGCCGCGAGATCTGGATCTTGCAGCGGCAGAGCGGCGAGGGCGCGGAAGCGATCGGGCTGCTTGCGCACGGCGTCGGCGAGATAGTCGTTGGCTTTGCGCGCAATGTCGTTGGCCTTCTTTGCATCGGGGATGGCCTGGATCGCCGGCGCATTGAGAGACAGGACCATCGTCTCGATTCCGAATTCGTCCATCAGGCGAACGCGTCGCCCGTGGATATCAAGAACGCGCGCGCGCACTTCAACCCAGACATCGTCGGGAAAAAATCCCTTCGAATCCATCAGCGTGTCGTCGATGGCGAAGTGTTCCTCGAGCGCGATCTTGCCTTGCATATTGTTCTTCCCCCGCTGAAACTAGAGACGCTTTTTTGCAAACGCGCGGCCTGAAGATGATTTTAGGTATTGCTCGAAATTGAATGCCTGTCTTGCATCGCGGAAGGCGACATAAGTTTTAATATGCCAGGGGCGATATTTTGACGTGTGCGCGACATCTCCGGCGCTATGTTTAGTCAACCGCGCGCGCGGATCGTCGGTAATACCGACGTAAAAGTGCTCACCGACATTGCTTTGGAGAATATAGACGTATTTCAATTCCCGCCCGCTTTCGTTCCTCCGGAACTACGGCGCGGCAGCCTTCGCTCGCTTCGCCCCGTGAGGTATGCATGGCTTGCCGAGCCGTAGCTCGCGAAGCGAGCGAGGGCTGGTGGAGCCAGGGGGAAGATCGATTTGCTCCACCCTAGCCTTTGTAAATCAATGCCTTAACACCCTGCGAATTTTCGTTGTGTAGCACGATTGTGTGACAGTGCAAAAGCATGTCGGATCCAACCTTGGCCGAATGGAGACCGCGCCGCACCATCTCCTGTGTCTCGCATAACCAACTCGCCAGGCGTCCGCTGCCACGGCGCTGGCTCAAGTGGGCTGAAGTGACTCCGCGGTCGACGGCGGCAAAAACATGTTTTCCCAGTTGCTTATATTCATCGCTAAGCAATGCGCACCAGCCGATGGCGTAGCTTGCGATCAGAACGACAAGCAGCGCAGGGAAAATGCGCTTGATACGACGGCTATAAAAACCGGCGAAACTGAAATTGTCTCGCCCTAAGTTACCAAAGATGATTCCGGAAATTAAAAAGCCAGAAATAACAAAAAAAATATCAACGCCTATGAAGCCGCCAAACGCGTGAAAAGGAAAGCAGTGAAAGCCAACAACTAATTGAACTGCAATTGCACGTAATCCATCAATGTCCTCACGGTATTTCGGATGGATGGAGTTATATCCAAGCCCTCGATTCGTTTCGTGGGATTGTGGGACACGGTTCGGCGCAGCTTGTGGCAACCCAGTACCTAGATTGGACCAAGGGCCAACATTCTAACCTCCCAAAAATGCGTACTGTATGAGGCTGGTCCTTTGGGGCCGTGCGACCGAAAGTCATGGCGATCGCAAAACCTTTTGATATCGGCCCCAAGCTCGTTTCGGCGCAGAGGGCGGTGTCGCCGATACGGGCGGGCAGTCGCATCTATATCGGCACGGGATGCGCGGCGCCCCACAGTCTGCTTGCCACGCTGGAGACGATGGAGCCGGGGCCAGCGGACCTCGAGTTCGTCAGCTTTCTCACGACGTCAGCGCTGCCGCAGGTTGAAGGTGCCTCCCGCACTCACTATCGCCATCGGGCCTTTTTCGTCGGCAGCGAAATGCGCGGTTTGGCTGGCAGCAGCCAGCTCGACTACGTGCCCATCTCTCTAGAGGAGGTGCCGCGTCTGCTGACAAGCGGACGGCTGCCGATCGACGTGGCGTTGCTCCAGGTTTCCCCGCCCGATGCTCGTGGCTACGTCAGTCTCGGCGTGTCTGTGGACCTCGCCCCCGCGATCCTCAGCGTTGCACGCATGGTCATCGCGGAAGTCAATCCAGCGATGCCGCGCACGCACGGCGATAGCTTCGTCCATCTCGACCGTTTTGACGCGCTAGTGAAGGTCGACACGCCCGTCGCGGAATATGTTCATCCGAAGATCGGCGAGATTGCGGAGCGCATCGCCCGCTATATCGCGTCGATCATTGACGATGGTTCGACCCTGCAGATCGGACTGGGTCGCGTCCCGAATGAGGCGTTGAGTTATCTTAAGGATAGACGCGATCTCGGCATCCATAGCGATGTCATCACCGATGGAGTTGTGGACTTGGTCGAGGCAGGCGTGGTGACCGGTCGCCGCAAGTCGCGTCATCGCGACCGTATCGTCGCCAGCTACTGCCTTGGGACCCGTCGGCTTTATGACTTCATAGACGACAATCCAGGCTTTGAATTCCTGCCGATCGATCAAGTGTGTCATCCGCGGCACGTCTCCGACCAATCGCGCATGGTCTCGATCACGCAGGCCTTTGCAATTGACCTGACGGGCCAGGTCTGTGTCGACCAATTTGAAGGCGAATTCTACGGCGGGGTGTCAACACAGGTCGGATTCATCCGCGGCGCGGCGAGGTCGCACGACGGCAAGCCCATTATTTGCCTGTCATCCACCACCGACGACGGTGCTTCGAGAATCAAACCCTTGTTAGAAGCTGGCGATGGAGTGGGGATCGCGAGATCGGACGTGCACTATGTGATCACGGAGTACGGCATCGCGTACCTGTTCGGCAAATCGATTTGTGAGCGAGCACTGGCATTGATCGAGGTCGCGCATCCACGTTGGCGTGAAGAGCTACTTAAAGCAGCCCAAAAATTGGGTTATGTTCGGGCCGACCAATATCTCGCCTCCCAAGCCGCCTATTCCGTCCACGAGGAACGTATTGTCACACTGAAGAACGGCTCCAAGGTTATGATGCGTCCGGCTCGCGCCGCCGACGCAGGGGCACTGCAGAGATTGTTCCATCGCCTTTCGGAGGACGACATCTACACACGGTTCTTCCGCCGCGTGCGCTCGCTTTCCTACCCGGACTTGCAAACGCTTTGCAACGTAAACCACGAGACTAACGTGGCGTTTCTAGCCGTCACCGGGCCACGCGAGAACGAGGAGATCGTCGGCAGCGCCTGCTACTTTTTGAGTCCCACGACCAATCTCGCCGAGGTGGCCTTCATGATTGCGCCCGAGTTTCAGGGGGCGGGCCTTGGAACCGCGCTGCAAGCGTGCCTTCAGGAGTACGCGATGAGCCGCAATGTGCGCGGGTTTGTCTTCGAGATCCTACCGCGCAACACTAGCATGCTGCGACTCGCCGCACGTACACAAGGCATAATAACAACCTCGCGTGACGAGGATACAGTGCACGTGACCGCCCTATTCTCTGGCAGCGGCAGCACGAGCCGATCACCATTGAGGGATTCCCAGGATTTACCAGGCGGCGAGGTTGCGGCCTAAAGGATCCCAACCTGAGAGGGACTATGGAAAGCAGAGGAACGCGCCAGGTAAACGAATTTAAGCTCGTTGACGATCAGGGAAAGGAATACACAGTTTTTGAATACCAGGAAGGCACCGAAAAGCCGTCCCTCAAATGGATCAAGCTGGACCGACTTGGTTTCGCTTGAGCGACGGCACTGCTGTCGACAAGATCGACGACAATACTTTCAAGATCCCGATGATTGATAGGATTCTCCATAGGCGGCCCTAACGTTGCCATGTGATCTCAAAACTCGTATCAACTCGAGTCTGCTTTGGGGTCACAAGCGGACATTTGTGCCGCAAATGGTCATGCCGGCTATACTCTAAAAGCAGACAGTTGCAGCGCTAACGTCGGATGTCCGCTTTGCCGTCACCATCCGGTTGGATCTCGCACGCTGTGGTTTAACTGTGTCTCCATCTTCTCGACCGCTTTGCCGATTACGCCGAGAGGCTCGCCGGATTGGATCTGATGCTTAACTTCGATAAGCGATCGGTTGCCGGCGTCGAGTCGTCGCGCAAGGATCGCGGCGACGTAGAGCGCAACGGTTGGATCGCGCGCAAGCATCGCCCGCGCGTTGGCCACATAGAACTCAGATTGCTCTAGAGTCCTCACGTCTGCCGTATGGGGCTGGTCCAAGAAAGCGGCTTGTTCGCCGAAAACCGAGCCAGGTGCCGACACGCTGGCGATTATCACTCCATCCTTGATGACCTCCACAGCGCCACTCCTGAGGAAAAGCAACTCGCCCGTCTTTGAACCGGCGGTTAGTACAACCTCGCCGGCTCGATGCGCCACCACGGGCAAGCGAGAAAGCCTCTTCTTGAAAGTCGCGAAATCCTGAATCAGTGAGGACATGGACCGTCCCTTCTTCAATTTCTCAGTACTAATATATTGTAAAATGAACAACACCTCTTTTGGCGAGCTGAAGTGGCGCACTACCTGGGCAGCGCAGTCGCCATGGGCTTTATTAAGATCGGACAGTTGCAGCGCACTAGCTCATGTCACTTTGGGCCAACAGCCGGACATCGGTACCCCCGAAAGCGGAGATTCGGCTGGTTCGGCACCAGCGCACCGTTTTAGCCAAGCCGGATACAAACGATACAAAACGAGAGCGAGGCGACATTCGCCCGATACCAAGTGCATGTAGAACACTTGCGAAATGAACATCAGAACGACGCTAGACCGGCGTCGTGAACCTCAGAGGAGCTCTCACATGAACAATCAAATGACATCGGCAGAAATCGACGTTTCTGTTTGTGGGCGCTCTTCAAAGTCTGTCAAAGAGAAGTTTACTGGGCTGGACAAATTCGACGCTTTATTGGGCCCCCATGAGGAATCCGTTTCGCCGGCGTGCCGGGCCCTTATACTCACGTATAGCCTTCATTTTGTGACGTCGAGCACAGCGATGCGACCAGTCCGCGACTACTCCGACTGCAACCTTTGAGAGCGAACGGCTCTCGTCCGCTGGCCCTCGGTTCACAGCTGGCCATGTTGCGCTCTGGCTAATGGGGTCGAGCTCTACCGGTGCGGACGGCGCAATTTGCAATTTTTCTGATTGGATTAGGCGCGATGTTCTCTAAGAGCTTCGTCAAACTCGGTCTTGCATTGGTGTCGGCTCCAGGACCATGCCCACAGACTTTGATGCATAAGCCTCTTTGGCGACACCGCCTTGCGGTGTCGCGGTTTGTTTCGTTCTCCAACTGCGCTCTGCCTAACTGTGCCCGTCGCTGCTCGCTCGCGCATTGGCCTAATTACCAGCGCCTGAGCTATTAGTGTGTCGGTGGAACGAACATGTAGCCGACACTCCGTACAGTGCGAATGGCATTGGGGTGAGCCGGATCAAATTCTATCTTCCGGCGCAGGCGTGTAATCCGTAAATCGATCGCACGATCGAACGCCTCCATCTCACGATGCGCAGTTGTTTCGAGCAGCCAGTCGCGTTGGAGTGGCTTATTTGGGTGTTCAGCAAAAAGCTTCAGGAGATCGAACTCGCTCGCGGTAAGCGTTTCTTCTTGGCCATTCGTCGGGTCAACTAACACTCGCTTCTCGAGATCCAACACCCGGCATCCCATGCGAATGCGCGGTCCTGCACTCGGCGGTGCTGCGTTTATCGAGCGCCGCAGGACGCTCTTTACGCGTGCCAACAGTTCGCGAGGCTCAAATGGCTTCACAATATAGTCGTCTGCACCGATCTCCAGTCCAATTACGCGTTCCACTGTGTCGGAGGCGGCAGTCACCATGATGATACCGACTCGCGCACTGCTCTCGCGTAACCATCGTGCTATGGCGAAGCCATCCTCATCTGGCAAACCAACATCGAGCAGCACGAGCGCTGGACGATCGCGCGCCACCAGCTTCCGCAGGTCAGCGCCCCCGCTTACACCGCTCACTCGAAAATTCTGGCGTGCCAAATAATCCACCAGCAGGTGGCGCTGCGCCGGCTCATCCTCGACTACGACGATGTGTGGGCCGGGCTCCATTTTCAGCGCCTTCAGCCCCTTGGTGACGTTCGCAAATGATGACCACGTCCGGTCCAAGCTAACACGCACGATGTAATTTGTCAGCAAAGCGGTTGCGCGTCACCCGAGCACGCGCGCCTCGGGCCCTCCCTGTACGTGGCGGTATCTCGGGGCTTGCGCGGCGTAACGATACGAACGATACAAATCAGGCTTCTGGCGACACACGTACGATACGTTGCACGGGCAAAGTGATAGGCCGTCGGAACGCCAGCTCACAGCCTTCTCCGTCGCGAACGAGAATTATGGCAGCTGCATCTCTTTTGGAAGCCGACGGTAATAGCCGGGTGTTGGATCGCCGCGGCCGTCCTGTACCATATCACTCCCGGCATATCCAAGTACTTAGCTGCTTCGGCTGCACGATGCTGTTGCCCGTACATGATTCTCTGCTCATCGACAGGTCGCGCAATCATGGTTAGACGCCAACGACAGTCGGGGTCCCGTTCGCGGACGCGGCCAGCGCCCAGAAGGTCGCGCAAGCCGCACGACACGGATGCGGAAACGAGGGTTGCAGTTCTCACGCGCGAGCTTTCGCAGGCGTTGGAACAGCAGGCGGCGACCTCCGAGGTTTTACAGGTTATCTCCAGTTCGCCCAGTGAGCTTGAGCCGGTATTCCAGGCCATGCTGGCACACGCGACGCGACTCTGCGAAGCCAACTTTGGTGTCCTGTACCGGTTCGACGGCCATGTGTTCCACGCGGTGGCTTTGCAGAACGCAGTGCCGGCCCTCGGCGATTATCTTCGACGCGAACCACCACGCCCGGACCCAAGAAATGCGCTTGGTCGGGTGCTCAGAACTAAGCAGCCAGTCCACATTACCGATATTACCGCAGAACGGGCCTATGCCGAGCGCGAACCAGCACGCGTGGCGGCTGTTGAGCTGGCGAAAGCCCGCACGTTTCTTGCTGTCCCGATGCTGAAAGAGAATGAGTTGCTCGGGATAATCGCCATCTATCGCCAGGAGGTCCGGCCGTTCACCGACAAACAGATCGCGCTAGTGCAGAACTTCGCCTCCCAGGCGGTCATTGCCATCGAGAACGCGCGGCTATTCCAGGCTGAGCAGCAGCGCACACGCGAGCTGGCTGAATCATTGGAGCAGCAAACCGCCACCTCGGACGTGCTGCGCATTGTCGCGAGCTCGCCAGGAGAGTTACAGCCTGTATTCGAGTCCATGCTGGCGAACGCGACACGCATTTGCCAAGCCAAATTTGGGACCCTGTACCTCCGAGAAGCAGATGGTTTCCGCGGGGTAGCGACACATAATGCACCAACCCCATACGTCGAAGAACGCAAGCGCAATCTAGTGCGACCGCCGCCGGATTCGACTCTCGGGCAAGTCCTCAAAACGCATCGGGTTATTCAAGTTGCAGACATTACAGCAGTGAAGTCTTACATCGAGGGCGACCCCTACCTTGTCAGCGCCGTCAAACTCGGTGGTTACCGGACAGTCGCTGCAGTTCCCATGCTCAAGGAAGATTCGCTGATCGGTGCGATTACGATCAATCGCCAGGAAGTACAGCTCTTCAGTGACAGGCAGATCGAGCTGGTGCAGAACTTCGCGAGTCAGGCCGTCATTGCCATCGAGAACGCGCGTCTTCTTAACGAACTGCGCCAATCGCTGCAGCAGCAAACTGCCACTGCAGAGGTGCTCAAGGTCATCAGCAGTTCGATCTTCGACCTCCAAACGGTTCTTCAGACGCTGGTCGAATCGGCCGCCCGACTGTGTGAAGCCGATCAAGCAAGTATCACGCGGCAGATCGCGGGCAAGTTCGTTCGCGCGGAGGCTTATGGCTTCTCGTCCGAGTTCATGGATCACGTCAGGGACATACCCCTTGAGTTACAACGTGGGACCATTCACGGGCGAGCACTGCTCGATGGCAAGATTATTCACATCCCTGATGTGGTAGCGGACCCGGATTACGCTTGGGAGCAGGCGCAGAGACTGGGTGGCTTTCGCACTATCCTCGGGGTCCCAATGTTGCGCGAAAACATTCCGATTGGTGTTTTGACTTTGGCGCGCTCAGAGGTGCGGCCGTTTACCGACAAACAGATCGAGCTGGTGACTACCTTCGCCGACCAGGCCGCAATCGCGATTGAGAACGTGCGGCTGTTCGAAAAGGAGGCTACAGCCAGGGCGGCTGCCGAGGCCGCGCGCGACGCCGCTGAAAGGGCGCGCGCCGAAGCGGCAGCAGCACGCGCTGATGTTGAGCGCACACGCGACCTAGCTGAGGGGGCGCGCCGCGAGGCCGAGGCTGCCAATCAGGCCAAATCAACGTTCCTCGCCACCATGAGCCACGAAATCCGAACGCCAATGAACGGGGTGCTTGGGATGATCGAGGTATTGGAGCGACAGGGACTCAGTGCCCCGCAACAGCGAACAGTTTCGACCATACGAGATTCTGGAAAGGCGCTGCTACGCATCATCGATGATATTCTCGATTTTTCCAAGATCGAGGCCGGCCGCCTCGAACTCGAGGCCATACAATTCTCGTTGACTACCTTGATCACGACGACACTGGAGACTTTCCGGCCGCAGGTGATTGCAAAAGGCTTAACCCTGAATGACGAAATCGAAGCGGGTTCGCAGGACGCTCTGATCGGAGATCCCACCCGCGTGCGGCAAATCCTGTTCAATCTGCTCAGCAATGCGATCAAGTTTACCGAACATGGCGGAGTGCGGGTGCACGTCAGCACGACACCTCTTGGCGAAGGCAATACACGCGCAACAGTCGCTGTAGCCGACACAGGCGTTGGATTAACTGCGGAACAGCTCGCTAGGCTGTTCGAACCATTCGTGCAGGCCGACAGCTCAATCACTCGAGAATTCGGCGGGACCGGTCTTGGCCTTTCCATCGTTCGTCGACTGGCGCAGATCATGGGCGGTGACGTCACAATCGAGAGCACTCCAAGTGCGGGTTCCATCTTCACTGTGACGTTGACACTTCGTGCGGCGCCCGCCGACTCCCTGCTCAAATCCCTGCCAAAATCGATAGCTACAGCGCCTGTGAGCGTCGGCGCGCGGTCGGATGGTCCTCGTGTCCTGGTTGTCGATGATCATCCTGTGAACCGCGAGGTCCTTGTGATGCAACTGCAGCTCCTTGGGATCCCCGCCGACAGCGCGGCGAGCGGTATCGATGCGTTGGCGGCGTGGCAGCGCACCCGCTACGCCGCGGTCCTGCTCGATATCCACATGCCGCGCATGGACGGCTACGAGTTGACCCGAAGGCTGCGCGCCGTCGAAGCGGAGCATAATGGTGTCCGCACGCCGATCATTGCGGTCACTGCTGACGCCATGAAGAGCGAAGAAGAACGCTGCCTCGCGATCGGCATGGACGCATATCTCCTCAAGCCGGTGGATATCGAGCGGCTGCGGACGACGCTCGAACGCTGGTTGCCGATTCAAATCCAAGACCATGTCGCCGGTCCGGCCGAGCAGATGAAATCCATCAGGGCTATCGACCGCGACGTACTCGCGGCTTGGCTGGGCGATGATCGTGACGCCCTGGATCAGCTGCTACAGAAATTCCGTCAAACAGCAATTACGACTGAACGGGAGATTCAGGATGCTTCGCGCAGCGGCGACCTGGTGATCTTGGCGGCAGCGGCGCACAAGTTGAACGGGGCGGCGCTGGTGATCGGTGCCACCGAAGTTGCCGCCGCGGCCGCCGCGCTCGAGCGCACCGGTAAAGCTGGTGATCGGACACATTGTCGCGAATTGCTTGGCCGGCTCACGGTCCAACTGCGCCGCGCACTTACGGAAATCCCGGACTCCGGTCAATCATCCTGATTTCCTCCTGTCCAAGCTAGCGGCTAGAGCAGACCGCATCTCAAGCGCGCGACTAACGGCCGTTTTCGCAAGGCGAGCCTCGCTTTGTGACGACTGCACGCACTATCCGGCTTTGCTTAGTCGCGGCGATACAAACGAATCAAATCGTCGGCACGCGACATTCGTACGATTCGTTGCGGTTTGGGTTGGCCAGTGTCACCGGATAGACGGTGAGCCAAAATCAACGGGACAATTCAGATGCGCAAGATCAGCATGTTTGCAGATGCTCTGGTCCCGATTTGGTCATAAGCGGACATGTGCCATGTGCGGAGCTCATGTCTGCTTTGGGCCAAAAGCGGACATCGCGGTAGTGCCATTGCTCCTCTACCCCTAAAGCGGAAATTGCCCGGGTTGAAGCGTTTGGTCACTTGCGTTTGCCGCGCGGCAGCAGCACCAGCGCACCGTTTTAGCCAAGTCCGACACAGACGATACAAAACGATAGCAGGGCGACATTCGCCCGATACCAAGCGCATGTAGAACAGTGAACATCAGAACGATGCGAGACCAGTGCCGGGTCTGAACCTCAGAGGAGATCTCACATGCGCACCCTGTTCGGAATCTCGATAATCGCAGTCGCTCTTGTAATCACCAGTTGGTCAGTCGAACCGACCGTCGGGAAAACCCCCACCGTCTCCGTTGACCCACTCGGCCTGATGGCCAGCACGACCAATCTGCCGCAAGCGCACTACAAAGATTACAGCACCATTTACTAATTACACGATCGCGAAGGGTCATCGGTCGAATAGGAGACGAAAAATGAACAAACAATGGGAATCGGAACGATCGCGCATCGAACATGCAGCCGATGCCAGGATCACCTTCACCGTCGCACTCCATGGGGAGCATGCTTGGGAAATGGTGCTGGAAGACAGCGACCGCTACCACAGCATCAGCCATGGGTGGGCAACCGAAAATCCGCACGACTGGGAAAAAGCCATCGCGCCCCTATTGCGTCGGCTATTCGTCAATGGTCGTTTGGGGTTCGCGACAAAGGTCCCCATGTATGATTCTCCCAACGCTAGCTCCGCTAACGTTGCCATGTATGATCCTCCGCTCTGTAGCCCCGCAACACGCGCTGAAACCAATCTGAGCACCGGCACGGAGTCTTTTCACCGAGTGGCCGCGTGACCGTCATCAGAACGACGGTTACCGATTGCCAAAGTCAAAGAGGAGAAGAAAATGAACAAACAAATGACACCGGCGGAAATCGAGTTCGTCCAGCAAAGCTTCGCGAGATTTACTCCAATCTCGGAGAAGGCCGCCTTGGTTGGGGTAGAGTCAGGCCCATTGCCTCCGCCGAACATTCCCGCCGCTATCGCGCTCGCCAGCGTGACGATGAAATAGTGCGGAGGCTTCCATGCGGACCGAGTTTATCGACATCTTGATTATCGGCGGTGGCCAGGCCGGACTGGCAATGAGCCATATGCTTAAGCAGAGAGGTTGCCTAAGTATCGTGGTTGAGAGGAACCGAATTGCCGAACGTTGGCGGATGCGGGGGCCGGCTGCCTGACGCTGCTCGGTATCGGGCAGGGGACGAGCTACTGGATCATCTTCGTACCGCTCGTTGCGATGGGCGGCGGGCTCGGACTACTGGTGCCGCCGATGACCTCGGCGCTGCTGGGCAGTGTGGAAAAGGCACGCT
>JANWKN010000084.1 GCA_025451355.1 Pseudolabrys sp. | reverse complement strand
TTTGGCCATGTGATGCCCCCCTTTCCGGTAGAATGGTGGCCCCGACCTCTGGGGACCGAGGGGACGGGGAGAAAGTCGGGGCCGTGCTCTCATGGGGTTGAGAGCGGCCTGATTTTACAATACTGCCCAATTAACCAAGCATTAATACTTTGCAACATGGTTAACGGCCTAAGCCACCTCCTCAGTGTTTTCGGGGCAGAGCTCTGTGTAGATACGATTGGTACGTCGCATTTCCTTAGCGAACTGTTCTGCTTCCTCTAACGAGTTAAAGCGCCGTGTGTCACGGTTCTCTGCCGGGCTGGGTTCTTCCGCTTGTAGTCTCTTCTCCATCAGCGTTTGTTCCCAAACTGCGTCGATTGCCCTTGGGCGCCGGTCTGCATCTAGGTCACGTTGGCGCTGTACCCAGCGTTGTTTCGCTAACGCCTTGGGCCACTCAGGCGGCTTTGGCTTCGCTGCCGCTGACACCCTGTCGAGATATTCATCGAAGGTTTCATTTGGCAGCTTTTCGTACTTCTCTTCTGATTTCAGTTCACATCTCCAAGGTCACTCAGTCTTTCCCCTTGGTTAACTTCGCAATGAGTTCGGCACGGTCGATGCGATCTTGCGCATCAACAAGTCGATCAACGTGTTCGATCCCCGGTGGCGCTTCGAGTGGCCGTGGCTCGACCCAGCCTGTGCCACGAGGGCGTTGAGGCTCAGCGGGGATGATGTGACGGATCGTTGCTGTTGAAAGGCGCGCAGATCCGCCTGCAGCCCCGAAGTGTCTACAGCAGCCATTCTTCGCATGGTGGCCGGGTCCATCGTCATGCTGGCCGTGCGGTCAACGGGTTGCCAAGTTGATGGCTGACGTGGCGGTGGGTTCAATTGATCTTTTAGTGCTTGCAGTTCTTTCTTGAGGTCTTCGATTTCCGACATAGCTTTTCCTTTCATCGATCAACATCAGCTTGGTTCATCGCTCAGCCTTTGCGTTTGTCCGGTCCAAAAGCTGACAATCTTTAGCTGGTGGGGAATGGCCGGGGGCTGGTGCGCCCCACGTGCCTTGCGATCCGCAGTGATGGACCGTTCGGCCTTGTCTGGTCCTTGCTTGTCGACCTTGGTTGGATAGAGCCTTCCCGCTATCGAACGCTTTGCCTCTGCTTCTCGTGCGCTTGCTGCATTACTCGCATTGCACGCTCATGCGTTATCCGCATCGCTTTAGTTCTCCCTCTGTTGGCCATTCCTTCAGTCCAAGTCCGCTCATGATTGTTGCTCGAACTGCTTCTTCGCCGTCCTTGGCGAGATAGCTGTTCGCCTTGCAGGCCTTGATTAGAAGCTTGCAAACTCCACTCCCTTCGATAGCGCCTTTCTCATCGCAACGCCCAAGCGCAATAGTTCAAGGTGTTATTGCGCCCACTCCGCTTCAAAGCGACCACGATGAACAACGCTGCCGCCCTGCGCTGATCTCGACGCTCAGCTTTTGGCATTAGTCGAAGGATTAGGAAGTAGATTGGCTTTGGGACTTTTGATGAGGATGCGATGGCCTCGGACATTGGTGGTCCAAGGAAATCCATCCCTGCATCCATGTGAGTGTGATTGGTCCTCACCAGCTGCTTCAACTCTTCCGGTGCTTCGGCAACGGGCAAGTTGTTTAACCACTCACGCCCCGGTGCTGGCGGGACGACAACGTATTTCCCTTTGCTAAACCATTCGACGCCTTGCCCAAATGTTCTCGATTTGCCACTGACGGGCTTCTTGGTTCGCTTCGTTATGAAAGTCATCCTTGCACTGCGGATTACAGAACCTCTGATTGTGCTGCCCCTGCCGAAACGATCTTCTTGCATTGGGGGCAATTCCCTGCAAAGCGTTAGGCCTGTTCTGAAAAAGCAAGGGCCGGCTCTCCGGCCGGCCCTTGCGCCCCTTCCCGCCCCCGCGGGTTTACTTGGAAATGATCGGCTTGACGACCGGCACCGGCTCTGGCGCACCCCAGCGAAACACCATCGCCAGCGACAGAACGTCGACGTGCGCATTAACGGTGCCAATGTAATTAGCGCCGTCAAAAGACGGATTGCCGGACACCGACGTGATGTTGATCGATGGATCCTGCACCCAAATGTGCGAGTAGGCGAGATCGAACGAGAATCCTCTGAACACCTGCCAGCTTGCGCCGATCGAGGCCCACACGCGGTTGTTGTCGGGTATGAGGGGTATGCGCACGCGGTCGTCGATCGGGGAAATCTCGTAAGCTGCACCAGCGCGCAGCGTCAACCGGTCGCTCCACTGATACTCGCCGCCAAACGCGAAGAACCAGCCGTCCTTGTACTGGAACGGTATCGTCACGGCAGCCGGACCGACGAGGGCGGGCGCGCCCGAAGCCGTCAGGACATTGGAAGTTCCGATACGACTCCAATTTGTCCACTCGGCCGTACCAAGCAGAGTGAACTGTGGCGTCACACGCTGCCGCACACCAAGGGACACTATGTCCGGAAGATTGACAGTAGTGTGAATCGATCCGTTGCTGAAGGGTGCGATTAAGCCAGTCGTCAGCAGGCTTCCATCGATGTCTTGATTGAGAGCCGAGCGATACCCGATTCCGATCGTGGTCGTTGGCGTCGGCGTGAGAGTGACGCCGGCCGTCAGGCCGTAAGCCCATCCGTCGCCGTGCAGCGTGGTATCGGCAAAAGGTGGCGGGCCTACTGTAGCGCCCTTGTTGAGCGTAGCCTTGGCGTATTGGATCTGCGCGCCGATGCCAACACTTATCCAATCGTTGAACCGATACGCCAGGCTCGGCGCCGCATTGTAGGTCACAAGTTTGCTGCTGTTGGCTCCGTAGTCGCGTCCTGCCCATAGATCCGGAAAGCTCGCCGAAAGACCGAAGGGTGAATTCAGCGACATGCCGAGCCAAAGGTTTGGCGTGAATTGGTAGGTGAAGTAGCCGTTGGCCACCAGGGCATCGTTTCCGGTGTCAAAAGTGCCGCCACCAAACGGCGAACCGAAGAGCGTAGGCGCTGGCGCCGGTAAAGGTGTGTTCGCGGCATAAGGAAAAAGTGCCGACGCGCCGACTTCAAGGCCTTTGCCCGCAAACTGAGTCATCGTTGCGGGATTCCAGAACATCGATGACAGCGCGCCGCCCGCCGCGATGCCGGCGAACGAAGTCCCCTGCCCATACGTACTTTGCTCATGGACCGCGAAGCCGCCGGCATTGGCCTGCGCGGACGCAACGGCCAGAAGCCCGAGCGCACTGGTCGCGCGAAGCAAGCTTGCCCAGCCCCGCCGTGACATTGTTTCCCCCAAACAATTCGCAGACTTAAGCTTTCCAGCATCGTGAGCCCTAGCCCAAGAGTCGACAATGTGAAAATCGCTGAAATCGCGGGCGCTTACGCAGAAATACCGCGCCTGTTGCGTCGATGACACAGACGACCGAGTGCACCGCAACAACGCGGATTCTCTTGTCCGTCAAAGTGTTGAGTTTGTGCTGCAACCGAAGGGAAAGGTGCCCCCGGCCAAAAGGTATAAGCGCGCTGTCGCATGGGCGCCATGAAGGCCGCCTGCGAGAACAAAGCCACGCCTCTCGAAGACCACGTAGCGCGGCAAGGTTGGCCGATCCTGGCAACGCAACGCTGTGCCGCTCCGGCCAAGCAACGGCTTGATGTCCCGCAACTTTTGGCCGGCATGGGCATGTACCTCCTGCAAAGGAGGGTTGCCCCCTGCCGTCGGGCATGCATGATGGCGCCACCTGTCTGCATATTTTTCAAAAACAGTACGCTCGAGGGAGAGACCCGACTATGAAACTCGTCCGCTATGGCGCGCCCGGCCGCGAGAAACCCGGCATCATCGGTGACGACGGGAAGATCCGCGACCTGTCGCGCATCGTAAAGGACATCGACGGCGCGATGCTCGCCTCGGGCGGCCTCGCCAAAATCAAAAAAGCCAACCTCAAGCGGATGAAACCCGTCTCCGGCAAGCCGCGGCTTGGTCCCTGCATCGGTAATGTGCGCAACTTTATTGCCATCGGACTCAATTATTCCGACCACGCGGCGGAAGCCGGCATGGCGATCCCGAAAGAGCCGATCATCTTCAACAAGGCACCGACCTGCATCTGCGGGCCGAACGACGACACCTTCATCCCACGCGAGTCGGGCAAGCTCGACTGGGAGGTCGAACTCGGTATCGTCATCGGTAAACGCGCGCGCTACCTCGCGCGCGACAAGGCGAAGGACGCCATCGCCGGTTATTTTCTCGGCAATGATGTGTCCGAGCGCGTATTCCAGATCGAACGCAGCGGTGGCCAGTGGAACAAGGGCAAGAGCTGCGAGACCTTCGGCCCAATCGGCCCGTGGTTCGTCACCAAGGACGAGGTCAAGGATCCGCAGAACCTGAACATGTGGCTCGACGTCAACGGCGAGAAGCGCCAGCGCGGCAACACGAAGACGATGATCTTCGATTGCGAACACCTTGTCTGGTATTGCTCGCAGTTCTTCGTGATGGAGCCGGGCGACATCATCATCACCGGCACGCCGCCGGGCGTCGGCCTTGGGATGAAACCGACGCCGGTGTTTCTCAAGGCCGGAGACGTCGTGACGCTCGGCATCGACAAACTCGGCGAGCAACGGCAGAAAGTCGTCGTCGCGAAATAAGAAGAATATGATGTGAGACTGGTCGGCAGGACTCGGCGGAGACCGGTCCTGCCGAAAACTTTTGCGACTCAGCAGCTGATCTTCATCACCATCTAATTGCCGCAAATCGTCCGGGGTCGATACCTCTGGCAGACGCGCGACAAAAAACCTTTGTAACGTCGCGTGCGCGACGACGGCACACCCACCTCACTACCATTATGGCGGTGTGCGCTTGCCGAATTTGCAACGTATTGCAGCCCCAATCGCAGTTTCCAATCGGCATCACCAATTAGTTTCTGATCGCGTGCTTGATGCAACGTCGAGGAGGGCAGGCATGCCAGAATTAAAATCAACTTCCGTTTTGGCCTTTGTAGCTTTTGTTCTGCTTGCAGGCGTGTTCGCACAATCGACACACGAGGTGCGCGCTGCAGAGGAGTGTCTGAGCAAGCCAAATTCGTCGGCCCCGCAGAGGCAGCATTGGTACTATCGATTCGATCGCGCCAGTGGTCGTCAATGCTGGCGCCTGGGCCCGGAAGGTCTGCGTGTTCAGAAGAGTACGCCAGCATCCGAGAAGCGTGCAGCGCCAGCGACGCGGTCGCAGACGCTCGCCGGGGCGCGACGTTCTGTGACAACGGGAACGGGAGGCATGCCTACAGAGGCCGCTTCGGAGGCTAACGCAATGGCGGCGACGCCGGCCTACTGGCTCGATGCGTCCAGATTAGCGAATCAGTCGTCATCTGTTTCAGCTGTAACGCAGCCGCCCGCGTCGAACGAACAGCCGGCCAGTTCACCTGATTTATCACCAAGTGCAGACGACTCCGAGACCCCGCCCCGCAGTGTCGTCGCGAGCGCGGGCGATGTTCTGCCGCAATCGGTCGCGCGCGCCGAAGAGCCGCAACGGACCGCGCCAGTTCCGCGACCCGCGCCGAAAACGTCGATCGTCGACGACGATCATACATTTGCTCTGCTCCTGTTGATGTTCGTGACGCTCGCCATTGCGGGACCAATGCTTCACTTCACAGAACGACGCCGTCGGCGCGAGGCCAGGCGCGCCCAGACGTCCAGGTGGGATCCAATCTCAAACAACTCCGCCGCCGACGTTCCGGCGCCACTTGCACCGCATGCCGGACTTGGTGGAAACCCCGAGCCCACCCCCTTGAACGCGTCCGTGCACACTGAACGGCTTGAACAGGCCCTGCACCAGCTTCTTGACCGATTGCAGAAAGAAAACGTGACCGGGAAAAGCGCGACGCACCCAGCAAGACGGACGGAAATCAAAATAATGAAGAAGAGTGCGTGATGGATTGACACCGATTAGCTTTTACTCGTCTTTAGGCGTTCGGCTTCCTGTGCGCGCTTTTCCCACGCAGCGGCAATCTCCAGCAATCTTAACTTGTCCGCAGCGCTCATCGTTTGTGAGAGGCGAATACAATCCGCTGCGTACTGCCGGTATTTTTGGGATTACAGCACCGTTGCCTCCTCAGCCACCTGACGGAGCAACGTCCTGATCTGGAACTTCGTTCTTCAACAACTTTGTGAGAAAGTTGTAGTGGAACCAATTATCGCGACGCGGATTTTACCGCTGCGTCTCGGGAGGGGTATGTGCCGCCATTTTCCGCCATCGAGTACCGTCGGTATGCTGCGGAGTGCGTCAGACTAGCCCAATCGACCTCGAATCCGCTCGATAAGGCTCGTCTCCTTCGAGATGGTGGAGACGTTTTCGCTCGCCGAGAAGCACGAGGCAACGGATCCGGGCACACGCACGCGGTGACCTCCATCAGCTGCCTTTTTTCCGCCGCGACGGCCCTCGATTATTTCCGTGATTCTGCGGAACGATTTTAGCGACACAGGATTTGCGAGCCACCCGTCAACCAGGCGACATTTGATGTCCCCATCAATCATTCCAGAAAGCCGAAGATGCCGCACCCGAGCCCGCGAGTGCCGAACGATGGCCGAGCGCTTGCGCGTTCAAGCTGCGCGCGAGCAAATGCTCAAAGCCGCTTCGGATTTCGAGCGTATGGCGCAAGATGCTGAACAGCGCGAAATTGCACAGGGTCTGAGGCAGCTAAACGATTTTGCAGCGAGCCAACACCGTTCGCATTCGATTGTCCGCCGATTGGGCTAAAGCCACCCTAACCTGAACCTGTGAGTTTGAGTCGCCTCGCACATCAAATGCGCAACGCGAGTCTCATCAAGGCGCGGGCGAAAATGCCGGCGCCGGTAGTATTCGGAACCATCCGAAAGGACATGCCGTATCGCTGAGAGGTCAGCCGAAATTTTCCTCAGACCGCGGCGACAAGCCACCCTTGCGAGCGCAACCGTAGTCCTCGCACAGATAGGAAAGATCCCCTTCGCAGGGAAAGCCGGTGATCG
The DNA here is from genome assembly GCA_025451355.1 of Pseudolabrys sp. Classification (GTDB taxonomy): domain Bacteria; phylum Pseudomonadota; class Alphaproteobacteria; order Rhizobiales; family Xanthobacteraceae; genus Pseudolabrys. Next base: position 2,572 of record JANWKN010000084.1, on the reverse strand, counting down.
GACAATTGACGGGTGGTTCGCTGCTCTGTTTCGGCGTTACAAAGAACCACGGGTTATCCCAAAGCGTTTCCTTCAACGCCGCCTCCACCCCAAGACCTTCAATAAGCAGTCATGGGGCTGATAACAGTCGGCACCTCGGTGACTTTCGTCACCGGAAATCCGCCCAGCTTGGCATGCTCGAAGACCAACGCTTCGTTTTCAGCAAGATAGATGCAGAATGTCTTGTCAGCGGCGACGTATGATTCAAGCCACTGTATCTTCGGAGCAAGCCTGGCGAGCACGCTGTTGGATTTCGCGGCAACGCCTTTGAGTTGCTCGGCACTGAGATTGCCAGCGCCCGGAATGTCACGTTCGATCAGAAAGCGTTTCATCGTTTTGTCCTTCGCTCGCAATCCCCTCGCCCCGGAAACGATCCGGGCCCAGAAGGTGACTATGTCTTTCAATCACACGACGAGCCTCCTCAAGCCGAGACTGCTTCAGCCCATGCATGAAGCGGGCGAAGACCGACTTGCGCGGTTTGACTCGCGCGTTTTCGACAAGGGCAATAGCGGGGGTGCGAGCACCCCCGTAGGTCACAGCATGCATGAGGTTTTCCTTCTTACCCTGCAGAGATCTCAGCCTGCGGCTGAGAAACCTCACCGTTTCACGATGACGATTTCGAGATATTCGCTCGGTACGACCATCGTCGTGTCTTCCGCCTTGTTCATGCGCCCGATGAGATCGTAAAGGTCGCGCTCGAGCCGGGTCTGCTGAGGCACATCCAACGCTGAGAACGCCTTGAGCAGCGGGCCGTAGTAGGTCCTGAACACTTCAATGAAGTGCTGCGCCGAGCGGTAGCGAAATTTGAACTCGCGTGGCTCGGTCTTGATCCAGGTCGCACCAGGCCCGAACAGTTCGTTGAGGCGCGTGCGCATGCCCCAGAGCATCGGGGATTTCGCGGCCGGTGGCGGCGGCAGGTATTTGCCGAGAGTCTTGAAAAGTTGCCCGATGAAGCCGTCGGGGGTCCAGTTTGCCAGGCCGATCTGGCCGCCGGATTTGCAGACCCGCAACAGCTCGGCCGCAGCCTGTTCCTGGTTAGGCGTGAACATTACGCCGAAAGTCGAGACCACTGTGTCGAATGACTCGTCCGCAAAAGGCAGGGCTTCAGCGTCGGCCACTTTGAATTCGATCGGCAATCCTTCGGCCATGGCGCGGGCGCGGCCGCGCTCGAGGAGACTGCCCACATAGTCGGTCGAGGTGACGTCGCACCAGCGCCGGGCGGCGGCCAGGCTGACCATTCCGTTGCCGGCAGCAACATCGAGAACCTTCTTGCCGGCCCGAAGATCGAGGGCCTCGCAAAGCTCCTCGCCTACAATCTGCAAGGTCGTGCCCACAACGGCGTAGTCGCCGGAAGACCAGGCGGTCTGTTGGCGGGCCTTTATGGCAACGAGGTCGGGAGATCCGGTCGGCGCGGCCTGTTTGGTGGGTTTTTCGGCGGTTAAAGTTGCAGCAGGCATTGAAAGCTCCTGTCCAATTTCCAACATGGTTGGGTTGTGAGTACGCCCCTCTCGCGCAAAAGACTTTGTCCAGAGCTTGATTTGTCCTTTAGACGGCCTTGATTATTTCCTGAGACTTAGGTTGCTATCGCGAGGGGCAGCGTCGTGCAGTTTTTCTTTGGCAATCATATGCTTGACGAGAATCGGCGCGAGCTGCTTTGCGGCGCCGACCCGATTGCCGTCGAACCGCAGGTGTTCGACCTACTCATTTACCTGGTGCAAAACCGTGATCACGTCGTCAGCAAAAACGACCTTATCGAAGCGGTCTGGGGCGGCAGGGTTGTATCCGACTCCACCCTCACCAGCCGCATCAATGCCGCGCGCAAGGCGATTGGCGACAGCGGTTTGGAGCAGAAATTCATCCGCACGATTGCACGTAAGGGTCTTCGCTTCGTCGGCGACGTGCGATTGCAGCCATTGGGTATCGAGCCGTCGCCCGTAAGTCCGCGGCCACAAGCCGACATCGGCGATTCACTGCGCGCAGCGTTGCCCCTGCCCGATCGGCCGGCCATCGCTGTGCTGCCTTTCGTCAATATGAGCGACGAATCCGAGCAGGAATATTTCTCCGATGGCATCAGTGAAGACATCATAACCGCGCTGTCGAAATTGCGGTGGTTCTTTGTGATCGCGCGCAACTCGTCATTCACATACAAGGGCAAAGCCGTCCATTTGAAGCAAATCGGCGAAGAACTCGGCGTCGGTTACGTCGTCGAAGGAAGCGTGCGAAAGGAAGGCGAGCGTGTGCGCATCACCGCGCAACTCAACGATGTCACAACTGGCAGCCATATTTGGGCTGAACGTTACGACCGCAATATCGCCGACGTCTTCGCGGTTCAGGACGAGATCACGGAGGCTATCGTTGGCGCGATCGAACCGCAGCTTTACGCCGCGGAAAATTTCCGCGCCCAGCGCAAGGCGCCCGATAGCATGGATGCCTGGGATCTGGTGATGCGCGGACTGTCGCACTACTGGCGATTGACGCGACAAGACAACATGGTCGCGCAAGCGCTGCTCGAAAAGGCGACAGCTATCGATCC
>JANWKN010000083.1 GCA_025451355.1 Pseudolabrys sp. | reverse complement strand
GTTGGAATCAAAGGGGAACAGGCTGCAACATGTGCAACATGAAAAACGGCTCAGCAAAAAGCTAAGCCGTTGATCTGTTGGTAACTTTGGTGGAACTCAACGGGTAAAAGCGCGGACGTGATGCCCGCGCTTGATGTTCCGTTTCCACACCTCTCAGAGTTCTTTGCCGATCGCGTTGTCAGCTGAATACGGGCCACCGCCACGAATGGCGATAGCGAAGAGCACCACCCCGAGAAGCAAAACGTACTCGTAACCGCCCTGGCTGACCGAGAATCCTCTCACCCAGTGCACACCAAACAAGGCAATCAGCATCTCGATTGCCAATGCCGCAGCAAAGAAACGGGTGAATAACCCTATGATGAGGCAAACCCCGCCAACGGCCTCGAGAAACATCGCTGCGTAGGCAAACGCCATTGACGGCTCAAGTCCGTTTTTTGCCATGACGTTGGCCGCGACTGCTCCTGCGCCAATTTTGAACTTGCCCCAGACGTGCATAATCATGACGACGCCGACGACGATACGCACCAGCGTGTAGCTGATATCGCGCCACGTCGCGTAAAAGTCGGCTAATCCCGGATACAGCAATCTCGCATTGCTTTTTGCCGCCATGGTTTCCCCCTCTGTTGGTCACGCCACTGAGTGTGACGTCGCTAATTCAAATCAACTCTATAACACCGCGCGTGCAATTGAATTATTTTTTGTCGTGCTGTTGCACCGCGAAATTTTTAGATTGGATCGGTAGGAGCAAGGTCAGTGACGTTCGGAACAGGAACACCGTCGATCAAGCAGCGGTTTTTTTTAAGCTGAACTCGGCCCTCGGCCACCAGTTTGAGCGCCAAAGGATAAATGCGATGCTCTACCTTTAGTACGCGAACCGCGAGTGTTTCCTCGCTATCGTCTGGTCTTATAGGGATTGCGGCCTGTGCGATGATCGGTCCGGAATCCATTTCGGGCACGACAAAATGCACGGTTGCGCCGTGAATTTTTGCGTTTGCCTCGAGGACGCGCCGGTGCGTATCCAAGCCTTTGAAATCCGGTAGCAGGGCAGGGTGAATGTTGAGAATACGCCACTGCCATTTCTCCAGAAAGTTGGCAGTCAGCAATCGCATGAAGCCGGCTAAGCAGACAATCTCGATCCGGTAGCTTTCCAGGACCGTTTGAAGCGCGCTTTCAAAACGATCGCGATCTTGGCCGAATTTGGTGTGATCAACGATCTCTGTATCGATGCCTGCAGCACTCGCCACGAGCAGGCCGCCAGCGTCTGCACGGTTGGATACTACTACCGCGATTTCTGCAGGATAATCTTTCGCCTTCGCAGCCTCTATGAGGGCCACCATGTTAGACCCGCGGCCGGAAATCAGCACAGCGACGCGTTTGCGACTCATGGCTTAGCCCAGATCGAGGGATCCGTGATAAATTACACGCTGATCGCCGGTTTCCTTAGTCACTGTCCCTAATACTACGGCCGTTTCTCCCGAACGTTCAAAAGTCTTCGTGACCGCATCTACCTCACCCGGCGCAGTAACAACGGTCATTCCAATTCCGCAGTTGAAGGTTCGTAGCATTTCGTTCTGCGCAATGTTTCCCTCGCGCGCGAGCCATTGAAACACCGGCGGAACAGTTATCTGGGTCAAATCGATACGGGCGCCAAGTCCCTTGGGCAGGATCCGCGGAATGTTGTCCGGGAATCCACCACCTGTGATGTGCGCCATACCTTTGACCGCTTTGGTCTCACGGATAGCTGTGATGCATGCGTTCACGTAGATGCGGGTTGGGGTGAGGATGGCGTTGCCGAGACTTCGCTCAGGCAGGAATGGCGCTGGTGCCGCCCACGGCAGCCCTGTTTTTTCGACTACCTTGCGCGCGAGTGAATAGCCATTGGAGTGTATGCCGGACGACGCAAGTCCAACAATGATGTCTCCGTCCGCGATATCGGAGCGTGGCAAGATGGCGTCGCGCTCAACTGCACCGACCGCGAAACCCGCGAGGTCGTAGTCATCGCCCTGATAGACGCCCGGCATTTCCGCCGTTTCGCCCCCGATAAGAGCACAGCCGGCCTCCCGGCAGCCGATACTGATGCCGGCAACCACCGCGGCCCCGATTTCTGGCTCAAGTTTCCCACAGGCGTAGTAGTCAAGAAAAAAAAGGGGCTCGGCACCTTGGACCACCAGGTCGTTCACGCTCATCGCGACCAGATCAATGCCGATAGTGTCGTGGCGGCCGGTTTCGATGGCGACCTTGAGCTTGGTTCCGACGCCATCGGTCGCCGCAACCAATACGGGGTCGCGATAGCCTATCCGCTTGAGATCAAAAAGCCCGCCAAATCCCCCAATCTCGGCGTCTGCGCCCGGGCGGGCGGTAGCCCGGACCAAAGGCTTGATCAACTCGACCATTCGGTTGCCGGCGTCGATATCAACACCGGCTTGCGCGTAAGTGAAACCGCGCGTTTTTTCCGTCATAGAGGCCCTCGTCCGCGCCGGGTCCTACGTTGGAATCGCAAGTCGCGCAATGGTCTGAGCGCCGTTATACTCCACCGGTAGAATTGGCGCGTTTCCGGCACTCGGTGCCGGACTGTGTTCGCAAGCCGGGTTTCACTTGAGTATTCCAAATCTCATTACGCTGGGCCGCATCCTACTCGTGCCGGTCGTAGTCTGGGCAATCGCCTCGGGGGCGATGTGGATCGCATTCGTGCTGTTCCTGGGCGCCGGCCTGAGCGACGCCGTCGACGGCTACCTTGCCAAACGTTTCCACATGACGACTGAACTCGGCGCTTATCTGGACCCGCTGGCCGATAAGGCTCTCATCGTATCAATTTACATCGCTTTGGGAGTCAATGGCCTGATCCCTGGCTGGCTGGTGATACTGGTAGTCTCGCGTGATATCATGATTGTCGGTGCGGTTATGCTGTCTTGGTTGGTGGGCATACCGATCAAGGTCAAACCGTTGCTCGTGTCCAAGCTCAATACCGTCGCTCAGATCGTCTTTGCTTGTGTCGTACTTGGCACGCTTGGATTTGGTTACCCACTGCCAACGATCTCGCTAATTCTTATGGGAGTCGTCGCGGCGTTGACGTTGCTGTCTGTCGCTGCATACGTGGCCGAGTGGGTGCGTCACATAAATTCCACGGCGGCGAAAAAGTGAGCGGAGCGGCCCACACCTTTTTGCATCGAGTCGTCCCTCCATCGGCGCGTTGTCCCGTTCCGCAGGATCCGCCAGCTTCATTTTTTTCAGGCGAATCGGGCTGATGACATGAGTGGCCCATTCATTCCTCGTCAGCTGGTGCTCGATCTTGATCACTCGGTGAGCTTTGCGCGCGAGGATTTTCTGAGCGGCCCATCAAACATTGCAGCCCTGACGTTGGTCGAGCGCTGGCCTGACTGGCCAGATCGGATTGTTGCTCTCATCGGTTCTGAGGGATCTGGTAAGAGCCATCTCGCCGCGATGTGGGCGGATGAGTCCGGCGCACGTGTGTTATCCGCTAAATTATTATCTATCGCCGACGTGCCCGGCGCGCTCGCAACCGGGGCGCTGGTGGTGGAAGATCTGGAAGTAATAGATCTCGATGAGCACGCACTATTTCATCTAATCAATCTGGCACGTGAAGTAGATGCATATGTATTGCTGACGTCCCGTTCTGCGGTGGCAAACCTACCTGTAACAATTCGCGATCTTGTATCTCGATTACGTGCGCTGCCGGCGGTAATGGTCAAGCCGCCTGACGACACGCTCTTGCGCTCGCTTCTGATCAAGCTAGCTGCCGATCGGCAGTTGATTCTTGATGAATCGGTGGTGAACTATCTCGTTAACCGCATTGACCGTTCATTTGCAGCGGCGCACGCGGCTATTCAGACGCTTGATGACGAAGCAATGCGGCAGCACCGGCCGGTGACGCGCGCGCTCGCCGTAGAGTTGTTTCGCACTCCTTAACGCTGGCATGGCACACTTGACGAAGTGGGGTGCAACGAGGCGAACTGTCATCCCGCAGCCTTTATTTTTGGCTACGGTTATAAAATCATAGGCAAGTTCGATGGCTGATCGCGGCCAAGCTATTGTTCAGATTGATGAAATCGATGCGACCAATGACCGCCTCGGTTCCGCAACGTCTACTGAGCCAAACACACTCCTCAACATAAGACAGAGCCCCGAACGGTTCATCAATCGCGAGCTGTCATGGCTCCATTTCAATAGACGCGTGCTGGAGGAGGCTGCCAATGAGCAACATCCGCTACTTGAGCGTGTGCGTTTTCTCTCGATCTCAGCAAACAATCTCGACGAATTTTTTATGGTGCGCGTTGCCGGCCTCAAGGGCCAACTGCGCGAAGGCATTCTGACGCAAAGCCCGGATGGGTTGACGCCGTCCGAACAACTGACTCGCATCGGAGAGGCGGTTTCGCAGCTCGCTAAGGACCAGCAGAAACGTTGGCTAGAGTTGCGTGTTGCACTTGCTGCAGCAAATGTTGCTCTGGTTGAGGGCGGAGATCTCAAAAAGGCGGAACGCAACTGGCTGGAAGAGCATTTCCTCACACATGTTTTTCCGCTGCTAACGCCACTCGCGATCGATCCCGCGCACCCATTCCCGTTCATTCCCAATCTGGCTTTTTCGATTGCGTTGCAGCTCGCACGTGTCAAAGACGGCAAGGCGATGAACGCGCTCATTCGTATGCCGCAAAAGATCGAGCGGTTCATCAAGCTTCCGGGTGGCAGCGATCATGCGATCCGCCTGATCACGCTGGAGGAAGCGACGGCGCTGTTCATCAGTCGTCTTTTCCCAGGTTACACGGTCAAAGGGCAGGGAGTATTTCGTGCCATCCGCGACTCCGAAGTTGAAATCGAAGAAGAGGCCGAGGACCTGGTGCGTCTATTCGAGACCGCGCTCAAGCAGCGGCGGCGCGGCTCGGCGATTCGGCTCGAACTCAGTGCATCGATGCCTGCAGAACTGTGCGGTTTCGTGCAACGCGCACTTGCGGTCGCCGACGATGAAGTCTTCAGGGTCGATGGTGTGCTCGCGCTTAACGACCTTAACCAACTTACAAAACTCGATCGCCCCGATCTTGAGTTCGTTCCTTACAATCCGCGTTATCCGGAGCGCATACGTGATCATGGCGGGGATTGTTTCGCCGCTATTCGTCAAAAAGATCTTGTCGTTCACCACCCTTACGAATCCTTCGACGTGGTGGTGCAGTTCCTGCAACAGGCCGCCCGCGATCCCAATGTTGTTGCGATAAAACAGACCCTCTATCGCACATCTGCTGAATCGCCGATCGTGAAACAACTCGTTGAGGCGGCTGAAGCGGGCAAGTCGGTGACGGCGCTGGTCGAATTGAAAGCGCGCTTCGATGAGGAAGCCAACATTCGATGGGCGCGCGACCTCGAGCGTGCAGGCGTGCAGGTTGTATATGGATTTATAGAATTAAAGACACACGCCAAGTTGTCGTTGGTGGTGCGTCGCGAAGCGGGCGAACTGGCCACTTACGTTCACGTTGGCACCGGCAACTACCATCCGGTCACGGCGCGCATATATACCGACCTGTCTTTCTTCACCGCCGACGCCGTTATTGCGCGGGATGTCGCACGTATATTCAACTACATAACCGGTTACGCTGAGCCCGCCGAGCTTGAACGCATGGCCATTTCGCCGATAAATCTCCGCAAGCGCATCCTGGACCACATCGCCCAGGAGATCACGCACGCCAAGACCGGCCGGCCAGCATCGATTTGGATGAAGATGAACGCCTTGGTGGACCCTGGAATTATTGACGCACTTTACGATGCGTCCGCTGCGGGCGTCTCAATTGATCTGGTCGTTCGCGGCATTTGTTGTTTGCGGCCTGGGGTTGCGGGACTGTCCGAAAACATCCGCGTCAAATCAATTATCGGCCGTTTTCTCGAACATGGTCGCATTTATTGTTTCGGGGCCGGTCACCCTCTGCCGCATCAAAAGTCCGCTATTTATATCTCGTCAGCCGATATGATGCCGCGGAACCTGGACCGTCGGGTGGAGGTTCTGTGTCCGATTCTCAATGCGACCGTGCATGAGCAGGTTCTCGGTCAAATTATGGTGGCAAATTTCAAGGACAACGAGCAAAGCTGGAAGCTCTTGCCGGATGGCAGTTCCACGCGCATAAAGGCCGCCCCGGGCGAAGAGCCGTTCAACGCCCACAAGTATTTCATGACAAATCCGAGTCTGTCCGGCCGTGGGAAATCGCTCAAGGAATCGCAACCGCGCAGTCTTATACGCCGCCTCATCGAAGGGGCGTAAGCGATCACCCAAAATCATCGGCGCGGCTAAAGGCCGACTCGATCACGGTCCACCGATTGCCGTTATCGATATTGGATCGAACTCGATCCGTCTTGTTGTCTATGAGGGGCTGACTCGGTCGCCGACGCCAATCTTTAACGAAAAGGTGCTGGCCGGCCTGGGGCGACAGGTGCAATCGACTGGTCTACTGCCCGTGGATGCGATCGACACCGCGTTCGATGCGTTACGACGGTTTCGCGCCCTGTGCGATATCTTGCACGTGCGACGGATTTGGGCGATTGCTACTGCCGCTTGCCGGGACGCGCGCAATGGCCGGGCGTTCATCGCCGAAGCTGAGCGCATTTGCCGAACAAAGATCACGATCCTCTCCGGCAAACGTGAGGCCTATCTCACCGCGCTCGGTATTGTGTCGGGAATTCACAGGCCGGATGGCATCGTCGGCGACCTCGGCGGTGGTTCGCTTGAGCTTGTCGATGTGCATGGCTCTCGTGTGAGGGGCGGTGTAACGCTGCCGTTCGGTGGCCTGGCACTTCAGGACATTACCGGCAAATCTCTCAAAAAAGCCGAGAAATTCGTCGAGGAAGCCTTCGAAGATCTCGAGATGTTGCACGATGGCGAGGACCGCACTTTCTACGCGGTCGGCGGAACGTGGCGCGCACTGGCGCGGCTGCACATGTGGCAGACAGGCTATCCCTTCCACGTCATGCACAATTACCGGATATCCGCGCGCGAGGCGCAGGAGTTTTCCAGGCTTGTGCACCACGTCGATACCGACACGCTTTCGAAAATCGAGGTCGTGAACGCCGCTCGCCGGCCTTTGCTCGCCTATGCCGCGCTGGTGATGGAGAATTTGGTTCGCACGATCAAGCCCAAGCAGGTGGTGATTTCCGTACTCGGCGTGCGCGAGGGCCTTTTGTATTCGCTTCTCAACGCACGCGAGCGTGCGCGCGATCCACTGATCTCGGCGGCAGCCGATCTCAATGTGCTACGGTCACGGTCGCCGCACCACGGCCAAGAACTGATCAACTGGACCGATCGTTTTATGGAATCCACCGGACTTGAGGAAAGTTCGGATGAGCGCCGGTTGCGCCACGCCGCTTGTCTGCTGGCGGACATTGGCTGGCGCGCCCACCCGGATTACCGCGGCGAGCAGTCGATGAATATCATCGCGCACGGTTCCTTTGTTGCGATCGACCATCCCGGCCGCGCGTATCTCGCGTTGTCGGTTTATTTTCGTCACGCCGGGTTGAGTGAAGAGGATTTGTCCCCGCGGCTACGTGAGCTTGCCACAACACGGATGTTGGATCGTGCGCGCGTTCTGGGTGCTGCCATGCGTGTCGCTTACATTCTCACAGCTGGGCAAAGCGGCGTGCTTCCGAAAACCACGATGCGAGTCAAGCGCGGCAAGCTAATACTCAAACTACCCGGCGCATACAGCGAGCTTGTGAGTGATCGATTGGCCGGACGACTGCGGCAATTGGCGCGCCTTATCGGCCGCGAGCCATCGATCGAGACTTAAGGTCTAGTCTTTATAGACTGTCACCACTCTTCCATTGTCGACTGCAAGTGCAAGCCGGCCCTGCTTAAGCGCAAGCGCTTTCTCGCCAAACAGGTCGCGGCGCCAACCCTTGAGGGCGGGGACGTCGGCCTCGTCGTCGGCGGCGATCCGGTCGAGGTCGTCGATGGTGGCGATCACTTTGGCGGCGACCCCGTGCCGCTCCGCCGTCATGCGCAGGAGGACCTTGAGCAATTCGACCGTCGCCGCGCCGTTCGCCGCCGGGCGGAAGCGTTCGAGCCGCGGCAGCGTTTTTGGATCGCGCTCGAGCCCGCGTTTGACCGCCTCGATGATCTGCTCGCCCCAGCGCGAGCGCTCAAAGCCCTTGGGCAGCGACCGCAGATGTCCGAGACGCTCGATCGAGGTCGGCGCCTGCACGGCGATGTCGCCGATCACGTCGTCTTTGATCACGCGCCCCCGCGGAACATCGCGCGTCTGCGCCTCGCGTTCACGCCATGCGGCGACTTCCATAAGCACGGCTAACTCTTTCGGCTTGCGCACGCGACTCTTGAGCCGCTCCCACGCCCGTTCCGGATCGGCGCGGTAGGTCTCGGGCGAGGTCAGCACTTCCATCTCTGCCTCGACCCAATTATTGCGTCCGCGCTTGTCGAGATCTTCCGCAAGCTTCAGATAGACATCGCGCAGATGCGTCACGTCGGACAATGCGTAGGCGATCTGCGCGTCGCTGAGCGGCCGCCGCGTCCAGTCGGTGAAGCGATGCGACTTGTCGAGCGTATCGCCGGTGATGCGCTGGACGAGCTGGTCGTACGAGATCGAATCGCCGTAGCCGAGGACCATCGCCGCTACCTGGGTATCGACAATTGGGTGCGGAATCGTCTTGGCCATGTTCCAGACGATTTCAATGTCCTGCCGCGCGGCATGAAAGACCTTGATGATGCTTTCATTCGCCATCAGCGCAAAGAGAGGAGAGAGATCGAGCCCCGTGGCCAGCGCGTCGACGACGACGGCTTCCTCGGGCGAGGCCATCTGCGCGACGCACAGCAGCGGGTAATACGTCGTTTCGCGCAGGAACTCGGTATCGACGGTGACGAACGGATGCTTCGCCATCCGCGCGCAAACCGCCGCGAGGTCATCGCTGGTGCTGATCAAATCCATCGTGCCGCGCAACCTAACCCGATCCGACGCCGTCATGGCAACCATACTGGCAACTCACACTTACTTTCCTCGCACGCGCGGCATATGGATGAATTCCCAGGGACTAGGCAGGGCCCCCACCGGCACCTCGATCAGGGTCGGTTCGCGGCGGGCAAAGGATTCCCGCAAGGCCACGCGCAGTTCATCCGGACCACGGGCGCGACGCCCGGCAGCGCCGAAGCTCTCCGCGTATTTCACAAAATCGGGATTGGCAAGATCGCTGGCGATCAGCCGATTGCCGAACTGCTCTTGCTGGATACGACGCACATTGCCAAAGGCGCCGTCGACGAAAACCACCGCCACCAGCGGTATCCGGTGGCGAATGGCGGTGGCGAGCTCGTTGCCGGTATAGAGAAATCCGCCGTCGCCGTTGATCGAGAGTACGGGCACATCAGGCCTCGCATGCTGCGCGCCGAGCGCGGTGGCGTAGCCCCAACCGAGATTGTCCTGATACCCGGGCGATAAAAACGTGCGTGGCCTGTAGATCGGAAGCGCCAGCCGGGCGGCAAATCCGATTTGCGTGACTTCATCGACGTAGATGCCGTCCTCCGGCAGCTCGGCGCGGATCGCGCTGAGAAAGGCGAGCTGCGGCGCGAGTTTAGCGAGCCGCTCCCGCAGCTTCGCCTGACGCTCCTGCATCTCCTCTTTGCGGGACGTACGGCGCGTATTGAATTTTGCCAGTTGATCGATCAAGCGCCGCAGAATCGGTGCGGCATCGCCGATCAGCGCGACCTTGGGCTTTTGCAGCCGCGCGGGCTCATCCGCGTCGGCGTCGACGCGCACGATCTGCAAATTCTTGTCGACGCCCCATTGTCGTATCGGATTGAGGAGCCGCGTGCCGACGGCCAGCACGGCATCGGCTTCGCCCCATAGTTCGCGGCCAAGCGGCAGCGTCACGCTGAACGGATTGCGGGAATCGAGCACGCCGCGGCCGCGCCGATAGCCCAGCACCGGGGCCTGCAACATCTCGGACAGTAGCGTCACTTCGGGCGAGGCATCCTGTGCGCCACCGCCGGCGATGATCAGCACACGCTTCGCTTTGCCGAGAAGTTTCGCCGCCGCACGAACCTTGCCCTCGTCGATCTTGGCGGCGTGCCGCGGAGAGGGAGCGGCGATGGCGGAAACGGATCCGCGCTTGCCCCAGACATCGATCGCGCATTCGAGCGCTGCCGGCCCGGGACGGCCGCGGCCCATGGATTGAATGGCTTTGGCAACCTTGGCCGATACATCCTCCGGCCCGTCAATGTGGAAGGAATGATCCACCAACCGCGCCAGAATACCCCCCTGATCGCGGATCTCGTGCAGATGGCCTTGATGCTTGCCGATCGCTGCTGCGGGGATCTGCCCGATCAATGCCAGCACGGGGGCGTTCATCCCGTAGGCCGTGAGCAAGGCCGCGCCCGAGTTGAGCAGGCCCGGGCCGGGCACCACCGAATAGGTCTGCGGTTTGCCGGTCGCCAGCGCCGCGCCGAGCGCCATATAACCCGCACCTTGCTCGTGCCGGGTGTGGATGACACGCAAGAATTCGCCGGCGCGCTGAAAGGCATCGAACAAATGGTCGTTGTGGACACC
>JANWKN010000082.1 GCA_025451355.1 Pseudolabrys sp. | reverse complement strand
TAGCGCTACCCCCGTCGTCGATTTCAGCCCACGCTGCCGCGCGGTCGATCACAGCGGTGCGCGCAATGCCGTACCAGCATGCTGCCATTCCTCGTCCGCGCTTGCGTGCCATCGCCTACTCCGCCGCCTCCCGCTTCTCGGCTGCCGCAAAACGAGCCCCCAGTGCGCATGGGGGCCGAATATCGGGCCGGTCAAGATCGCCACGGATCTCGCCCCGAGACGTCGGCGCACCCGTTTCCCAGCCGGAGGCCTTTTCCAGCGCATCAAGTGCGCGCATCAGGCTGACTGAACCCAATTTCGCCTTTGTATGCGTGAGTGCGCCGTCGCGCATCGCATTGATCCGCCGGATTTGGAACGGGTCGAGCCCGAGCCGCTCCGCGCAAATATCGAGATGGGATTCTGTCGCAAAGGCTGTCTGCAAAGCGCCGAAGGAACGAAACGCGCCCGATGGCGTATTGTTGGTGTAGATGCCAAACGTGTCGACCCGTACGTTGGGAATGACATAAGGCCCGGCCGCCAGAATTGCCGCCTTGCGCATGACCCCCTCGGTGGACAGGCCGTAGGCGCCCCCGTCGCAAATCATCTTCATACGCAACGCGCGAATGCGGCCATCGCGCATCAATCCCATCCGGAGCACGGTGCGAGATGGGTGACGCTTGGCGGTGGAAATGATCGAGTCTTCGCGCGTGAACACGAGCCGAACCGGCCGCTGCGTCTTCATGGCGAGCAGAGCCAGCATGCCCTGGTAGATCATGTCTTCCTTGCCGCCGAAACCGCCACCGACCGGACTCATGATGAAGCGAACTTTACTTATCGGCTTGGCGATGATGCGCGCCAGCATGTGGCGATGGTGAGTGATATTCTGATCCGGCGAAACGATCGTCACCACGCCGTCGTGGTCGACATAGGTGAGCCCGGCTTCCGGCTCGAGGTAAGCATGCTCGATCGGCTGCGTCGAATATGTTTCCTCGATCACCAGATCGCTTTCGGCGAAGCCTTTCTCGGTATCGCCGACACGGATCGGAATATGTTTGGTGACGTTATCCGGTGCGTAGTCGTGCAGCACCGGTGCCCCGGGGCACAGCGCTTCCTCAGGATCGAAAACGGACGGCAACGGCGCGTAAATAACATTGATTGAAGACAGCGCCCGCTTGGCAATGAGCAGATCTTCGGCGGCAACTGCCGCCACCGCCTCACCGACGTAGCGGACTTTGTCTTGCGCCATGACAGGTTGGTCGTTTACGAAAACGCCAAATCCGTCTTCGCCCGGCACGTCTGCGCTCGTGATAATGCCTGCGACGCCCTCGATCGCTTCAGCAGCGGACGTATCAATAGAAACGATGCGCGCATGCGCGTACGGAGAGCGAAGAACCTGAACGTGCAGCATTCCGGGCATCGTCATGTCGGCGGCATATTTCAGCCGGCCCGACACCTTGCTTGGAGTATCTATACGCCGCACATTTTTGCCTATGAAATCACCGCTTTCGGCTTCGTCTTCCATCAGAGCGGACGCCGGCAGCGTGCCATTCTGTACATCGCGCGCCAGCTCAACTGCGTCGAAGATCTTCTGATAGCCGGTGCAGCGGCAGATGTTGCCACCCAGCCGCTCCTTGATCTCCTCACGGTCGGCGAAGGGGTTTGTTCGAAGCGCGGCGGTTGCCGCCATCACCATGCCGGGGATGCAATAGCCGCATTGGCTGGCGCCCGTCTTGTGAAAGGCTTTTTGCAGGACGCTGAGCTCACCGGTTTTCGCCAACGCCTCGACCGTTTCGATGGTCGTCCCCTGAGCCTTAGCAACCGGCAGGAGGCAGGATTTCATCAGCGTGCCGTCGACGAACACTGAGCAGGTCCCGCATTCGCCGGCGCCGCAGCCCTCCTTATTACCGGTCAAATTGAGATCGTCGCGAATGAAATCGAGCAGTCTTTGATGCGGCTTGGCACTGCGGGAAATCTTGCGGCCGTTGATCGTCGCCTGAAACTGAAGGTCAGGCATAGGCCGCCTCCAGTTCAGGTGTCAGCGTGTCCGGCTTGGCGCCGGCGGCGCGGGCCGCATTGATCAAGCCACGCAGCACGAAACCGCGCACGACCTCGCGGCGATATTCCTGGCGTGTACGCGACGCAACAAGGGAGACCGGCATGTCCGCGGCCTGATTGAACCGTTCGGCGCTAACTGGCCCGCGCCGCAAGAAATTCTCGATCTCATTGAGACGCAGCGGCTTCGGACCGATACCGGCAATCGACAGGCGGACATCCTCGATGTACCGGCCCTTTCCATCGAGCTTGACCAGCGTGGCAAGACACACGAGCGAAATTACCAGCGAGCGGCGATGGCCAACTTTCTCGAAACTGCCGCCGCAACCCGGCAAAGCGTCGCACTCGACCCCAACCAGCAACTCGCCTTCCTCAAGCTCAGTGCGGTTCGGACCGGTCACGAACTGATCCAGCTTCATGCGCCGACGCGTGATCTTGCCGCCGGATTTTTTCGCCAGTTCCACCTCCGCCTCGTGCGCGATCAGGCAGGGGGTCGCATCCGCCGCCGGCGACGCGTTGACGATGTTTCCGCCGATCGTAGCCTGCGCCCGGATCTGATCATCGGCGAACCACACCGCGCAACGCGGCATGGCGGGCAGCGAGCGGGCCAGATTTGTGTCATCCAGAAAACGCTGGATCGGCGTTGCGGCGCCAAGTCGAACGCGCTTGTCGCCGACAGAGATATGAAGCAATTCATGGATTTTCGTAACGTCTATCAGAACCGGAATATGCACGTCGCCCGCGCGACCCTCACGCGCCCACGGCAGTGTGTCGGTTGCACCGGCGACAATACGATAGTGGCTGCGATGTGCGGCCATCGCATCGAACGCCTCGTCGAGCGAAGCCGGCGTGATGTAGTCATCGCAGGTCAGCATCGCGCTCCCCGGACCCTTCCTTCGCCGGACGAGACAGGCGTCACTCCGCCGCTTGCTTGTGGGCGGCGTCCATCTTTGCCTTCACCACAACCTTGATCGCGTCTTCGACTCGATCCTTGGCGTAGCGGATCGCCGTCGGAAGGTCATCAAGCGGAAACGTATGTGTGTGAATCTTTGTCGCGTCGAAGCGCTTTTGTCTCATGAAGGCTTCCGCGCGATGCGTCGCGCTCTTGCCTTCACCACGGATACCGTAGAGGTAGATATTATTGCGCACGATATGCGCGACATCGACCGGCACTTCCTCATGCGCGAAGGCGGCAAGGCATACGCGTCCGCCACGATTGACCATGCGCACGGCGTCGTTGACCGCGCTGGTCGCCGCGGAGCACTCGACCACATAGTCGACGCCCTTGCCGCCATTGAGTTTCTTCACGGCCGCAACGACATCGGGCTCCTTGCGAATATTGACGACGGCATCGGCCCCGAGTTCGAGGCCGATCTTGAGGCGGTTGTCGCGTGTGCCGGTAAGAATGACCGAGTGGGCACCCAATGCTTTGGCCACCGCAACGGCCATCAGGCCAATCGGACCGGGCCCGGTGACGCAGACACTTTCGCCCGCAACCAGCCCACCGAGTTCGGTCAGCGCGTACATCGCGGTGCCGGCGGTTACGACGAGAGTCCCTTCCTCGTCGCTCATCTCATCCGCAAGTGACACAAGGGTATTGATGTTGTTGACCTGGTATTCGCAAAACCCGCCGTCAGTGGTGAATCCGTTGGCGCGGTGGCCCTTGTCTACGTCGCCGTAGTTGAGACCGTAGTTATGGCATGACGTGTACATGCCCTCGCGGCAGCGTTTGCACTGTCCGCAACCCGCGTGGATTTCGACCGCCACCCGCTGGCCGATCTTATATTCGTCAACGCCAGGCCCGAGGGCCACGACTGTGCCCATGTATTCATGACCAGGCGTAAAGTTTTTGTTGAACGGCAATCCACCTTGAATCGACGCCGGCGGGCCGTGATAGATGATTTCGAGATCGGTGGCGCAAATCGCCACCGCGTCGATGCGCACCAGCACTTCCGCCTTTTTTGGCACCGGAATCGGCTTGGTCGTAATGCCAAGCTGACCGGGCTCACCGAGCACCCAGGCCCGTTGCGTATCCGGAATCGGAAATTCGTTGTGATTAGTTTTCACACCGGCGGGTGCGTACATGTTTCCTCCCCGAAAATTATGACCGGTCGATCAATTTGCGACGGCCTGTTGATTATGTTGTGCGCCTAGATCACCGAATTCAGCTGACAACGCGCGGGTCGCAGCCACGATCTCGTCACGCATCAACGCAATGTGATCGTCACTGGCGCGCATCGCCGGTGTCGAAGCACTGATGGCTCCGATAACCGTTCCAGCCTGGTCGCGAATAGCGGCGCCCACACAAATTACCCCCGGCAGAAACTCCTCGCGATCAAGCGCATAGCCGTTGCGGCGAACAATGCGTAGTGATTCGATCAGTGCGGGAAATTCGGTGATTGTCTTGTCGGTGAACCGCTTCATGCCGTGCGACAGGATCCGCTGCATTTCGTCCTCCGGAAGCCAGGCCAATATGGCCTTGCCGAGCGAGGTTGCGTGCGGTGCTTCCATCTTTCCGATTCTGCCCGTGTCGACCCGCACGGCGTGGCGTGCTTCGCGTACCGCGAGCGTTATCACGGCATCACCTTGCAGGGCGGCCAGATGCACGGTCTCTCCCGTCGCCTGGTTTATCGCTTCCATGTAGCGTTGCGCGCGACGCGGCAGATCGACCTGCAGGCAGGTGTGCCCGAGGTAGAGAATGCGCGCGCCGAGGGCATAAAGTCTGCGGCCTGGCACCTTCGCCGCGAAGCCACGCTGGATCAGGGTGGCCAGCAGATGATGACAGGTGGAGATGTTGAGGTTAGTGCGTGTAGCGAGCTCGGTTAGCGTCGCTTCGCCGCCGGCTTCGGCTATCGTTTCCAGCAGGTACAGAGCGCGATCAACCGACTGGATGTTATGGCGGTCGCCTTGGGTATGCGGTCGCTGTGGACGAGCTTTGGCGCCCGGTCCGGGCAGAACGGTTGCTTCCATTGTGTTTCTCCCTGCCTCTAAGGGAAATCGTCCCACTGGACCGAGTCAAGATAGTTTCAGGATTAAGAAGCCGATTTTCACTAACTGAAAACCTACGCTGCGACTATATGTGTGTTTTCAGCACGTTGCCGGCTATTCGCTGGCCAGGCCGAGCTCGACTTCCAACGCCCCGCACAGCATCTGACCCAGCAAGATGTGCATTTCCTGGATGCGGGCGACCGTGGTGGAAGGCACGGCCAAGAGATGATCCACGAGGGGGCCCATGTCGCCCCCGCCCTTCCCACCTAAGCCGGCCGTGACCAACCCCATGGAGCGGGCCCTCTTGAACGCGGCAATCACGTTCGGACTTTTTCCGGACGTCGAGATGCCGAGAGCGACGTCACCCGACTTGCCCAAGGCTTCGATCTGACGCGCGAAAATCTGCTCGAAGCCGAGATCATTTCCTGCCGCCGTAAGCGCTGACGTGTCCGTGCTCAGGGCAAGCGCTGCGATAGCAGCACGGTTGCGCTTGTAGCGGATCGTCAGTTCGGTCGCGAGATGTTGGGCATCGGCGGCGCTTCCACCGTTCCCAAAAAACATCAACTTGCCGCCGCCCCTAATCGCCTTCGTGCACGCATGTACAAGGCCCGCAAAGTCATGAGCTAACGCTGCCTCGGCGCGCCGGGCAACATCGTGGTGCTCCGCGAACTCATCTTTGAAAAATGCGCTCAAATCCACAGTCTTTTTCCTTAAGCCGCTTCGCCACGGAATTCCGGCACGGCATCGCGCAAGACATTGTAGATCGCCGCGCGCTCACCACGGGCCACGCCCTGCTCGAGGGTCGCGACCCAGGCTCTTATCGCCTCGAGTGGTGGCCGAACCGGCTTTGCGGCGACGATGCCGGGGATTCCAATGTCGGACGTCTCTTCTCCGCGCGCGAACAGAATTTCGTTCAATCGCTCGCCCGGACGAATACCGGTGTAGGAAATCTGGATATCCCGGCCGGGCTCAAGCCCGGAGAGCCGGATAATGCGCTCAGCGAGATCCACGATCTTGACCGGCTGACCCATGTTGAGAACATAGACCGAGACATCGCCGCTGCGATTTCCTACTGCGTGTGTCCCCGCCGTGACAACCAGATCGCACGCCTCGCGAATGGTCATGAAGTAGCGCACCATGTCGGGATGCGTGACGGTAACCGGCCCACCCGATTCAATCTGGAACTTGAACTTGGGCACCACCGAGCCGTTCGAGGCGAGCACGTTTCCAAACCGCACCGAGATCAGCCGCATCGGTTGCTGACCCGCGCCGGCACGGCGCGCGAATTCATCGTCGAGAGCCTGACAGTACATTTCCGCCAGACGCTTGGTAGCGCCCAAGACCGACACCGGCTCGATCGCTTTGTCGGTCGAACTCATCACCATGGCGGATGCGCCGGCTGCCGACGCGGCGTCGGCAACGTTGATTGACCCGAAAACATTGGTCTTGATGCCTTCATCCCAGTCCTGCTCGAGCATCGGCACGTGCTTGAGCGCAGCGGCATGAAAAACGATGTCCGGCTTGAACTGGCCAACGAGGCTCAAAATGCGCTGCCGATCGCGAATATCGGCGATGCGGCCGACGATTTCCGCTTCGCTTTGCTTCCCCTTGAGCGTTTCAATGACGGCGTGCAGCGCCGGCTCCGAGTGCTCGATCACCAGCAATCGGGCGGCGCCAAACGTTACGACACGGTCGCATATTTCCGACCCGATCGAACCGCCGCCGCCGGTCACGACGATCGCTCTGCCAGTAACAAAGTCTTCAAGCCGGCGGTAGTCGATCTTGACGCTGGGGCGCAACAGAAGATCCTCAACGGCCACCGGCGACAACTGCACGGCAGATCCGCCGGTATCGAGCGACGGCATTTGACTCATACTCAGGCCGAGCCTGCGCGCGCGGATCAGGATTGCTTCCGGACGGGCTTCCAGCGCGAGCGCCGAAGGTGCCAGGACTAGTCGTCTCACCCGGTCGCCGCGGGTTTCCAGATCGGCCACGACACCTTCAAGGTCATCGATATCGCCGAGAACGGGAATACCTCGTATCGACTGTCCGCGATCGGCCGCCGATGGCGAAAGCACGCCGACGGGCCAGATTTTCTTGACCGCGCCACTCTCAATGCCGCGCAACAAAACTTCTGCATCGGCCGCGCGTCCCAGAACCAGTGTGGGCGTTGCGTCCGCGACCTTCACGCGTTGCAATGTTCGCGCGTAGTGGAAATAACGGTAGACGACCCGTAGGCCGCCCAGGAAAAACATCTGCAAAAACCAGTACAGCAGAATCGTGACCTTGCCGAAAAAGAACGTTCCGTAAAAATTCGGCGCCACCAGGACATAGTCGAGCGCTAGCAGCGAGATCGCAAGCACGCTCGAAGCGCGAAATAGGTTGTAGAGATCCGGGATGGACGTGAAGCGCCACTTGTTTCGGTGCAAGCCAAGGATGAAATAGACGACGGCGGCGTAAACCAAAAAGAACGGTAGAAACCGTTCCAGGCCTCGCAGCCGTTCAGTGAGGGCCGAACCCTCGAAACGCATCAGGAAGGTAACGACAACCGCCGCCATGGTGGCCAACAGATCGTGCAACACGATCAAAACCTGGCGGGATGTCAGTTTCTGAATTCGCATCATGCAAAATTGCCGGCGGCCGCGGCGCCCATAACAATAGCGTCGAGCGTCTTCGCAGTGTTCGGGCCGGACAGTGGCGCTCTGGTCGATGCAGTGTTCAATTTTGTCCCCTCGTCGCCCGAACGCATGATCCTAGCAAATCGCCCAGCCCAGCCTCCGTCACTCATCCAAACGGATTATTCGGGCTTAATTCCAATTGCTTAGCTAGCAAATTTACGAAGCTCCGGGACAGCGAATTTTTTTGCGCGGTGAGCGTTCGATTTAATTGGCGGTCAAAGTTGCCCGCACCCCTTCCTCCCTTAAAAGCTTCTCGAAGTAGGAAATCGCGCTCGTTAACCCCTCTCTCAGGGCTGTGCGAGGTGCCCAGGACAGTAGCTCCTGCGCCCGTGAAATATCGGGACGTCGTTGCCGCGGATCATTTTCGGGCAATGGACGGTGCACGATGCGCGAACGCGAGCCGATCATTTCGATGATCGTGCCGGCGAGTTGAAGCATCGTGAATTCGCCCGGATTACCAATGTTTATCGGGCCCGTGATTTGATCCTTCGTCGCCATGAGTTTGATCAGCCCATCGACGAGATCATCGACGTAGCAGAACGAACGCGTCTGCGTGCCGTCCCCGTAAACCGTCAGATCGCGGTCAAGCAGGGCCTGGATAATGAAATTCGAAACGACGCGTCCGTCGTTCGGATGCATGCGCGGGCCGTAGGTGTTGAATATGCGGGCGACCTTGATACGTAAGTTGTGCTGACGCCAGTAATCAAAAAACAAGGTTTCGGCGCACCGTTTGCCTTCATCGTAGCAGGATCGAGGTCCGGTCGGATTGACGTGACCCCAATATTCCTCATGCTGCGGGTGAACATTCGGATCGCCATAAACTTCCGATGTCGACGCCTGGAGAATCTTTGCCTTCACCCGCTTCGCAAGACCGAGCATGTTGATGGCGCCGTGAACGCTGGTCTTCGTCGTTTGCACCGGATCCCGCTGGTAGTGAATGGGCGAAGCAGGACACGCGAGATTGTAGATTTCGTCGACCTCGACGTACAAAGGAAATGTCACGTCGTGCCGAGTCAATTCGAAATGCTTGTGATCGAGAAGATGTTCGATATTTTTCCGGCTGCCGGTGAAAAAATTATCGACACAAAGAACATCTCCGCCCGCCGCGAGAAGCCGCTCGCAAAGGTGCGAGCCGAGAAATCCAGCCCCTCCCGTCACCAAAATCCGTCGCTGTAAATGCATCCGAGGCCCCGAACCGGTTTGTGCGCAACTTCTATCACGCCAATTAAGTGATATGAAATGATGCTTGTTGAGGTCATTAATGCGATGGAATCTGCAGTTTTGTGGCCATTTCCACGGCTGTTACCCGCGGTATAAGTGATCAAAGTTCCTATGAGCATTCCCGGCAAAACCGATGCTCGCCGACCGGCAGCCTTTCTTGATCGTGACGGCGTTCTCAATGTCGACCACGGCTACGTTCATCGACCCGAACAGCTCGAATGGATCGACGGAGCCCGGGAAGCGGTGAGCCTTCTGAATCTGGCTGGCTACTTCGTTTTGATCATTTCCAATCAGTCCGGTATTGCACGCGGCTACCACGACGAAGCGGCCGTGAAATCGTTTCACGCGTATATGCAGAATGAACTTGCGGCGCTAGGCGCGCACATCGATGCATTTTATTTTTGCCCGCATCATCCCGAGGGCAGCATCAAATCCCTGGCTGTATCTTGCCGCTGTCGAAAGCCGGCCCCGGGCATGCTGGAACAGGCAGCCCGCGAATGGCCGATTGATATCGGCGCGAGCTTCCTGATCGGCGACAAGGATGACGACATGGCTGCTGCAGCCGCGTTCAACATCCGCGGTATCAAATTCAATTCGTTGAAGGACTCCTTACCGGATCTGGTGCGCCGCGAAATCGCCAACTATTCGCAAAATCGGCGGCAGACGTGAGCCGCCCAGACCGGACGCAGGGGCGTCTTCTGACACCGCTCTTGCTGCTATGGCTCGCGGGCGTCGCCCTGCGGCTGACGATCTTGGCTGTTCCGCCCGTCATTCCCATCATTCATGACGAACTGAACCTGAGTGCAACCGACGTCGGCATCCTTACAGGATTGCCGTCTATGCTGTTCGCCCTCGCGGCAGTGCCGGGCTCATTGTTGATCGCCCGACTCGGTATCAATGCTGCACTGGTGGTCGGACTTGCGCTGACCGCGATCGGCGGGGCGCTGCGGGGCTCGCTACCGGATGTGATGTGGCTTTACGCCATGACCATCGTCATGGGGGCCGGCGTTGCGGTCATGCAAGTGACGATGCCGCCGGCCGTCCGTGCTTGGGTGCCACACCGCATCGGATTTGCCACCGCCGTGTATACGAATGGTCTTCTGCTCGGTGAGATCCTGCCCGTCGTACTCATGTTTCCGCTGGTTTTTCCGCTTGCCGGAGGTAGCTGGCAGTGGGCCTTCGTCATGTGGAGTGTGCCAGTCGCGGTCATTGCCCTGATTTTTTTGATGCTCGCGCCGCCATCAGTAATCGACGGATCGGCCCCGCAACGGCGCTGGTGGCCAGACTGGCGGAACGCTCTGATATGGCGGCTCGGCATAATGCTCGGCACCATCAATGCCACCTATTTTGCCACCAACGCTTTCGTGCCCGACTATCTTCGAAGCACCGGACAAAGCGAATGGATCGGTGCGGCGCTTTCGGGCCTCAATGTCGGTCAGTTGCCGGCGTCGTTTTTGCTGCTCGCATTTGCCGGCCATCTCGAACGCAAGACCTGGCCCTATATCGTTTGCGGCCTTCTGTGCGTCATCGCAACTGTCGGAATCGTGTTCGGCGCCGGTGTGTGGGTCCTGGCGGCTACGACGCTGCAGGGCTTTGCCGCTTCGGCGATCCTGATTTTAGTGTTGGCCCTTCCGCCGCTCCTCAGCCGGCCCGATGACGTGCATCGTGTAACCGCTGCAATGTTCACCATCAGCTACAGTTGTGCCGTGATCGTGCCCGTGATCAGTGGGCTTGCCTGGGATCTGACCGGCGTTGCCAAAACCGCCTTCCTGCCAATCGCTCTGTGCGGAATCTTGCTGGTCATACTCGCGCCGGCGATCAATCATATCCCTCGTACCGGGAGCTAGTGCCATGCGTCCAATTCCAGTCGGGGCCAAAGGGTCCTTTACACTGCGTGTTACGCCAGCCCACCTTGCCAACCAGTTCAAGGATGCGGCGCTGCCGCCCGTGTTCGCCACGCCGATGATGATCACAGCGATGGAGAACGCAGCGCTCAATGCGGTGCGAGGCTATCTCGACCCCAGCGAAAGCGCGGTCGGCACCGAAGTCAACATTCGTCACCTCGCCGCTACTCCCGTTGGACATCAGGTGACCGCCGAAGCCGTGGTCACCAAGGTCGATGGACGCCGCATCGAATTCGACGTGAGCGCGCGCGACGAGATCGAGGAAATCGGCGACGGTACGCATACGCGTATGGTCGTCGACATATCGCGTCTGAAACAGCGCCTCGATGCCAAGGCTCGTCCGCGACCGTGATCGTGTCGTAGGAGAGCAAGGCTACTTGATCGGCTTTATATTCGCATCCCTGACAATCTTGCCCCAGTTCTTCGTTTCGGCGCGGATAAACGCCGCGAACTCCTCAGGCGTGCCGGTTATCGGCACTAAGCCCTGCGCGGCGCGAGATACTGCTGCGCAAACCGGATTGGAAATCACCTTGATCACGTCGTGATTTATTTTCTCGATAACCTCGGGGGGCGTTCCCGCCGGCGCGACCAGACCAAACCAGGATTTCGCTTCGAAGGCCCGCATGGCCAGCTGAATGCCTGATTTGGCGCGCCAGATAGCTGCGGGTCGGATGCCGCTCTCGCTCGAGCAGCATCAATCTGTTGATAGATCGAAGCGATGTGAAAGTCTGCGTGGCGCGGGTGATCGCCGACGCAATTCCGGAAATCGGGGCCAGCACGCGCCCGGCCAGCATGTTCGCCGCGATCAGGGCGCGGTGACGTGAAGCTAATCGTGCCGACCTTCGTCGTGATGGGGAACGAAGCCTGCCCAGCATGCGAGCCCGCAAGCTCGTCGGGGCGCGCGCCAAGCCCAGCCTCGAACACCATGGTCGCCTGTCCACCACGCCGACAGAGTGACCACGCGATGGCCCCTTAACTTCGGTGATGTGCGGCTGAGCAAGACTGGAAAGCTGCAGCCCAATGGGCTGCACAACGCGACGTTCGTCCATGACACACCGCCTCAATACTCTACAGAACGCCGTGAGGCAGCCCCGCGCGTCACGTCGGTCAGGTAAAATATCTCTAGCTGATCAAAGCGCTTGGCGCGTCAACCGAACGAACGGTTTCGCTATCAAGGTTTAAAAAAAATCGCGCCAATCGAATGGAGGAGACAATGTTGAAATCTGTGAACAAGCATCCGTATAACGCGTCACGATAAGCGGGTATGGTGCTCGCGCTGTCACACAGTTCGGGGGTCTCGGTGTCGATTTTAATGCGTACGTTGATAGCAATCTTCGCTCTTGCGTCAGTGACAGCGTACGCCGTCGCACAGGTGTCGTCGCACTGGCAATTGTGCACAGGAAACCCGGGAATTGACTGGGACACGCAGATAAAAAGTTGCACTGCGCTTATTCAGTCCGGCACGGAATTAAAAGAGAACGAGGCCATCGCCTTCTATAACCGCGCGCTCGCTTACGAAAACAAAGAGAAATACGACCTTGCGATTGCTGACTTCACCGAGGCCATACGTCTCAATCCAAATGACGCGGATTTCTTTTTGTATCGGGGAATCGACAAGCAGCGGATCGGCGACAAGGCCGGAGCGGAAGCCGACATTGCAGAGGCGAAGCGGCTAAATCCGAACGTCGGAAAATAGGGCTGCGCCCAAACGCCCTTCGCCAAAAAAACAACAGTGAATTCTGAGTGCGCGGATCAGCGCGCGGTATCGGAAGGACCGGCGGACAATTTCGCGACGGGTTCCTTTTTCGGCTTGCTGGGGGCCGAGGACGGTGTTGTCGACCCAGCCGAAGGGGTCGACGAACTCGGCGCCGCAAACCTGAGCGCCTTTTGGGGCTTGCCGCCATTCATCTCGCGGAGCCTTTCGACGTAATCCTTCGGCTCCAGCAAATTCGACCCGGCAGGCGTCTTCAGGCCCATAAACCCGGCAATATCATTGCCGAAGGTCACGCAGTTATTGATAAGCGCATTCCACGCCCGCTTCTCGGCCTTCAACTGCCTGATGTGAGCGGAGATCTTATTGAAGGAAGCGGCATCCAACATGACGCGGTAACGCGCCGTTACATATTTTTCCTCGAGATCGCCGTCGCTTGCCCCTGTTTCGGATGGCACAAATAGGATGTGCCCCAACGTCCAGCCAATGAGGCTGCAATTTTCGCAGTTGTTGGCATCGCCCGCAGGGTGGAACCCGGCAATATCACTCTTTACGATTTCGCCGCGGCCATTCAGCTGCCCATAGAAGACATACATATGGCCGTAGCTCGCCGCAGCCCGCGCACGGAACTCGACGAAATATGGCCTGTAGGAGCTTTGGCTAGGCTTGGGCGCGCTCGACTGACCCGCGCTCAAGGGCGCTGCAGACGTGTCCTGAGCTGCCGCGGGAAGGACCGTCAGTCCGTAGGGGACCGCGGCCAAACTGGCGGCTACTAAGACCCGGATGCTCCTGCGCAACTGATAAGAAGTACGCATATCGGCCTTTCCACCAGCAACTGTTGTAGATTCAGGCGCGCCAAACAACCGCAAGCTCAGCTTGCGTACGATTGGGATTACGGTCGTACTGGCCGCAATAGGTCGGCAAAAATGCCGACCTCGAACGATAGTCCGCGTCTAAAGCTTAGCCACGAGTCTGAACGACCGGGGCCTTCCCCTTACCGACCGGAGCTTTCCCCCAACAACCGGCGAGGCCGAAAGCGAGAACCCCCGAGCACAGAACGACTAGAAACTTTTTCATAACGCTCCCCAGATTTTTGCGCGATAACGCCTAAATCACTATCCCCGTCCGTCGTTAACGACTAGTGCGAAAAAGTCACACTCCCCAACAATCAGCGGGATTTCCAGCCAATAAATAAGGCGGATCAGATGGGTCGGGATGAAATCTCAGCGGAATTCTTCGCAACTTCCGACTAACGGATAGCGATCCGGGTACGCCTTTTTCAGGGCCGCCTCGACCTTCTTCAGAGCCTCCTCGCACTGCTTCTGGGAGGCGTATCGCGGCGACGGTTTCACCTCGGCTCCTGGGGGCCTTTGGATAAACTGCCAATAGGCCGGCGCCGGTGTAGCCGTAAGCGCGAATATGACCGCGGCCAAGGCAATTCTCATGGAGGTATTTACGCGCGGCTTCATGCTCCCTCGCAGGTCCCCAATAATTCACAGCCACGCATAGTTATGTCGGTCGCGCCGGGTCACCGCAAGACAACGACGGTCGTGCCCACACTGACACGTGCGTACAGATCCATAATGTCCTGATTGTACATGCGAAAGCATCCGTGCGAGACGAACCCGCCGATCGATCCCGGACTGTTGGTGCCATGGATGGCATATTGGCCGCCCCCACTCAGGGTCATCGCGGCCGCACCCATAGGATTTGAAGGGCTGCCACCGGGAACGATCGGAGGCAATTTGGCGTAATCTTTGCGAATTGACTCGGGCGCCTGCCAAGCCGGGCTGATGTATTTGCCATCGATTGCGGTCGTTCCTGCCCAGGCCTGGCCAGCCTTGCCGACTCCGACGGGGTAGCGAATCGCCTCGCCGTCTCCAGTTACATAGTAAAGACGCCGTTCGTTGGTCTTTATAACGATTGTGCCGGCCGAATACCCCTTAAAGCGAACGGTTTCGCGGGCCGCACCGGGCGAAACCGCAAAGACAAAGACGCTCAGAAGTACAAAGGCGCCAATTGAAAGGATGCGAGTACGCAAGAGCCCCCCGGACCGATATCTCAATGCGAATTGATTTCAATGGCGTTTATTTTCCACGGAGCTCGATTTGCGTCAAGATTAGTTTCCGCAAATCACCGAACAGTGTTCCCCGGAATGGAATATTCGACGAGGAAATCTCTTGATCCCAGCACTTTCTGAGATGGCGGTATGCGCCAATTGCTGAGGCTTCATCCGGAATCGCGCAGCTCCGTGGCGCAGCACGTTGAGGTAGTGGTCACGCGGCCGCGCCCCGAGGGTCTTGTGCTGTCCTATAAATTGAGCGGCCGAGTAGATGACGTCTATCTGCCAGCTGTCAGACCAACTGCACGGGGCGACGAACTCTGGCAACACACCTGTTTCGAGGCATTTGTGCGCGCCTCGTCAGGCAGCGAATATTACGAATTCAACTTTTCCCCTTCGACACAGTGGGCGGTTTACCGATTTACCGACTACCGAAACGGTATGTGCGTGGCGGCGGAAGTCAGCACGCCGCCAATTGATGTCCGATTGGATGCCCAGAGCTTTACTTTGCAGGCCGCCCTGGCACTTGATCATTTGTCGTTACCGCGTGAATCCTCCTGGCGCCTTGGACTGTCGGCAGTGATCGAGGAGACAAACGGAAACAAGACATATTGGGCGTTGGCGCATCCCCCCGGAAAGCCGGACTTTCATCACAAGGACGCCTTCGCGTATGAACTTTCTCCGGCCGTGCATCCATGATTGTTGGCATCGATCGACTCATCGCTGAGCCGGCATTGCGCGGACCGCTCAACGGCAAGCGCGTGGCGCTGCTCGCCCATCCGGCTTCGGTCACGCAGGACCTGACGCATGCACTGGATGCGCTAGCACTGTGCCGAGATATCAGCCTCAGCGCCGCCTTCGGTCCGCAGCACGGGCTGCGCGGCGACAAACAAGACAACATGATGGAAACGCCGGACTACAACGATCCGGTACACGGCATTCCGGTCTTCAGTCTCTATGGAGACGTGCGCAAGCCGACGGATGCGATGATGGATGCGTTCGACGTAATGCTTGTCGACCTGCAGGATCTCGGTTGTCGGATTTACACATTTATTACGACCCTGCGCTACGTGCTCGAAGCGGCATCGCGACATCGCAAGATTGTATGGGTGCTGGACCGGTGCAACCCTGTCGGACGACCAGTCGAAGGTCTGACGTTGCGCACCGGCTGGGAAAGTTTTGTCGGCGCAGGAGCGTTGCCGATGCGCCATGGACTCACGCTCGGCGAGCTGGGGAGTTGGTTCGTAAAGACACTCAAGCTCGACGTCGAGTACCGGATCATCGAGATGAAAAATTGGCGACCCGATGCGGCGCCGGGGTTCGGCTGGCCATTGGGCGCGCGCGCCTGGGTGAATCCGAGCCCCAACGCGCCGAATTTGTGGATGTCGCGCGCCTACGCGGGGACGGTTATGCTCGAGGGGACGACGCTATCGGAAGGACGCGGTACCACTCGGCCGCTTGAACTGTTCGGCGCTCCCGATATCAACGCGCGGGCGATCATGAAAGAAATGAGTTCGCTTGCACCGCCGTGGCTGGAAGGTTGTCGCTTGCGCGAGTGCTGGTTTGAACCCACGTTCCACAAGCACGCGGGTCAACTTTGCCACGGCGTGCAAATACACACCGAAGACCCTGCTTACGATCACGACGCATTTAAGCCCTGGCGCTTGCTGGCGCTTGCTTTCAAAGCCATTCGTCGTTTGTACCCGGACTACCCGTTGTGGCGTGATTTTGCTTATGAATACGAACGGGGCAGACAGCCGATCGACATCATCAACGGCGGTCCTTTGCTGAGACAGTGGGTCGACGACACGTCAGCGAAGCCACAGGACCTGGACAAGGTCGCTCTGGCCGACGAGCAGGCGTGGTCAGACGAGCGACAGCAATATCTGCGCTACTGAACTTCGTCGTCGCTGCCATCGACCCAGGTCGCAACAACGCTCAAGTCCTCGCTTAACGCAACAAAGTCCGCACGAGCGCTGGCAACAAGCTTTCCACG
>JANWKN010000081.1 GCA_025451355.1 Pseudolabrys sp. | reverse complement strand
CAACAAGATGGACGAAACATGGACTGCTACGTCTATGTTCTCGGCACCGTCACGCGTAACCGCCATCTGACTTACGTCGGTTGGACGGACGACGTCGCTCGGCGTCTGACGCAACACAACGCCGGGAAGGGCGCACGCTCGACACGCGGCCGCACTTGGGTTCTGCTCTACTCGGAGCGGTGCGCGAGCAAGCGCCACGCTATGAGCCGCGAGTGGCACCTCAAACGCGACCGCAATTTTCGCAAAGAGCTGGCACTGAAGATCAAATAGCCGAATTCCGGATATCGACAGACCTGCCATGAGTCTTGTTTCGAAATTCACGCAGGGCGGATATCGCTTCGTGAATGGAGTGTTTCAATATTCCGCAGGTGTCGGGGCCGAACCCGGTTTTGAGATCATTCGCGCGCGTTTCGGGAGGCACGTACCGATCGATGAAGGCTTCAAGCGAATCGAAGCGCATCTCACTCGGTTAGACCGACCGATTGACGCTCTCTGCGCGTGTGAACTTCGTTCGCCACACCCCTTCGACGATGCCGGTTTTCTTGCATTTAACCAGAATTACGTGGAACCCTTACGGCGTTGGGGCATCGTCAAAAACGACGTGAACCCGGTCGCACGCAGCAATGTGTGCCCTGCCGTCAACCCGCCTTCGGAGTCGGGTTTTTACGCATTTTCTTATACGGCGCCGGTGACCGCATCCGTTGCGCCGACCTTCGTCATTGCTGGCAGCGGCGAAGCACCAGAAGGTCGGAAAACTTACGGCGAAAAGGCAGTGCGCATCGGTGATCACTCACCCGACGCAATCCGCGAAAAGGCTCAGTGGGTCTTGCGTGAGATGGAGCGGCGGATGGCGGCACTTGGCGTGACGTGGGCCGATTCTACGGCAACGCATCTCTACACACTTTATGACGTTCACCACATCATGGCGGACGAAATCGTTCGCCGCGGCGCCGCAAGCGCGGGGCTGACTTGGCAGTTCTGTCGTCCCCCGGTCGATGTGCTCGACTATGAAATGGATGTTCGCGGTGTTCGCACGGAAATCGTGTTGCCCTGAACGTGCCTCAGCCGAATTTGCCGTGGCAGTGTTTGAATTTCTTGCCCGACCCGCACGGGCACACCTCATTGCGCCCGACCTTGCCCCAGCTCGACGGGTCGCTCGGCTTGCGTTCTGCCTGCGCTTCGTTTCCATTGCCGACCAACATAGGCGCCAGGGCCGGCGCCATCTCATCCTCACCGGTCGTTGGATCGACCTTATGTGCTTCCATGTATGGAAGCTTCGAGGCCTCTTCCGCCGGCGGTGCCTGAACGACCTCGACGCGCATGAGCTGCGCCGTCACCGCTTCGCGCAAATGCGCGACCATCGCTTCGAACAGCGAGAACGCCTCGGCCTTGTATTCGTTTAACGGATCGCGCTGACCGTAGCCGCGCAGACCGATCACCTGCCGCAAATGTTCGAGCATGACGAGATGCTCGCGCCACAGGTGATCCAGGGTCTGCAGCAGAATCGACTTCTCGACGTAACGCATGACGTCGGGGCCCCACTTGGCCACCTTGGTAGCCATCCACTCGTCGGCACGACGCGTAATGCGTTCGCGTACATCGTCAGGCGTAATTCCTTCTTCCTTCGCCCAGTCCTGAACAGGCAATGACAGGGTCAGGACCTCGCGCAAGGCCTGATCGAGGCCGGCCGAATCCCATTGTTCCGGATACGCATTTTCGGGAACGTGCTTAGCCACCACGTCTTCTATCATTGCGTGACGCATGTCGGCGATAGTTTCGTCCACGCTCTCGTCGCGCATCAATTCGAGACGTTGTTCGAAAATCACCTTACGCTGGTCGTTCATCACGTTGTCGAACTTGAGCAGGTTCTTGCGGATGTCGAAGTTGCGCGCCTCGACTTTCTGCTGCGCCTTCTCCAGGGCCTTGTTGATCCAGGGATGAACGATCGCCTCGTTCTCCTTTAGGCCGAGCTTCTGCAGCATTCCGTCAAGCTTGTCGGACCCGAAAATCCGCATCAGGTCGTCTTCCAATGACAGGAAGAATTTGGAGTGACCCGGATCGCCTTGCCTGCCTGAACGGCCGCGCAGTTGGTTGTCAATGCGGCGGCTTTCGTGGCGCTCGGTGCCGAGCACAAAAAGGCCACCGGCGCCAAGCGCCTTTTCCTTAAGTCGCGCAACCTGTCGGCGTATCTCGTCAGCTTTTGGACTTTTTTCGCGCTCGCGCGGATCCTCAATCTCAGCAACTTCCTGGCGAATACGCATGTCGGCATTGCCGCCGAGCTGAATGTCAGTGCCACGGCCCGCCATGTTGGTGGCAATTGTGATCGCGCCCGGCACGCCAGCTTGCGAGACGATATACGCTTCCTGCTCGTGGTAGCGGGCATTGAGGATGGCAAACACCTTGGTCTTGGTGGCGCCGTCATCGCCAGAATAGAGTGCAGCAAAGGCGTTGGGATCTGAGAAATCGTGCTGCTCCCAGCCGGCTTTGCGCAGCATTTCAGCGAGCTGCTCCGACTTTTCGATCGAAGTGGTGCCAACCAGAACGGGCTGGCCGCGCTGCTTGCAATCCTCGATCAGAGTGATGATCGCCCGATATTTTTCGGCAGCGGTGCGGTAGACCTCATCGTCGTCGTCAAGACGAACCAGCGGCATATTGGTCGGCACCTCGAGCACTTCGAGGCCGTAGATATCCATGAACTCTTCGGCTTCGGTAAGCGCCGTCCCGGTCATGCCGGCGAGCTTTTCGTACATACGGAAGTAGTTCTGAAACGTAATCGAGGCGAGCGTCTGGTTCTCGGGCTGGATCGGCTGATGCTCTTTCGCTTCCAGCGCCTGGTGCAGGCCTTCCGAGTATCGGCGACCCGGCATCATGCGGCCCGTGAATTCGTCGATGATGACAACCTCGCCATTGCGTACAATGTAATCTTTGTCGCGCTGGAAAAGCTTGTGTGCGCGGAGCGCCTGATTGACGTGGTGAACTACGGAAACGTTCTCCACGTCGTACAGGGAATCTCCTTTGAGCTGGCCGGCGTCGCGCAGCCGCTGCTCAAGCCTCTCCATGCCGACTTCAGTCAGCGTGACGGTTCGTTGCTTTTCATCAACCTCATAGTCGCTCTTATCGAGTTGCGGAATATAACTGTCGATCGTGTTGTAGAATTCTGACCGATCGTCGAGCGGCCCGGAAATGATCAATGGCGTGCGCGCCTCGTCAACGAGAATCGAGTCGACTTCGTCCACGATGGCATAGATGTGCCCACGCTGGACCATATCCTCCAGCCGGTACTTCATATTGTCGCGCAGATAATCGAAACCGAGTTCGTTGTTGGTCCCGTAGGTGATGTCGCAATCGTAGGCCTTCTTGCGCTCTTCGTCGTCGAGCCCGTGCACGATGACGCCGACGGAAAGTCCGAGGAAATTGTAAATCTGCCCCATCCACTCGGCGTCGCGTTTGGCCAGATAGTCGTTCACTGTAACGACATGCACGCCGCGACCAGAGATGGCGTTGAGATAGACCGGAAGGGTCGCGACCAGCGTCTTGCCTTCGCCGGTCTTCATTTCGGCAATCTTGCCCTCGTGAAGGATCATGCCGCCGATCAGCTGAACGTCGAAATGACGTTGACCAAGCGTGCGCTTCGCGGCTTCGCGGACAGTGGCGAAGGCTGGCACCAGAAGCTCATCGAGCGAGACGCCTTCGGCGACCCGCTTTTTGAATTCTTCGGTGCGGGCCTTCAACGTATCATCGGACAGCGCCTCGAGTTCCTTTTCGAGCTCATTGATCTCGCTGACCCGGGGCGTATAGCTGCGGATGCGCCGCTCGTTGGCGGATCCAAACAGTTTGCGGGCGACGGCGCCGATCATACGGGAGCTCCTAACGTGGGCCGGGGCTTATACCACGCCGCCACGACCGGATTTGCTTCCGGCACGCCGGAATGCGGCACTTTTCGGGCAAATTCGACGCTAAACGCGGCGGCAGTTAGCGAATGGCCAAAGCCGTGCGAGAGATATGAGGGGGTCGGATTGTTGTCAATCGGCGACATGACAATGACTTAACCATCGTCCGGTCACGCGTACTTTAAGGCTCGTCCTTTGGTCGGCCATTGCAAAGCCACGGTTGTTAGGCGAATAGTCTCGCGCACCGCCAACCTACCCTATCCAAGGATAGCGTCATGATGATTTGTGTTCCCGCCGGCTTTCCGGTCCGCCCACGCCCGGCCAGTCTTGTCGCTCACGCCCTGGCGCTGCTCGTCCTTTCGAGCGGACCCCTCTATGCCCAGGACAAGGATCCGCTTGTCGCCAAGGTTAATGGCGTCGAAGTCCATCAAAGTGATCTCGCCGCCGCAGAGGATGAAGCCGGGCAAATTCCGCCGATGTCACCGGAAGCCAAGCAAGACTATCTGGTCCAGTTCGTGGCCGACATGATTCTCGTTTCCAAAGCTGCGCAAGATAAGAAGTTCGGCGACTCGCCTGATTTCAAACGCAAGCTGGAGTTCGCCCGCAAAAAGCTGCTGATGGAAGGACTGCTGCAATCGGTCGGCAAGGAAGCGCTCACCGATGCGGAGATGCGCAAAGTCTATGACGAAGCTATCAAGCAGATCAGCGACGAGAAAGAAGTGCACGCGCGCCACATCCTTTTCCGTACGCCCGCCGGCGACGACAAGGTCGGCAAGGAGGCAGAGGATAAAGTCAAGGCGGTGATCGCCCGGCTTAAGAAAGGAGAGGACTTCGCCAAGGTGGCTGGCGAGGTTACTGAAGACCCGTCGGGAAAGGCCAACGGCGGCGATCTCGGCTACTTCACAAAAGATCAGATGGTGCCGGAATTTGCCGAAGCCGCATTTAAGCTGGACGCGGGACAGATATCGGACCCTGTCAAAACGCAATTCGGCTGGCACGTCATCAAAGTCGAAGACAAACGCAATAAACAACCCCCGAAATTCGAGGACGTGAAGCCGCAGATCGAAAACTTTGTGACCCGGAAAGCTCAAGCCGAGCTGGTCACCAAGCTGCGCGCTGACGCCAAGATTGAACGAATGGACAAACCGGCCAAGGCCGAAGACAAGCCGGCTGCAGACAAGCCGGCCGCGCCCACTAAGAAATAGCGTCGATCCCATTCATCAAATGATTTCGCAATGGCCGGGCTTGTCCCGGCCATTGACGTCTTTTATGCCGATGTTTCGGATGCGCCCGGGGCAAGCCCGGCCATGACGCCGGAGATCGCCATGTCGACTACCATTTCCCCTCTCGCCCCGCTTCACGTGCCTGACATGCCGGCGATTGCCGGCGTGCGGCTGGCAACAGCCGCCGCCGGGATCCGATACGCGGGACGCACCGACGTTCTGCTTGCGCTGCTTGACGCGGGAACAACAGCGGCCGGCGTATTTACACGCTCGAAATGTCCGTCCGCGCCGGTCGAGTGGTGCCGCACCACCCTGCAGAAAGGAAAAGCCCGGGCGCTCGTCGTCAATTCCGGCAATGCCAACGCCTTCACAGGCAAAAGCGGACGGGAAGCCTGCAAGTTCACGGCACAAATCACCTCGCGGGCGGCTGGTTGCAAGCCGGGGGATGTTTTTCTGGCATCGACGGGTGTGATCGGGGAGCCGCTCAAGGCGCAGGCTTTCGACGGCGTGATGGAAGGCCTAGTTGCGCGCGCACAACCTGGCGATTTTATCGCCGCCGCGCGCGCGATCATGACGACGGATACGTTTCCGAAGGTCGCGACCGCGACCGCAAAAGTCGGCAAAGCAAACGTAACGATCAATGGCATTGCCAAAGGCGCCGGCATGATCGCGCCGGATATGGCGACCATGCTGTCGTTTATTTTCACCGATGCGGCAATTTCGGGGCCCGCCCTTCAAACACTCCTGAAGGATGGGACGACCGACACGTTCAATGCTGTAACGATCGATGGCGACACTTCCACATCGGACACGCTGATGATGTTCGCCACCGGCAAGGCGTCCGGCTCGCCGCGCATTACACGTGCCGCCGATCCGCGCCTGAAAGCCTTCAAGAAGGCGCTGCACGGCGTACTGGCCAATCTCTCCGAACAGATTGCGCGGGACGGCGAAGGCGCGCGCAAGCTGGTCGAGATCGTGGTCGAGGGTGCGGTCTCGAAAATTTCCGCCCGGCGTATCGCCATGTCGATTGCCAATTCCCCGCTCGTGAAAACGGCGATTGCCGGCGAAGATGCCAACTGGGGCCGCGTTGTCATGGCTGTCGGCAAGGCCGGTGAACCGGCCGACCGCGACAAGCTCTCGATCTGGTTTGGCGGCATTCGCGTGGCACACAAAGGCGCCCGCGACCCGGGCTACGACGAGGCCACCGTAAGTGCGGCAATGAAGAAGCCGGAAATCAGTCTGAAAGTGGCCCTTGGGCTGGGTAAGGGCCGCGATCGTGTGCTCACGTGCGATCTGACCAAGGAGTATGTCGCTATCAATGGCGACTATCGGTCATAGAATGGGCAGCTGTTGATGGCCGTCGCTATGAAAGTCGTTCTGGTTGCCGCGTGCGCGCTCGTGGACCCCGAGGGCCGCGTGCTGATCGCTAGGCGTCCAGCAGGCAAGCCGATGGCGGGATTGTGGGAGTTTCCCGGCGGCAAAATCGAGAGCGGTGAGCGGCCCGAGGAAACCCTGATCCGCGAGCTACGGGAAGAACTCGCAATAACCGTCAGCGACAATTGTCTCGCGCCCCTCACCTTTGCCAGCCACAGCTACCCCGACTTTCACATCCTGATGCCGCTTTATGTTTGCCGCCAATGGGACGGAACCGTCACTGCGACCGAAGGGCAGCGACTCGCCTGGGTGAGACCGAACAAATTGCGCGAGTACGAAATGCCTCCGGCCGACGTGCCTCTGATCGCCCACCTGATGGCACTCCTCTAACGCAATCGCTTGGGTTTTTTCCCGACCGATATTTCGGTGGTGTTCAGGGCGTCGGATAGTCGGCGCGCGGCCGAACCCGGCTTGAGTGACTTTTGCTGGCTCTCGTGCGGCGCCCAACCGGACAACCAGATGATTTCGAAACTTGCGCGCAAGCGACCATCGCTGAAGGCAAACCGCTCGCTGTAAATTTCGGCCATCCGTTTCGCCGTTGCGCGTTTTAGCGGTTTTCGCCTGCGCTCACTCAATACATTGGTAGCACCCATGAGTCGCAGATCCCGCACCAAAGCGGACACGGAATCGTATCGGACGACCAGTCGTTCATTGTCGATCACCGGCAGGGCAAACCCCGCGCGCTGCAACAACGCACCGAGTTCGCGCACGTCGGCAAATG
Organism: Pseudolabrys sp.; assembly: GCA_025451355.1. Taxonomy (GTDB): domain Bacteria; phylum Pseudomonadota; class Alphaproteobacteria; order Rhizobiales; family Xanthobacteraceae; genus Pseudolabrys. Next base: position 1,795 of record JANWKN010000081.1, on the reverse strand, counting down.
GAGCAATGTGCGGTGAGACTCCGCCTTCGATCTCGATCTCCGCGGTCGCGATGGCCTCGCGAAGCTCCGCCAAACTCTCGCCTCCGACCAGGGCGGCCAGCAACAGACCATCCGGCTTCAGCGCGCGGCGAATTTGGATCAAGGTCCCCGGCAAGTCGTTGACAAATTGTAGAGCCAGCGCCGACACAACGAGGTCAAGCGACCCGTTCGCAAACGGCAACGCCTCATCGTCGGCCGCTACTTGCAAAAATGAATGTTCGCTCCCGAACGGAACAGCCATCGTCGAAACGAGGGCGCGCACCTTTCCGCTGGCTGCAAGCACCCGGCGCACTGCGTCGGTCGGCGTGCCTAGATCAACGGCGACATCGAATTGACGCAGCACAGCAGAAAGACGCTCGCCCAATTCCGATGCAGTGCGATCGAGCAGAAAAGTTGCAGGGCCAAGCTTGCGTGCCCGCGCTTGCCGCATGCGCAGTAGCTGTCGATCAAATATTTTGGGACCTGGCGACATTGCTTTGTCCGATAGCGCGGCGGTGATCCTGTCACGACAAAGCGCGACTATGCTACGGTTCCAGCATGAACGAGCTTGTTTCGGCAAGGCCGGATGAACCGCAATCGTACGGAGCTCGCTTTCACGACGGCTTGCGGGAGGCGTTTCGGCTCGTCCTTGATTTTGCCCTGCCCCGGCTGTGTCCGTCTTGTCGTGAGCCCCTCGGCGAAGGAGAAGGCCTTTGCCCGCAATGCTGGTCGAGACTCTCGCATATCGAGCCACCCTACTGCGCGCGGTTGGGCATTCCATTTGCGTACGACCCCGGGCCCGGCTTGCTGTCCATGGAAGCGATCGCTAATCCACCGGCCTACGACCGGGCGCGCGCCGTCGTCCGCTATGATGATGTCGCTCGCACGCTGGTACACGGCCTCAAATACAGCGACCGACTTGACCTTTCCCCCATGATGGGCCGGTGGATGGCGCGCGCTGGCCGCGAATTGCTGACCGATGCCGACGCGCTCGTTCCGGTGCCCCTGCATTGGCGCAGGCGGTGGGCACGGCGATTTAATCAATCAACTGCTCTCGCCGGTGCAATCTCGGTGGTCTGTGGTGTCCGTGTTGCACATAACGGACTCAAACGCGTCCGCGCCACGCCGCAGCAGGTCGGACGATCTCGAATGGAGCGAGCCGACAACGTTCAGGGGGCGTTTGTTGTCCCACCCGAAAACAGGGTCCAGATTGCTGGTCGGCGGCTGGTGCTGGTCGACGACGTGCTCACGTCGGGCGCCACGATCGATGCCTGCACGCGGGTGTTGTTGCGGGCGGGCGCCGCGCACATCGATGTGCTGGTATTCGCCCGGGTTGTGGCGCCCGCGCGCAGTCCCATGTAGAAGGGTCTACAGCATTGAAAAATCATGCCGACCGCCGAGATTTACACGACCCGTTATTGCCCCTTTTTCAACGCCGCCAAGGCTTTGCTGAAGCGGAAGGGTGTGACCTACAGTGAAATCGACGTCAGCCGCGACTGGGAGCGCCGGAACGAAATGATCCAGCGGACGAGCGGGCGCATGACGGTGCCTCAGATCTTCATTGGTCCTGTCCATGTCGGCGGCAGCGACGAGCTGCACGCGCTGGAACGCGCGAGCAAATTGGACCCGCTTCTCGCGGACGATGGAGAATCTCTATGAACGCCGGCAGTTTTAGCGCCGCGATGATCCAGATGCGCTCGAGCCTGACGCCCGGCGCCAATATTGACGATGCTGTACGCATGATCGGTGAGGCGAAGGCGGCTGGCGCGGACTACGT
>JANWKN010000080.1 GCA_025451355.1 Pseudolabrys sp. | reverse complement strand
GTCATATCGAGTCTGGCGTGCAATTTTCCGCGGCCGAACCGGTCCAGCAGCCCGACAAGTGGCCGCGCCCTTTCCTGACCGAGCTTCGTCGCAATTGCGGCGAGGGCCGCCGACTGTTTCGCTTCGAAATCGAGCAACACTGTTCCGCGGGCCGCGTGTCCGCCGGTTTCTATGCGCCCGCTTGCGGCAATATTTCCTCCGGCAAAATCACCAACCGCCAAACGATCGATCTGCAGACCATCGCCGTCCATTTTTATGAGCGCGCGCGCATCAGCAACTTCGATGCCGGCAAAGGTGGCACGGCCGATATCGGCCTCGAGACTTATCTCGCGCGGACGATCCAGGACTGATCCGGCGAGCAAGGTCTTGCCAAAATCGAGAGCGGCATCAACATCAAATTGAGCCGCCTTCAATTCAGCATCGAGTTTCGCGGGCCGATTAGCGGAGGCCAGAAAATAAGCGAAGCGTCCATTCAAAGGCTTGCGGTTAAACTCCAGGTTCAAACGATCGATCGCTATCTTTTCGGGGGAGAGCGCGAGATCGCCGCGAAGACTCATGGGCCGAAGATCACTCTGCTGGCTGTCCCCGCGGCCCTCCAGCCAAGCTGCCAGAATCTTCGGATCAGATGAGTCGATTTCGGCCGGCCCTGTAAATACAACGCCATTCGCGTCGACAGCGAGACGACCGCTGACGCGCACCTGTGTCATTCCGGGGGCGCGGAATTCGAAGCGATCGAGATTCCATCCGTCGACGCTGCTACTGATATCGCCCCGCAGGTTCTGGATGCTGTTGCCGCCTAACGTAACCTGATCGATGCCGACGCCGAATTGAACGGGCAGCGTCGTGCGGAACGCGGCGGTCGCCGATTCTGCAAGCTTTCTCATAATGGCGGCGGGGGACTGGTTAATTCCGCTAGCGCCCGAAACGGCGCGGTCCAGGTCAATCTGCCGTCCAGACAGGACGCCATTAAACCGCGGGCTACGCCCGAATTTCAGGTCGGCAACGCCGGCCAGCTTGAATCCCTGCTCCTCCGAACCGTACTGAAATTCGACATTCTCCATCAGCGCCGATTGTCCGCTCGCCTTGATCTTTCCGCCGATCCGCCAAGGCTGCGTCAAAGCCTGTGCCGGTTCGGCCGCACTTCGCCCCGCGATTCCTACCGGCCGCGATAGGTTCAACGTTCCGTCGAAACGCGGCTCGCCCGCAGTGAAGGCAAGCGCGCCATCCACCTCGACATTCAGCAATTGTTCGGTCGGGTCGACATTTAGGCGCAACCTGATTGTGCTGTCGTCGCTTAGACGGCTTGTGGAAAGACGATAGGGATAAAGTTTGCCAGCGAGGGTAACGCTGCCCGCGCCCTTCACGGGACCGAAAAGCGACCGCACTTCGCCATTGAACGACACATGCTCAAGCGCGATGCTTGAGTCATTGCCGGCATTGGTCAGTGTGATCGTTCCATCCTCGATGCGGAGCCGATTTATCGAAAGGTCATCGGGCCTGAAGGCAACCGCCAGGGTGGGCGAGCGCATCCGGCCTGAAGCATCGAGACCAAGGCCCAACTGTGGCCCCACAAGATGCATCTCCGTGGCGCGCCATTCGCCACGCATCAACGAGCCTAGGGCAAATTCGACGTCGAGAGCGCGGGTACGGATTGCGTCGCCGCCGTCACCGATTGTGATGTCATGCAATGTTAGGCGCGGCGACGGCAGCAGCCGCGCATCGATCGCTCCGGTTACGCGAACGTTGACTCCGATCAATCGGCGCGTTTCTGCCTCGAACAGCGCGCGATGGTTGCCCAAATCGATCAGCAGTGGGCCAACCAGCGCTGCCAGGAGCGCTAGAATGATCGCGATCGCTAATCCAAGCAGGGTGGTTTGCAAAACCCGCTCCGGCGCCGAAGCCGCATCCGGCGCGATCCTCAGCCAGTTGTGAATCGAGGCTATATTGGCGATTTATGGCGGCAAATCTATGTCGCCATTTCAGGAAACTGCGACAATCTTCCCCGGATTCATGATGTTGTGAGGGTCGAGCGCTCGCTTGATCGAAACCATCACGTCGAGCGCTGCCGGTCCATACTCGGCAGTGAGGTATTTCATCTTGCCCTGCCCCACCCCGTGCTCACCCGTGCAGGTACCGTCCATCGCCAGCGCCCGCTCGACCAGACGCTCCGACAGTGCTTCGGCGCGTTTGACCTCATCGCTATCATCCATATCGATCAGCAACGTCAAATGGAAGTTGCCATCGCCGACATGACCGACAATCGGCGCCAGGAGACGGCTCGCCTCGATGTCGCGCTGCGTTTCGGTCACGCATTCGGCCAACCGCGAGATCGGTACACAGACGTCAGTGGCCACCATGGCGGCGCCGGGGCGCAACGCGAAATTCGACAATGCTGCGTGATGTCGCGCTTCCCATAGGCGCGTGCGTTCCTCAAGTCGTGTGGTCCAGGTGAATGGACCGCCGCCGAATTCGGCCGCAATCTCGCCGAAGCGCTTTGATTGCTCGGCAACCGACGCGTCGGTGCCGTGAAACTCCAGGAACAGCATCGGTGTTTCGGGAAGTCCCAGATTCGAATGCAAATTGCACGCCCGAACCTGCAAGGCATCCAGCAATTCGATCCGCGCTACAGGGATTCCCGACTGAATTGTATGAATAGTCGTATTGCAACAAGCTTCGACCGAGGGAAACGGACAGGTGCCACCTGATATCGCTTCCGGGATGCCCGAGAGCTTCAGTGTCAGCCGCGTGATGATGCCGAGCGTGCCTTCCGAACCGACCATGAGGCGTGTGAGATCGTATCCGGCTGAAGTTTTCTTGGCCCGACGCGCCGTGTCGATCACCTCTCCGCTCGACAGCACTACTTTGAGCGCGATGACGTTGTCCTTCATGGTGCCATAGCGCACGGCATTGGTGCCGGAGCAGCGGGTCGCCGCCATGCCGCCGAGCGAGGCGTCCGCACCGGGGTCAATAGGGAAAAAAAGTCCGCTGTCGCGCAGCTGTTCATTGAGCGCCTTTCGGGTAATGCCGGGCTCGATGACGCAATCGAGATCCTCCGCGTGCACAGCGAGAATTCTGTTCATGTCGCGGAAATCGACCGAAACGCCGCCAACTGGCGCATTAACATGGCCCTCGAGCGAGGTCCCAACCCCGAAAGGGATTATGGCCACGCCATTCGCCGCACAGATCCGCACGATCTGCTGAACATCCTCGGTGCTCTGCGGATAGACGACCGCGTCCGGTGGCTGATTGGCAATCCAGGTGACGGTGTTGCCATGCTGCTCACGCACCGCTTGCGAGGTGACGACACGGTTACCGAAGGCGGCGGTGAGCTCTGTCACCGCTTTCCTTATTGCCGCAGGATTTCGGGCTTTTTGTTCGACAGCAGCTTGCGCCAACACCATACGAATGTCCTCTGCTGGTCCGTTGGCGAACGTTAGCAGAGGACAGGTAATGGGTGAAACGAGACCGGCGGTGGCGGAGTTGCGGGGACAACCGGCCGTGATTGGCTGACCGCCATGCGCCGGCCGCGTCTTACGATGACCTCCCGAGGAAGGGAACGATCATCGACACTCTGTCCCGATAGCGGCGATATTCGTCGCCGAACAGCTCGGTCAGGTCACGCTCCTCGAGCGCGATGCCGACGAAAATGTAGGTTGTCGTTACCGCTGCAAACAGGAGATGCCCTGCCGTCATCACCGGCGTCGACCAGAAGAATATGATGAAGCCGAGATAGATCGGGTGACGCACAAGGTTGTAGAGCAGCGGCGTTTTAAACCGCATCGCAGGCATCGGCTTACCAATGAGGTTGTTGGCGACCTGATGCAGGCCGAACAGTTCAAAGTGGTTGATCAGGAAGGTACTGATAAACACCAGAACCCATCCGAACAGACTCAATCCCAACAGTGAGGCTGCCACTTGCGGATTGGTTACTTCCCACACCACGGCAGGGATCGGCTGCCACTGCCAGAACAGAAGCGCCAGCGCCAGACTTGAAAACAGAACGAAAGTACTGCGCTCAACTGACACCGGCACGATACGTGTCCACCATTTCTTGAACTGGGGTCGCGCCATGACACTGTGCTGGACGGCGAACAGCGCCATCAACAGCAGGTTGATGACAATGGCCTGCATCGGCGGTCCTGCAGGCCCGGAGTCGATCGTCTTTGACACCTCCAATCCGCTGACAAATCCTATTGAGTAAACAATCGTTGCAGCGAAGGCGACATAGGCCACGAGGCCATATAACAGCGCAATGACTCTTCCCATGGCTTTCTCCTTTTCTCGCTTGATCAGCTATTCTTTTCGGACTCTGTCGGCAGCAATGGAACATTGGCCGAGACGAATATTGAATTAGTACTTGGCGGCAGTGGATCGCGAGGCGTTAGCAAAGCATAGTTGGCAATGATCGTTGCCACGCCGATGAGCGGTCGGCCGGCACGCCCGAGGCGTCTGAAGAATTTGTTTGTTGCCTGCCTGCGAAGGAGGAACGCTTCTTGGCGATAGAAGTCGATGTCGATAGTGCCATTGCTGCGGCGATTGATTTTGCCCGTGTGCATCACTTCATCCATTTCGTCGGGTCATTGCGATTGATCGGCCGATTTTCTGTAGAAAACGTAGTCGGCGGTGTAAGGCACGCTTAGCAAGGCTCCCGATGAATCACACGTTGCATCCGCGGTGCCACCCTGCGTGTTCAGCCTTTGGACCGTCGTAACGTTGCTTAGCTTGCCCGTTCCATGCCGCGCGGTAACTTCGAGTTTGAGGAGTGGAATGTCATTGGCACTGGCGCCTGGCGCGCGAGCAACCGCCTTGGCGCTGACCGCACCGCCGTTGCTCATTTCCCAGGTCGGCCCTGCGTAGTGACGGCCAACTGTTTTATCGGCGACGAGCAACGTCGCGGTCGGTTCGCGCAACTGCCAAGCGAGTTTTCCGGTCGAACTGAACTGGCACTCATAAACCTGTGCGCCGACCGCATGAACGCTCATGACAGGAATTTCACCCGGTGCCGCAATTGCGTCTGGCACTTCGGCTGCCGCGGGCAACGGGGACATCAGCCGCACCGCAGAAACGTAGGCCGCTACGATCGCAATGGTACCGATCAGAGGTCGAATAACGCCAAAGAATCGCGTTCTGATCTGAGCACGCCGGCTGAGTACCTCCTGGTGCCAACGATCTATGTCACCGATCCCATTGGTTCTGCGACGAAGAGTCTCGGTTTGCATTCCACGCTCCATTCCGTTTTCGGCCACGTGGATGCGCCTTTCGCCCGCCAAAGGCTTTGAGCCTCGCTTGATTTGTCCTTGAGGAAGTCTTGATTTCGCTTTAGACGACCCACCCGGTATGATTTGGCAGCCGTAATTGCGGGGGCGCAACGTGCTGTTTTTGTTCAATGATTTTGCGCTCGACTGCGAGCGCCGGGAATTGCGCGCGGCTGGCGCGCCGGTACCCCTTGAGCCGCAGGTTTTCGACCTTCTGGTCTACCTGATTGAGAACCGCGACCGCGTAGTCAGCAAAGATGATCTCATTGCGTCCGTGTGGGGCGGCCGCATCGTTTCGGATTCCACAGTGGACAGTCGAATCAATGCGGTACGCAAGGCCATAGGCGACAGCGGCAAGGAGCAGCGTCTGATCCGTACATCCGCCCGGAAAGGTTTTCGATTTGTAGGTGACATACAGAAAGAAGCTCAGCCCGCGGTCGATGAAATCAACAGCGCGACCAACGGCAAGACTGCGGATGTTCACCCACCGCTTATCGCCGACCGCCCCTCGATTGCGGTCCTGCGATTTGAGAACATGTCGGACGACCGCGCCCTCGAATTGATTACCAACGGGCTCACTGAAGACATTATCGCTCTGTTGGCGCGCGTGCCGGGATTCTTCGTCATTGCGCGCGCTTCGTCATTCGCATACACGCAACAGCGGGCGAACTCGCGCCAGATCGGTGCCGAATTGGGAGTCCGTTACGTCGTCACCGGCAGCGCGCGCAGCTCAGGCGAACGTGTGCGAATCACCGTGCAGCTTGTCGAGGCCGAGAGCGGCAACCAGTTGTGGGCCGGCCGCTACGATGTCGACCGTGGCGACACACTCGACCTTCAAGACGAGATCGCGCGCCGTATCATAGTGGAATTGGAGCCAGCGCTGACAAAAGCCGACTTCTCGGTGATCAAAAGACGCAGAATCGATAGCGTCGATGCATGGTCGCATTTTCGTCAAGCCGCGGGCGCGATCGCTGTGCAAGGCTGGGATGAAGAGTCGGTCGCTGAGGCCCTGAACCGAGTGCGTCAGGCGCTCGCAATCGATCCAGACTTCGCATTGGCGCGCGCATTTCTAGCGTTGCTCAACGCCTTCGGCGCAAACCTTTCTCTTGTCCCGGATTTTTCCGCCGCAAGAAAGGGCGCGCGCGACGAGGCGGAACGTGCAATCGCCATAGACCCGAATGCTTCTGACGTTCTTGGGTTCGCCGGCTGCGCTTTCGCCGACATCGGAGAACATGAACGTGGCGTCGAGCTTCTGAGACGCGCGCTCATTCTTGACCCGAGCAATGCACAAGCGCACGTAGCACTCGGCGCATCGCTGGTTCTTTTTGGTCGCTTCGATGAAGGCATCCAGAGCATGAAGTTCGGCATGCGATCGAGCCCCAGGGATTTTCGGTTAACGTTCTGGAGCATGATCCTCGCCTACGCACTCGGTCGCGCGGGCCGGTTCGAGGAGGCGCTAGCGGAGGCATCGGCGGCGGCACGACGTGATGGTCGCCTGTACACAGCCCGTGTCGTCGTTGCCTGGGTACTCATAAAGCTCAATCGCGGCGCGGAAGCGCGTACCGCTTTAGCGGAAGCACGGCGCATCCGGCCCGCGCTTAGTCTTGAGGAAATTCGTAAGTTCTTCGGACAAGGTACCGCGGCAGACCTCGAGCCGCTTTGGACCTAGGCTATCGAGGGCTCGTTGCAGATATCCTTCGAAAACTGTTCGCTCGACACGGAACGGCGGCACGCCTAGTGACGCTGGAAAGCGATAATCACGTTCTGTTCTGCTGGCCGGCGAGCCGGCCTGGGGCAAGTTCTTTGAGGAAGTCGAAGATTTTCTTGCAGCTTGATCAGGGCGGCGCCGAAGAAAACTCTCAGGAATACACATACCAAACGGCCTGGCTGGGCTGGATCTCTGTCGGGGCTTCCTTGTTGAATGAAACAACCCAGGCGACAATCATCGTCGCGAGAACGGCTACGTACGTTCCTCGAGCTACTAAGCCAAGCATCGCCGCCTCCGTATTTTTTTTGTGAGGATAGTCCAAGAACGCCGCCGCGCGGGAATGTCGTTAATATTTGGTTAATCCGCTAAGCCCTTGAAATCGCGGGCCGCGACGGGTTTACCCGATGGACGCGCTAGTGCCCGTGTCGTAATTTGCCGCGGCTGAATAATCTCGGAGTTTGTAATGGCCGGCCCTGTTATTGCTGTGACCGATAGTGTTTTCCCCTCACTCGATCCGGCCAAGGCGGCACTGGCGCGGCTCAATCCGACCTATCGGATGTCCAAGAGCGTCAACGCCGAGGATATTGTTGCCGTTGCCGAGGACGCCGACGCGGTTCTTGTGACCTACGCCAAGCTTACGCGCGATGTGCTCATGCAGTTGACCCGCTGCAGGGCCATAGGCCGGTTTGGGCTGGGTGTCGACAATATCGATTTGGCCACCGCCAAGGAGAAAGGCATCGCGGTCAACTACGTACCGGATTACTGCATCCGGGAAGTATCCGACCATGCCATGGCCCTTCTCTTGGCGCTGATCCGAAAAATTCCCCTGTCCAACAAGTTGGTGCAGGCCGGCCGCTGGGAAATGCCGGCAGTCGTACCGATCCGCCGCATCGAAGGCACTGTGCTCGGTCTCATCGGTTTCGGTCACATTCCGCGGTTGGTCGCGCCCAAAGCGCAGGCATTCGGCATCAAGGTGATTGCCTTTGACCCGTTCGCCAAGCCCGAAGTGTTCAAGGCCGCCGGCGTGGAGAGCGTGGATTTCGACACGCTTCTCGGAACGTCCGACTATGTTTCGGTGCACGCGCCCCTGCTGCCGGCGACTCGCGGCATGCTGAACGCCGCCGCCTTCGGCAAAATGAAGAAGGGCGCCTATGTCGTGAACACGGCACGCGGACCATTGATCGACGAGCAGGCGCTCGTTGCCGCGCTCGATTCCGGCCAAGTCGGCGGCGCCGGGCTCGATGTCGTGGCCGCCGAGCCTCTCGCCAAGGATTCACCACTTCTGGCACGCGACAACGTCATTATCTCTCCGCACACTGCTTTCTATTCGATCGAAGCGCTGAACGAGTTGCAGACTAAGTGTGCGGCCGATGTCGCGCGCGTGCTGAGCGGCGAAAAGGCTGTTTATCCGATTTCGGCCTGAACAGATGCTGGATCGCACCGACCTCGAACCGGTCTTCTTCGCGCCCTTCGTATCATCGTTGATGCGGGTCGAACCGCAATGGATTGACTATAACGGCCATCTGAACATGGCCTACTACAACGTGCTGTTCGATCGCGCAGTCGATGAGGTCTATGAGCTTCTCGGCATCGGCGCCGAATATCTGAAAAACCACCGGCATTCGACTTTCACCGCCGAAGTCCACGTACGCTATGTGCGTGAGTTGCGGGAAGGCGATCCGGTCCGAGTAACATTCCAGCTACTCGGCTATGATTCGAAACGTTTTCATTATTTCGAACAATTGTTTCACGCCACCGAAGGCTGGGTTTCTGCGACCTCGGAAAATATGACCCTGCATGTCAATATGACGGCGAAGAAAGTCGCGCCGTTTCCGGCCTCAATCATGCGCGCACTTGCGCGGATGAAGGCCGCGCACTCGCAATTGCCGCGCCCGGAAGCCGCCGGACGGCGGATCGCGATGCCGCAGAAGGACTGAAGACAGGGCCGCTATCGTCCGGCGAGTTTGGCCGCGTCGTTCCGCACGCTCGCGTCGATCAGAGTCGAGGTTGGCAGCGCTTTCGGAATGACTCCAGCTTTGACGAACAACTGCTGCATCCAGTCGATACGATCTGCCGGAATTGCCAGCGTCGGATCGATCTGCTTTTCGCGAATGGCCTGATCGGCGATAAATTCCGCCCGCTTGTCATCCGGCTTGGCGTTGGTCATCTCGTGCGCCACCTTGACGGTTTCGTCACGATGCGTGGCCGCATATTTGTAAGCATCCATTTCCGCCGCAACGAATTTGACGAGATCGTCCCGGCGCTCGGCCAGGACCTTGCTGCTCGTCGCCACACATAACCGGATAAATTGGGGCACAGCGCTTCCGCCCTTGGCGAGCACTTTGACGTTGGGAGGCATGAGGGCTTCAAATTCATTTGAAACTACTGCCGCATCGGTGATGCCGGCGACCAGCGATTTGTAACGGTCGAGATCGGCCCCCTGCGTCGCCAGCTTCACGTCTGCAAAAGGAACGTTCGCAGCATCGAGCATTCCGCGAAACAGCAGGTCCGGAAGCGATCCGGGCGAAGAGATGGCCACAGTCTTTCCCTTGAGATCGGCCAGCGTATTGATTTCCGCCTTGGCGAGAACAACCTGTGGCACGCCCGGCCAGGTGCAACCGACAATCTTGACCCCGGTCCCGCGTACACCGGCCACGATCGACTCTGCCGCACCCATGTCGACGCTATCGATCTCGCCCGAGATCAGCGCCTTCATCAATGTGGCGCCCGCTTTGATCTGGAGGATTTCAACTTTCAGGCCGCGCTTGGCGGCGAAGCCCCCTTTGTCGACCATCGCAATGAAGCCTGCATCGCTCTTGGCTTCAAGGATGCCATGCTTCCAGACTTTTTCTTGCGCATGGGCGGTTGTGACAGCGACCGCAAGCACAAAAGCCGGGACAAGCACTAACAACTTTTTCGGCACAATGAATCCTCCACTGCGTTATTTAGCGCGTCGTGCGCGGGCTTGACCTGCGCACCCACGTCTTTCTTTGGCACAGTAAAGCAACACGTGGATGGCCGGCACAAGGCCGGCCATAACGGCGTCGCAGTTCGTCATCGCCGGGTTTGTGCCGGTGATCCCGCTTAGGATCAGTTTGCCTTTGTAAACGATGGGCGGGACAAGCCCGGGCCGCCAACAGCGCGTTCCTAGATGCGAAACTCGCCGCCCCGTTTGCGGCCTTGATCAACACTGAGAAAGAGTTGATCGAGCGCCGGCCGCTTCTTGATCAGGCCCTGTTCGTGTGAATAACCGACCAGCGTCTCGAGAACCTTACGGTTCGTCTCCGTCAGTCCGTATTCCCACGGATCGGGACCGAGAACACGCTCCTGCTCCTCCCAGGCGTCGCGATACCAAGCGAGAGGGACGATCCGCGGATTGGCCATGCGCTTCATGGCGATGCTCTTCGCTTTGTTGAAGGCCTGAAACAGGTTGACGGGGAGCCAAGGATACTCTTCCGCCAGAATCTGGCGGATACCGAGGACATGCATGATCGGGAAAATGCCGGTCTTTCGGTAATAGGCCTCCTCTTCGGCCTTGTGGTCCGGGAACAGGCGAGCGACGCGCACATCCCCAGCGACAAACGGCTTGATCAGATCGGAGTGAAAAACCGCATCGAGTTCACCTTCCGCCAGCATGGTTTCGACCGATTTGTCATCGGGAAGGCAGGAATATTTGATATCCGAAGGCAAGGTGACCTTCACATCATTCTCGATCTCCGCAATCCACTCGACGCTATTCAACGGCACGCCGTACTCATGCTGGAGAATGCCGCGCATCCATAACACGGCGGTCGTCATAATCGTCTTCACGCCGATTTTCCGTCCACGCAGGTCG
>JANWKN010000079.1 GCA_025451355.1 Pseudolabrys sp. | reverse complement strand
TATCGCCGCAAAATGAAATCCAGCGCTCGCTCCAAGCTCGGGCGGTACAGGTCGCCAATGATTTGGCCCAAACTCGCCTCTTGCTGTTTGTGGAGACAGACAATCAAATACCAATACCTTTTCTTGCCATTCTTGTGTTTTGGCTTTTCATCATATTTTTGAGCTTCAGTTTATTTTCGGATCTAAATGCCACAGCTTTGGCTTTTCTGTGCGTCTTTGGCTTATCGGCATCTTGTGCAATCTATTTGATTTTAGAACTGAACGAGCCGTTCAACGGTCTGATGAAGATTTCGGATATTCCATTGCGCAACGCTCTTGCGCCACTGTAAGCCCGCTCATTCTACGTGGCGACAAGCCCGCCGATTTGCCTGTGCAGCGGATTAAAACGGACCACGAAACACGAAAAAGGCGCCTACACCGATCAACGCAAAACCAATAGCGTAATTCCACGTTATCGGCTGGTTCAGATACAGGACCGAGAAAACCGCAAATACTAAAAGCGTTATTACCTCTTGCATTGTCTTGAGTTGCGCTGCTGTGTAGATAGCGCTGCCGTATCGATTAGCCGGAACCGCCAAGCAATATTCGATAAAGGCAATGAGCCATGCGACAAAGATCACCCCAATCAGCGGTGTCTCTTTGAAGCGTAGATGTCCGTACCAAGCGAGCGTCATGAATAAGTTGGAACCAATCAGCAGCAGGATCGGCCGCAGATAGGGAGAGATAAATTGCACCGTCATTGAACACCTCGTTTGGGAGGATATATGCAAGCAATATCGGATTTTTTACGGTGCGGGCCCAATTCTGACAGAAATTTTAAAGCTACAAGTCCGCTATAGCGGACTTGCCAAACATGCGCCAATTAGCGTGAGGAGGCAGGCGGCGTCTTTTTCAATGGGACCTTATAGTGATAAAGCTCCATAACAGCTTTTTCGTATTCAAGTGACGGGATGTTGATCACAATAATTCAGGATAAACTTTTTTTGGGCATCAATAGGTACTGCCGTCATATCTCGATAGGTTCCCGTTGCCTCCGTGATATTAAAGCCGCTCATAAATCCCTGTGCCCATGTAAAAAATAAATTATCGACTTGATCGGGGTTCTGCCGGTAGTCCGCTGCAAACTTGCCGCAAGTTACGGACCCCGGTCCCATAATTGCGTAATCCGCCATTGAATTTGTCGTTTGGTTCAGAAGCCCCAATACAAGTGCAATCCCCATATCGATTTCATCGAACGCTCCCAACGCTTCTGACGGCCTCTCTGCAAAAAGCAAGAGTGAAAATTTTACATAGTTTGCGAGGGTACACTGCATTGATCCAGCGAGCAAAGTTTTGGCCCCCGGCGCCACATCGCCACGAATTCGTAATGTTCGCTGCGAACAATGATTGCGTTCGTGCAAGCGAGAAAGATTCTAACTTGCGCTGATTGTAATTGACTGATCTCGGACACTAGCGCCGAAATAAAAGCAAGCCTCACGGCGAGACAAGTCGTCGTGAAGCTCTGACCCTCGCCGACAGGCGGGTAACCCAAAGGCTAAGGCTAAGCAAGCCTATCACAGACGTGATCTATGCAGTGACGTAACAGCTCGCATTCTTGCTGAGCTCGACAACGGCGCAGTCGAGTGGGTTCAGCAGTACCGAACCCCTTTCAATTGGAGGAATACCATGAACGGAGCTGTTATGACCCTTGCCCGATATCACGCAAGGCAAACGATTAAGAGGCAGCTGTATGCGCAAGGGATCAAGCTAGCGCATGTTGAAAGCCGTGAGATCACCATCGCTGCCAATAAATACACTGACGATCATCCTGAGATCATCGCCTTCGCCACTGAACAGTACTGGGATTATTGAAACCCGAGAGAAAGCTGAGGAAGGCAGGCCAATGAGCGAGCTTGCCGTTACGGATAATGTGAAGAGTGGCGTTACTGATCCGCATCGACGGAAGGACTTCCTCGATCCGACTGAGATCAAGACCTTTCTGGAAGCTGCCAAGGCTGGCAGGCAAGGTGCAAGGGATCATTTGCTCTTTCTAATGATGTACCGGCACGGTTTGCGCTGCAGTGAAGCGGTGGAGCTGCGGATTGATGACCTAAGCTTTGATCGTGCGACGCTATGGGTGCGAAGGTTGAAGGGCTCAAACTCGGGAATGCACCCTATCGAAGGCGATGAGCTACGAGCGATCCGGCGTTATCTCGGGCTACGAAAGGACAGCTTGCCTTGGCTGTTCTTATCGGAACGTCAAGGACGGCTAACGAGGTTCGCAGTTAACTACCTTGAACCGAACCGCTGAAGCAGCGGGCTTTACGAACCTACACCCGCACTGCCTTAGGCATTCTTGCGGTTACGCTTTGGCTGATCGTGGCGTTGATCTCCGCACAATTCAAGAATGGCTCGGGCATCGATCGATTGAAATGACCGTGCGCTATACGCGGATATCTCAGCGGAGGTTCAATGGACTTTGGAGATAACGACCGAAGTAGCATCGTAACCGATGTACGAAGTACTGGCGAGATTAGGGAGCGCCTAGGCTTTCAAATTAGGGCGCACCCAGCTGGTCCTTGATGTTTTGATAAGCTTTTCCATTTCACGAAGACCATCGGCACGAGCCTTTTTCGGCGTCTCAAACGAATTAGCCGACGTTTGGATCGGCATCCCGTTCCCAATAATTGCCCAGCGGTGGCGCCCTGCATGAAGAGTGCAAGGTCGAGTTGTTAGCACGTATGTCGGTGGGAATTTATGGGGCATAACTTAAAGAACTAAGTTCATTGGGTGAACGTTCCATTAATAGGAATGACGGGCCCAAAGGCCATGTGGCCTCATCGCAACAACCCGCAAGAATTCGTAATACGAACCGCTTGACGTCTACCAAGAGGCTTCCGTTCATAATAAAAATGTCAGGCGCAGCCTCCCTCGGGGCAGTGCAACCTCCCTAGGAGGACAGTAGCGCGTAACAGGGAGATCGGGGCCTAGCTCTCTCTCGATCGAGAGCTAGGCCCTGATTTTTTATTTTCCCGTTTGTGGTCTAGCCGCAACAATTCAAAAAATTATTAAAGTGGCAAACGCATTACCACCGAACGACCGCAAATCAGTTTAGAAATAATGTTGACCTCGACCTCACACTTGGGACGGGGTGAGATCGGGGTCGTGCTTCCTCCACGGAGTGCGGCCCCGATTTTAATGTAGCCCCTGCCCCTAACTTCAAAGACAAAGCCTCGCCGTGCATCCCGCTGTGGCTGGGAGAATTGCACTTCGTTCTAGTGCTTCGTCTGAAACAGTAGGCGTAAGAACATCGACCTTACGGGTTGACCTCTTTTTCGGCTTGCTTTTCTTCGCCGTTCGCTTGCGTCTGATTTTAGATTTTTTCGCCTTCCGCTTTTTGGCCATGTGATGCATCCATCGAGAAAATCACTCCCGAACTCTATCACACTACCCAATCCTCACCACTTCCTGTATCTGCGATCGATTATGGTTGGCTTCCCATTAAGGCTTTTAGTGTCGCTAGTTGAAACGTTGGCGCTGCCTTCAATCATTGGTTTGGCCTCAATCATCGGGCTTGACCTGCCTACTTCTCAAAATGGCTTGATCGAGCTTAGCGGCAAAATCGCCACCAGCATCGAAGGTAGCGACAACTGCGATATCGGGCGGAGGCCTTTGGTTATAACCGGCCCAAGGAACTGAAGTTTTCCGCGTCACTAGATCGTCACAGCCTTGCTATAACACTACCCTGCTTCTGTTTGGGTTCCCCTCCTCGCGGTCCCGACGGCTAGCTCCTCGGGACCGCAGATTTTTTCAAGACTTGCGCGTAGGCGGGGGCTCGCGCGCGCACCGAACAGGAGCGATGTTATGCGCAGCATTGGTCTCATTTCAGTTCTCGCAACTTTGCTTATTGCGTCTTCCGCGCTTGGTCAAAACCAGCCACGTGTGCAGCAGCCACCACCTCCAACAAGCCGGGCCCGTACAAACCCGTCGCGATCTCGCCGCCAAAAGCGATAAGCGAAGCGACATTCGAAGCCTTTCGCAAACAGATAAACGAAGCTGCTCAACGCAAGGATCGTGAGGCGCTGACCAAACTCGTGATTGGCCAGGGCTTCTTCTGGCTGGGCGAAAAAGGTGATCGCGCCGACAAGCGCAAATCCGGTGTCGACAACCTCGCGGCAGCCCTCGGCCTCAATAGCAAGGATGGTGCCGGTTGGGACATGCTTGCAAGTTTTGCAGAGGATCCGACCGGCTCACCTTTGCCCGAGCACAAAGGCACACTCTGTGCTCCGGCCGATCCAACCTTTGATGGCAAGGCGTTCAATGACCTGATGCAAGCAACGCAAACCGATCCAGGCGACTGGGCCTATCCAGTCGCCGACGGTGTCGAGGTGCGCACGATGCCGCAACCCAACGCCCCGGTGATCGAGAAACTCGCTGCAGCCTTTGTGCGGGCCATGCCGGAAGACGGGCCCAATATTCCTACCTTCCTGCGCGTCGTCACGCCGGCCGGCAAGACTGGTTATGTGTTGGTGGACTCTGTCGCGCCAATCGGCAATGACCAGATCTGCTACGTCAAGGATGCAAGCGGATGGAAGATCGGTGGCTATATCGGTGGCGCACAATAGCAATGAATGTTGAACGCAGGCCCGACGACTGCAGGTTGCCCATCTGCGTCGATCGAGTATCCTCCCTCAAGCTCGCGAGTTGTTCCCAAAGAAGGGGGCTCAATTGTTGACCACACGCCTTGCCGCTGCCGTGACCGCGCCGTTGCTGATCGCAGGCGCGTTGTTTACCATCTCGGCCGCGCCAGCGCAGGCCAAAGGTGCCTGCGAAGACTCGGCAGACCTGGCGGTACTATCTTCGCCCATCACGCCATGGAAAGGCGCGCCTTTACGCGTCGTTTTTGCCGCCGAACATCCGATCGAGGGCGAGCTTTCGCTCATCGCGCCCGATGGAAGCGTTGCGGCGAAATCGCGTCAACGCTATGGCGGGCCACCGTATTTCTGGTTTGCAGAAACGACGTCTCCCACGGCGGGGACCTGGCACGCGACGCTTTCGGCCGGTCGTGCGGCCGGCGAGTGTGGCGCGATCACGCGCGAGATCGTCGTACGCGCCGACGAACCGCCACGACCGGGCGCGACTGCAGGCAGCGTTTGGCCACTGCGCAATACATGGAATCGCGCGACTGAAAACCTGTTTTCTGCATGGGTCGAAAAGCTTTTCGATGCGCCGCTCGACGCCGCGCCGTCGTGGCCCGCTCTGCACGAGGTGCTACGCGATAGATCGCGAAATATTCTGTTCAATCATCTGGGCCTCGGCGAGGACGAGATGAAGATCGTCCTTCGTCCCGACTGCGCAGATCTCCCTTATTTTTTGCGCGCCTATTTCGCGTTCAAGATGGGTTTGCCGTTCGGCTACTCGAAGTGCTCGCGCGGCGGAGCCGGAAAACCGCCGAAGTGCTTCGGCTGGGCGAGTATCCAGGCTGCCGAGGCTGCGAAGCGGCCGGGACTTGCGGCGACGTTCGGCGACTATATGCGGACCGTTGCTGATGGCGTTCATTCCGGAACCGGACGAACGCCGGCGGGCGACGACAATACCGATTATTATCCAGTGCCACTAAAGCAGGAAACGCTTCGCCCGGGAACAGTGTATGCCGATCCGTACGGGCACATTCTGATGTTGGTGCGACGCGTGCCGCAGACGGGCGACAGCGCGGGCGTTTTCCTCGCCGTCGACGGACAACCCGATGGGACCGTCGCGCGAAAGCGTTTTTGGCGCGGCAACTTCCTGTTTGCGCAGGATCCTGCGCTCGGGAGCCCAGGGTTCAAGCGTTTTCGGCCGATCGCGCTCGAGAACGGCGCTTTACGACGGTTGAGCAACGCCGAAATCACAAAAAATCCTCAGTACGGCGACTTTTCGCTCGATCAGACCCGGCTCGGCATTGAAGCCTTTTACGACCGAATGGATGACGTGATGTCGCCGTCGCCACTCGATCCGTTGCGCGCGATGAAGGAGGCCATTACGGCACTCGAAGAACAAGTGAAGGCGCGCGTGACCTCGGTTGAGAACGGACGAAAATTTCAGAACAGCGGGCGCGGCGAGGCAGAGATGCCGGACGGCGCGACAATTTTCGAGACGACCGGAGCGTGGGAAGATTTCGCGACACCGGCGCGCGATTTGCGTCTGCTGATAGCTATCGATGTGGTCCGCGGATTTCCGGACCGCGTAGCACGGAGACCTGAGCGGTTTGCCATGCCGAGGGACAAGAGTGCGGCGGATGTAAAAATGGAACTTGAAAGCGTACTCGGCTCGGAACTGGCGACACGCAAGTTTTCCTACACAAGAACTGATGGCTCGCAATGGACGCTCGCACTGAAAGACGTCGTTACCCGGATGCCCGCCCTTGAGATGGCATACAATGTGAACGACTGCGTCGAGTTGCGATGGGGTGCACAGGAAAACAGCGAAGAGGCGTCGACGTGCAGGCGGCATGCACCATCGACACAGCGCGCAAAGATGACGCAGTACCGCGCATGGTTCCACGAGCGGCGACGACCCCCGCGCGCATAGTGCGCTAGGTCGAGCACGCGACGCTCGAGGCAAGCTTTTTCCCGTTGCTCTGAGTGCTTTGAAATCCGCACCGCCGCCAACTATTTGCTTTGTGCTTTCTTGGCCTTGGCTTCGGCCGAGCATGGATTGTCGGCCGAACAAGAGTCACCGATCACCCCCACAGCCTGCACTTCAATTTCGATTCCCGGTCGCGCAAAATTGGTCACGGTGATTAATGCGCTTCCCGGGTAGTTTCCATTCTTGAAGAGATCTTTACGCATTTCGACGAACCGGTCTCCGTAACGGGATTCCTTGATGAAGACCGTCATGGTCACGACATTGTCCAAGCTGCCGCCCGCACGCTTCAAAACGCCGTCAACCTGAGCGAACACCTGTTTGACCTGCGCTTCGAAATTGTTCGCAATGTTATTGCCCTGACTATCCTGCGTCGCGGTCTGGCCGGCGACCCAAACAATAGTTCCACCCGATGTGATGACGCCCGGTGAAAACGCCCGCGATAATTGAAATGACGTCTTCTCCATGTATTCGGCCGCCCCTGCGGCAGTCGCAAGCAACACGGCGATGACAAACGTCACAACCCGATTCATGAGACGCTCCTGTCGAAATATTGGCCTGATTGCCGGCTGAGTGTTCTCAATAGCGAGAATCGCGTCAACCTAAGTCACTGATGGCGATATCAGCCGTATCGCAACTTCATCGCCAGGATCGGCGCCATCAACCCGAGCGTTGCAGCGTTGGAACCGATTAGCGGCCAATCGCCAATCGCGATCCCATAGATCAACCAGAGCAGGATACCGACCGTGAACGCGCTGGTCGCCGGCAGCGACAGCGCACGAGTGTATTTCTCGCGAACAGTCCTGAGCATCTGCGGCAACCAGCACAAAGTGGTGAGCAGCGCGCCTGCGACTCCGACAAAATCAATGATCAAAGGAAGCGTCATGCCCTGCCATAGGCATGATTCTGCTTCCGCTGTATGACAATCTTGTCTTTGATGCTGCCCGCGCGCAGGCTCGACAGATGAACTCCACTACGGCAGACCCCCGCCGCCCCCTCTCCTGCGCCCGCTGCGGCACGACATTCGACTGCGGGCTCGGCGCCGACTGCTGGTGCGCGGCGGAGCCTTTCCGGCTTCCGATGACCGTAAGTCCCGTCGAGGATTGCCTTTGCCCCGCTTGTCTACGCGACGCTGCGAAAGCACTGGTCCGAAAGGCCCCTCCTCGTCTATAGAGAGCGGCCGCAGTTCGCGGTCCCATTAGGCGAGACAATTCTCATGATCGATTTTTACGCGCTAACCAGCCCGAATGTGCAGAAGATCTTTATCATGCTCGAGGAATGCGGGCTGCCCTACAACATCAAGCCGGTGGACGTGTGGGCAGGCGAGCAGTTCACGTCCGAGTTCGCCAAAATTAATCCGCTGCTGAAGGTGCCGGCAATCGTCGACAGCGACGGCCCCGGAGGAACGCCCTACACCGTGATCGAATCCGGCGCGATCCTCATTTATCTCGCCGAGAAGACCAGCAAGTTCATCCCGCATGATCCGGTTTCACGTTACGACACGCTGCAGTGGGTAATCCTGCAGGTTGCCAATGTCGGTCCTATGGGCGGTCAGTACGTCCACTTCAGCAAATTCGCCGGGCCCGGCCATGACTACAGCGCAAGCCGTTACCGCACGCAGGTTGTCAAATTGTTTGATCTCTATGAGCATCGTCTTTCGGGGCGGCCATACGTTGCTGGCAATGATTACACGATTGCGGACATCGCGGCCTGGCCGTGGCTGCGCAATTTCGAGTTGCTGGCAATCGATCCAGGAAAATATCCGATGATCAAGGCTTGGGCGGATAAGATCGCCGGACGTGATGCCGTCAAGCGCGCGCTGTCTCAAGTCGGTACGCTCAAATCCGTTCGCGACAAGGCCACCGACGACCAAAAGGACCGGTTCTTCGGGCGCGGAAAATACGCGCGGGCCTAGGCTCGCTCAGAGCAGCGTCGTTGCCACGCTCTGGTTACGATGTGACCCTAGTTCAGAGGAGATCATCGGAGTGGTACCCGATCTGCACCAGGAATTTGCGCAACTAGGTGAGAATCTCGTGCGGCTACGCTTCGTTATGACGGAACGCATGCTGATAACGGCGCGGCAACGTCCGGCGCATTCGATCGAGAGCAATCGGCGAGCAATCGAAAGTGGGAAGCGCTTTCCGACCGCAATTTCGTTTCTCGACTCAGTGATCGACCAGTTTGCCGACGCCATTGCGCGTATGGCGGAAACGCTCGGAGACGAACTCGACCGCGCCGAAGATCACGTCTTGCACCAGGAGCCCGATGACGAACGCCAACGAATCGGCCGCGTGCGCTTGCAGGCGGTGCGCGTCCCCCGGCAACTGGCGCAACTCCGGGGTATGTTTCACCGCCTTGAACCGCGCCTCGCTGCCCACGATACGCAAGCCGCCGGCGCCATCCGCGGCCTTGCGCAAAAGCTCGACGCCATCGATCATGAGGTCGGCTCATTGCACGAGCGCGCGCGGCTGCTGCTCGATGAGCTCGACGCTAAAATGACCACCGTCACGAACCGCAGGCTATTCACGCTCTCGATTCTGACCGCGTGTCTTCTGCCTCCGACGCTGGTCACGGGCTTCTTCGGCATGAACACCAAGGACATGCCATTCCAGGACACTGACGGCGGCACCTGGATGGCGGCTTTGGTCGCGCTCGCCGCCGGTCTAACGTGCTATTGGGCGCTGCGTCGCTTGCGGGCGTTCTGAGGCACCGCTTGCAGCGGGCAACCGATCACCCATAATGCCGCGGACAAAACAACCGAAAGCGTCCCACATGATCCTTGAGATTGCACAAATCGATGTGAAACCCGGCATGGAGGCCGAGTTTGAAGCTGGCGTAAAACAGGCCGCAGCGATTTTCAAGCGCGCGAAAGGTTGCAAATTCATGACGTTACAACGATCGCACGAGATGCCGCAGCGCTACCGGCTGTTCGTGCAATGGGAGACACTTGAGAACCACACTAAGGATTTTCGCGAGTCGCCCGACTTTCACGAATGGCGAAAACTGGTCGGGCACTGCTTTTCCACACCGCCGAATGTTGAACATGTCATCGAGGTGATGCGCGGGTTCTGACGTGAATCGCATACTTACTACTCACACCGGCAGTCTGCCGCGCACGCCGGAAGTTGTGAAGCTTCTGCTCGCCGAGGAAAAGCATCCCTGTGCGCGCCGCAACGAACTGCAGGCGGCGGTGCGCGAGGCGGTCGCCCAGGTCGTGGCAAAGCAAGTGGAATGCGGCCTCGATATCATCAATGACGGCGAACAGGGACGCACTGACTACACCGTCCATGTGACGCGGCGCCTTACGGGCTATGACGGCCTAAGTGCGCCACCGATGGGAACGGGAGATGAAGAGTTTCCGGAGCTGGCGCAACTCCTCAAGCAATTCGCGTCACCATTTCAACATCGACCGGCCTGCAATGGGTCGGTCGACTGGAAAGATTGGCCCGCGGCGCAAGCCGATATCGACCTAGCCAGGCAGGCGCTACGGGGTGCTCCGGTCGAGGGAATTTTCATGACTTCGCCCTCACCCGGCCAGATCGCCC
Source organism: Pseudolabrys sp. (assembly GCA_025451355.1). Classification (GTDB taxonomy): domain Bacteria; phylum Pseudomonadota; class Alphaproteobacteria; order Rhizobiales; family Xanthobacteraceae; genus Pseudolabrys. Next base: position 3,480 of record JANWKN010000079.1, on the reverse strand, counting down.
GCTATCTCAAGAACAGCTACTACAAGGACGACGAGGAATATATTTTCAGGTTGGCCGATGTCATGCAGCGCGAATACAAGGCGATCGTCGATGCAGGCTTTACCCTACAGCTCGATTGTCCTGATCTCGCGATGTTGCGGCATATGGTCTACCTCGACCTCCCGCTCACCGATTATCGCAAGATTATCGCCACCAACATTGCCGCACTCAATCACGCAGTCCGCGACCTTCCCGCAGAACGGATGCGCATGCACGTCTGTTGGGGTTCGACGATGGCGCCACATCACACCGACGTTGAGCTTAAGGATATTATCGACATCGTTCTTTCCGGGCGACCGCACGCAGTTTCGTTCCCCGCTGCCAATGCGCGGCACGAACATGAATGGAAAATCTGGCGCGACGTGAAATTACCGACCGGCAAGAAGATCATCCCGGGCGTGATCGATTCCACGTCCAATATCGTCGAGCATCCCGAGGTGGTTGCCGACCGCATCCTGAACTTCGCCTCTGCGGCCGGACGCGACAACGTTATCGCTGGCGTCGATTGCGGCTTCGGCACTTTTGCCGGACGCGTACAAGTCGACACGAAGATAGTATGGCTTAAACTTCAGTCGCTGACAGAAGGCGCACGGCGGGCCTCAAGGCAATTGTGGACAAAGGCCGCCTGATTTTCTTAGCGCAAAATATCTCTGTCACAGTTGAACGTGCATCGTTGCCAGCTGCGATCGATGATGCTTTGAACGTCGTCGTTCCACGATGACCTTCGTCCCGCACGGCGATCCGCCGAGATATCGTAAGCGTAGGGCGAATTGACCTCCCGCCAAGGCGTTACGGTTGCCTGGGGGTCCCGAGCCGCTGACGCCGCGCGGTGCAGGCGCATCTTCTCGACGTTCTGGTTCTTGGCAATGTGCGTTTTGGATGCCCTGGACCTATGTTTACGAACTTTCGGCCGCAGTGCCGGCTCGCTTGCTGCTGGTTCGTCCCGCCATGAAAGCATAGCCTCTTTTGGTGCCGCGCTGTCGTCAGTGGGCACAGGGAGTGCCGACGGGGTGGGTTTCACAACTTCCCTGAAATCAATTCCACTCTGTCGCCAGGTCAATCGCACCGGAGCACTCACAATCGCCTGGTCAGCGCTGCCGCGCAATTCAGCGACAACCGTCATCAGACCGACAAAGTCGGACGGCGGCATTACGAGCGTGTTTTGCAAACCATCGGTGACGCTCGGCAGATCGTCGAGCGCTATTCGCCACTGACCTTCCCCTGCAACGGCGCCGGAGCTCAACGTCGTGCCGGCAGCAAGACCGCCAAGCATAATCGTCGTACCGGGCGCAACGTTGGTCACCCTGATTGCAAGGGGTAACGCTGCATTGGACTCTCCAATCGCGTCGGCAACGGCAAGCGTCGGCGCCACCACCTCTCTCGGGGTCTCGGCGAGCACGACGTCCGTCGGCTGTGGCGGGACAATGACTGAATTCTCCGTATCTTTTACGGAAGGCAATCCGTTTCGCAGTTGTTCGAAATTGATCACGTCGAGGCGGCCGAGCGCCAATACAATGCAGACTGCCGTCCAGAGGACAACGCCGGCTGCAATAGCAAGCGCCGTTGCGCGCACGCCGCCGTTCCCCTGCCTCGCTGAGCGACGCCTGCGAGGTTTTGGCAAAGCATCAGCCACGGGATTGTTCACTGCGGACCCACGTTCATCTGCCAAGCCTTCATCGCCATGATGAGACGTCCAGTCGGCATAGGCTTGCGGACCTAAAAATTCGACCGACCTCAGGGAAGGCTGAATCGATGGCGCCTCGACCTCGCCGCGGCGCCACCGCGGTGGCGCATAAAATTTCGGATCTTCCGGACTGACTTCGACCTGCCGGATCGGTGTACTCATACGCTACTCCCCCACTAAACTCGACGACGGCTCGTTGCTACCGAGCGACCAAGCTCCCATCCAAGTCATCCACAGCTGGCAAAATGGTACCGATTTTTCGGGGAAAGCCTGGAGGTATTTTAGCACCCTTGCCAGGCGCATCTAGTTATAGAGCCTAAAAAAAGCGGCCCGAGTGTGACACCTAGTTCCCGAACAGGCGCGCCGGGGTTTCGGCGAGAATGCAACGCCGCGCCTGTTCGTTCGGCGTCCATTGCCAGAACAAGTCGAACAGGTGGCCATCGTCCGGCATGACTTCGCCCGGAATTGACGGATGCGGCCAATCAGTCCCCCACAGAAGCCGCTGCGGGTTCGCGCGCAACAGTGCCTCGTGAAACGGTCTCGCGTCCGGGTAGTCGGGAAATCGATCCGACAAACGGTAGGCCGCGGACACTTTCACATGCACATGCCCTTCGCCCACCAGCCGGAGCAGTGACTGAAAGTTTTTGTCTCCAACACCGCGTGCAGCGGGGATGTGAAGCATGTGATCGACAATCATGCTTGCTGTTGCCCGCACCTGACGCATGTGACGCAAGAGCAGCAAAAATAGCCGACAAGTCGCTTGCAGCACGTGAGCGTCTCGGCAAAGGATAGCAGGAAACGCACCAGGCCATCGCCCATGCGATGCCCAGATCAGCACGTGAGAACAGGGCAGCAGAGAACAGGAGCTAACCGTGAAACTGACAACCGATGCCGTGACCGCGCTGACGATGCCGGCCGGCAAGATCGATCACATCGAGTGGGACAGCGACTTGCCCGGCTTTGGTGTCCGCCTGCGCGGTGCCGGCGCCGACAAGCGCAGGTCTTGGATTATTCAGTACCGCGTAGGCCAGCAACAGCGGAAGGAAAGCCTTGGCGATACCCGCAAGGTCACGCTCGATGCCGCTCGCAAGATTGCTCGCCAGCGTTTTGCGCAAGCCGAACTTGGCACCGATCCGGTCGCACAACGCAATCAAGCCAAGACAGCGGCGCAGGCCAAGAAGCTGACCGTTGCTTCCGTTGCGAAACTGTATCTCGAAGACAAGGAGCAAAAGGTCAACGAAGGGCGGCGCCGCCCGCGGACCTATGCCCAAACAAAGCTGCATCTGCTGGGACCGCATTGGGCACCCATCGCCGGCCGGCCGATCAACGAACTGAAACGGGAAGAGGTTGCCGCCCGGCTGAAGGAAATCGTAAGGGACCATGGGCGCACCGCGGCTCGCCGCGCGCAAGGCAATCTGTCGGCGATGTATTCATGGGCCATGTGCGAAGGCCTCTGTGAAAAAAATCCAGTCATCGGCACCAACAATCCTACCGAAGGCGACAAGTCGCGCGAACGCGTGCTCGAAGATTCGGAGTTGGCAGCGATCTGGAATGCCTGCGGCGACGATGATTTCGGACGCATCGTCCGGCTTCTAATTTTCAGCGGTTGCAGGCGTGAAGAGGTCGGTGGGCTGCGCTGGAGCGAGATTGATTTTGCAACCGGCTGCATGACAATCAGCGGGGAGCGCACCAAGAGCCATCGCGCTCTCAAATTGAAGCTGCCGCGGCAGGCACTCGATATTCTGGAATCGGTCGAG
>JANWKN010000078.1 GCA_025451355.1 Pseudolabrys sp. | reverse complement strand
TGCGAGGTATCGCCGAGAATGACGGTTACAACGCACTCACGCTGCAAGGCGGCTTGGCGTGGCGTGATGTTGCGCTGATCAGGACGATGTCGCGTTTCCTGCGCCAGGTTCGCGTGCCCTATTCGCAGGATTACATGTGGACCACGCTGGTAAAACATGCCGGCATTGCCACCGATATCGTTGAGATGTTTCACGTCCGTTTCGACCCGCGCGCCGACGCTAAACGTCGTGCGAAGCAGAGCGCAATTGCTGCGCGCATCGAAGAGGAACTGCAGAAAGTCGAAAGCCTGGACGAAGATCGTATCCTGCGTCATTTCGTCAATGCGGTGCAGTCGGCGATCCGCACGAACTTTTTCCAGACGGAAAGCGACGGCCAACTCAAGCAGGTGATCTCGGTCAAATTCGAGAGCCGCAAGCTCACTGACCTGCCACTTCCGCGCCCGCTCTATGAAATCGTCGTTTATTCGCCGCGGGTGGAAGGCGTGCACATGCGTTTCGGCAAAGTCGCGCGGGGCGGCATTCGCTGGTCCGACCGGCCGCAGGACTTCCGCACGGAAATTCTCGGGCTGGTGAAGGCGCAACAGGTCAAGAACGCGGTCATCGTGCCGGTCGGCGCCAAGGGCGGCTTCGTGCCCAAGCTGATGCCGAAAGGAGCATCACGCGATGTCGTGCAGGCGGAAGGCGTCGCCACCTACAGAATTTTCATTTCGGCGCTGCTCGATATCACCGACAATATCGCGGACGGCAAGCTCATTCCTCCCGCGAACGTGGTGCGACACGAAGGGGACGATCCCTATCTCGTGGTCGCGGCCGACAAAGGCACTGCGACTTTCTCCGATCTCGCCAATACGATCTCGATCGAGCACGACTACTGGCTTGGCGATGCATTCGCCTCGGGCGGTTCCGCCGGCTACGACCACAAGGCCATGGGCATTACGGCCCGTGGCGCTTGGGAAGCCGTGAAGCGGCATTTCCGCGAGATGGATGTCGACATCGGCAAGACGCCGTTCAATGTGGTCGGTGTCGGCGACATGTCGGGCGACGTTTTCGGCAATGGAATGTTGCGCGAAGATACGATCAAATTACTCGCTGCTTTCGATCATCGCGATATCTTCATCGACCCGGAACCTGACCCGCGCACAAGCTTTGCCGAGCGCAAACGGCTATTCGGTCTGCCGCGATCAAGCTGGCAAGACTACGACAAGGGCCTGATCTCCAAAGGGGGCGGCGTCTACCCGCGCACATCGAAACAAATCCGGCTCAGCGAAGAAGCACGCAGGCTCTTCGGTGTCGCCGAGTCCATCACGCCGCAGGAGTTGATGAAAGCCATCCTGAAGGCTCCCATCGATCGTCTGTTCTTCGGCGGCATCGGCACTTATGTGCGCGCATCGAACGAAAGCGACGATGCCGCCGGCGATCGTGCCAACGACGCCATTCGTGTAACCGGCGGCGATCTCAAATGTAAGGTCATTGGCGAGGGCGCGAATCTCGGAATGACCCAGCGCGGCCGTATCGAGGCGGCCCAGCGCGGCGTTCGGCTCAATACCGATGCGATCGACAATTCCGCGGGGGTCAACACCTCCGACGTCGAGGTCAATATCAAGATCGCGCTCAGCGGGCCCGTTCGCGCCGGCAAGCTTACGATGGAGGCACGCAACGCGCTGCTTGCCCAGATGACTGACGAGGTGGCGCATCTCGTCCTGCGCAACAACTACCAGCAGACGCTCGCTATCTCTTTAGCGCAGCGCCGCGGACTGGAAGACCTCGGGTTCCAGCAGCGCCTTATGCAGACGCTCGAAGTGCGCGGTGAGCTCGACCGCGGTGTGGAATTTCTGCCTGACGAAGTGGCGATCGCCGAACGGCGCAAACGCAATGCAGGCCTGACGCGCCCTGAACTGGCGGTTTTGCTCGCCTATGCGAAGCTTTCGCTTTACAGCGAGCTGCTCGACAGTCCGGTCCCGGACGATCCCTATCTCGGCCGTGAGCTCGAGCGCTATTTCCCGAAAGAAATGTCAAAGCGCTATTCGGATGCTCTACACGCGCACCGGCTGCGGCGTGAGATCATCGCGACTCAGCTGACGAACTCGATGATCAATCGAGGCGGCGCCACGCTGATCGTGCGCATTGCCGATCAGACCGGGGCAGCTTCGCCGGCAATTTCCGCTGCCTTTGCCGCGGTTCGCAACAGCTACGAACTGATCGAACTCAACAGCCAGATCGATGCACTCGACAACAAGATATCCGGCAAGGTTCAACTCGATCTTTACGGAGCTGTGCAGGATCTCCTGCTCGACCGGCTGGTCTGGTTCCTGCGCAATGTAGATCTCACGCAGGGTCTCGAGAAAATAATTGGACACTACCGCGAGGGCATCGCACAGGTGGCCGGCGCGCTCGATGGCGCCTTGTCGAAATCGGCGGCCGGTGCGCGGGATGCGCGTGTGACGGAGCTTGTCAAAGCCGGCGTGCCGGACGCGCTGGCGTACCGAATGGGCAGTCTCTCTGTACTCAAGGCCGCGCCCGATATTGCGCTGGTGGCAGATCGCGCCGGCAAGCCGGTGGCCGAAGTGGCCGCGACCTATTTCGCGACCGAGGCATTCTTCCAGCTCGACCGCGTTACAAACGCGGTCCCAAATATCGTCGTGTCCGACTATTTCGATCGACTGGCGCTCGACCGCGCGCTCGATTCAATCGGCGATGCCGAACGCCGGCTTACCGCCGCGATGGTCGGCAACGGTCATGCCGGTGCCGGCGCCGTGGAAGAATGGGTCCGGCCGAGGCAGGCCGAAGTCGAGCGTATCCGCTCGGCGATCCACGAAATCGCCGGTTCGGGCATGACCTTGTCCAAGCTGTCAGTCGCGGCGAGCTTGCTGGGAGATCTCGCGAAAGACTAGGCGCCGCGTGGCCAAGCCTAGTGCCTGAAATGCCGCGTGCCGGTAAAAACCATCGCGATGTTGTGGGCGTCGGCCGCCGCGATGACTTCGTCATCGCGCACTGAGCCGCCGGGCTGGATTACCGCCGTCGCGCCCGCTTCGATCGCCACCAAAAGACCGTCGAGGAAGGGAAAGAACGCATCGGATGCGACCACCGAGCCTTTGGTCAGGGGTGCGGGAAGCTTGAGCTCTTTCGCCGCGTCCTCCGCCTTCCTGGCGGCAATTCGGGCTGCATCGACGCGGCTCATTTGTCCCGCACCGATGCCGACAGTTGCACGGCCCTTCGCATAGACAATCGTGTTCGATTTGACATGCTTGGCGACGCGGAATGCGAAGCGTAGATCCGCAAGCTCGGCTTCACTCGGCGCGCGTTTTGTGACGGTTCGCAGCTGCATCTCCTCGACCACCGCGTTGTCACGCGATTGCACTAGCAGTCCGCCGGCCACAGACCTGACGGTCAGACCTTTGGCGCGTGCATCGGGCAACCCGCCGGCGACGAGCAAACGCAGATTTTTCTTCGCCGCGACAATTTTGATCGCTTCGTCATTGGCCTCCGGCGCGATGATCACCTCGGTGAAAATCTCGGTGATAGCTTTTGCGGCTTCCGCGTCGAGCTTGCGATTAAGTGCGACAATGCCGCCGAAAGCAGAAGTCGTATCGCAAGCCAGCGCCTTGCGATAGGCGTCGAGCAAAGTGTCTGCTTCGGCGACACCGCAAGGGTTGGCATGCTTCACGATGACACAGGCCGCGGTCCGGGCCGGATCGAATTCCGCTACGCATTCGTAAGCCGCATCAGTGTCGTTGATGTTGTTGTACGAAAGCTGTTTTCCCTGCAACTGCTTTGCGGTCGCCACACCATAGCGTTCTCCGGGCGAGCGGTAAAACGCGGCGCTCTGATGTGGGTTCTCGCCGTACCGTAGGACCTCGACCAGTTTTCCGCCGAAAGCGCGGTAATCGGGCGCATCGACGTGCAGGGTCGCGGCGAACCAGTTCGAGATCGTGGCATCGTAAGCAGCGGTGCGTCCATACGCCTTTGCCGCCAGCCTTTGGCGCAGCTCCAGGGAAACCATGCCGCTGTGGCCCGCCATTTCGCCGAGTACCTTTTCGTAGTCGGCAGGTTCGACGACCACAGTCACGTCCATATGGTTTTTGGCTGCAGCGCGGATCATCGCCGGACCGCCGATGTCGATATTCTCGATGCAATCGTCGAACGAAGCACCTTTCGCAACCGTGGCTTCGAATGGATAGAGATTCACCACCAGCAAATCGATCGGCTTGATGTGGTGCTGATCCATCGCAGCGAGATGCTCTTTGTTGCCCCGGATGGCGAGCAATCCGCCGTGCACTTTCGGGTGCAGCGTCTTGACTCGCCCGTCCATCATTTCGGGTGAGCCGGTGAGTTCGGCGACATCGACCACCTTGAGACCCGCGTCAGCCAAGGTCTTGGCAGTGCCGCCCGTCGAAACCAGTTCGACGCCGTAGTGTGTAAGTTCGGATGCAAATGCGATCAGCCCGGCTTTGTCGGATACCGACAGCAGGGCCCTCGTGATGCGGCGCGGATGGCTGCTCATGACGCACGAGCTAGCATATCAGGCGGGCGAAAGTGTATTCGCCACCATGGCTCCGAAGTGGGCATCCACAGCCATCGTCTCAGAGCGGCAATTCGGGTTCCTGAGCCCGGTCGGGGCGGGCGCCTGGTGCGGCCGGCGGCGTGTGACGGAAGCTCCAGCGCACGGCCGATGGCTGCCCTACACGTCCATAGATCACGATTTGAACCGTGCGGCGCGGGCCGTCGGAGCCCGCGAGGAACACGCTTTCTTCAAGTTCGACCGCGTCGGCCAAGGTTGCAAAAGTCCATAGATCGCGGTCATGAAGCAAAAGGATCACGCCGCGGCCGTCGGCCAGCCGGCTTGCCCTGATCGCGGGGTGCAGATGGAAACGGATGGCGAATTCGGCGGTTGCGTCAGCGGGAAGCGGCTGGCCGTCGGGCCCGGTAAAGCTATCTTCGCCGTCGAGCGCGCGGCCGTCGGCGCTGAGGTTGACGGCACGGGTGTGTACGACGCCGCAGTCGCTGACGTATCCGTCATGCGACGCACGCAACGTCGGGGCGCCGGACTCCCGCTCAATTCGCACGTCGCGCGGGCCGGAAATGATGGGCGTGCCGCCAAACAGCTGTCGGATCGAAAGGGATTCGAGGAAGCGGCACGAGGATCGATCATTCAGGGTGACGGTTGAATGGGCCGGCGTCGCCCGTGCGACCTGTCGCCAATTCTCCTTGTTCACGGCGGGCAGGCCGCAATTGACAACCAGCCTGTGCTGTTTCCACGACATTTCGAACGATAAACATCCGGCGTGGGCTTCCTGGCTCATTTCCATCGGCGGAGGCGGTCCCGTGTCCATCAGAAGCGCAGTCTGGCCAGCGTCGATGCGTTGGTAGCCGGAGTGCGGCGCGTTCGACACCGGCGTTCCACGTGCGTCATCATAAGCGAGAACGGTGGCGAGAAGGTCGACCGGTGTCGGTCCCACCCCGTTGAACTGGGCGAAATTCCCGTCTCCATGTCTGAAAAAGCGCAACATCGGCATGACGCGATCAATGGCATTGTTCAACGCTTGCGGAGGCTGCAATTGCCGCGCGGAAAACAATTGACGCAACGGCAACAGGTCGGCCAGCAATTCGATCAGCGCTCCCGGATTGCGGCTCACGTGCCCGCCGTCGGGCACAACCTGCCTGCGTAACTCTTCGATGAGGCGACGTACGTTACCGCGCAGATACCCGGACTGCCCCTGCATGCACAGAGTGGCATAGTTGAGTGCGATGATCGCCTGCAGGCGCGGCAGTCCTTCACGCGTGTCGTTGGCGTTGCGCCGCAGATAGCGCACCTGGCGCGAAAGGCTTCGGATGAAGCGACGGTAAAATCGAGCGTCCGCATCCTGCAACACAAACGGCGCCTGGCTAAGCCAGCAAATTATGCGGCGTGACAGGATATCGATGCGCCAACCGGTGGAATTCCAACCGCCCTGCACATTGATCCATTCGTCGATCAACGAACGGGCATTGGACCGTGTGATGGCGGAGTCCGCGGCGCGCAAGTGTCGCAGCCATACAAAGCTCAGCAAGGTGACCGCCCATTCATCCGATGGCGGCGTCATCTCAAAGGGCGATCTGCGGTCGCAGATCACCACCTTGCCGGCGAAAGCGAAGCGACCGGCATAGATCTCACTGGCACGGGTTGCGTCCGCGGTGCGTAAGTCCTGCGGTGCGATCAACAGCCGGTCGGTCTTGGTCGAAGCAAACCGCCAACGCAACAGAGGGTGTGCGTTGATGCCTCCAACAACGCTGTGAAATGCACGGCGTCCGATGAGCACGGAGAGCCTGGCCCGCTCCGCCACCGAAACCCGCATCGTCAAGCGTTTGTCTCCTGTCGCGTGCGAATCCGTACGCGCGGAGCACACGATAGCGAAGCGTTGGTAAAGGGCCAATATGCCAGTCAGGACTTCAGGCCCTGCTTCGGACGAGCCGTGCGGCGAAGAAGCCGTCGAGGCCGCCCAAGCGCGGGTCAGGATCCGGCAATTGCTGCGGTAACGTGCGCAAATCGCCGTCGATGGTAATGAACTCAGCGCGGCCGAACACCTCTTGTGCCGTTATGGGACTCCGCGTCACCCGCGGGTCACGCGTGAGCAGCGCTTCGATCTGACTTTGACCCTCCTCGGGCTCCAGTGAGCAGACGCAATATACGAACGTTCCTCCGGGCTTCGTCAGCTCCACCGCGCGGTGGATCAGACGTTGCTGCAGGGATGTGAGTACCGGAAGCTCGGCTTCGCTTTTGAGCCACGGTATGTCGGGATGACGACGGATGGTGCCGGTGGCCGAGCAAGGCGCATCGAGCAGCACGCCGTCAAACGGTCCACCCTGCCAATCCAGTGCGTCGGCCGCAATAGTTTCGGCGCTGAGCGAGAGGCGGGCAAGATTCTCGCGCAGGCGATTGAGCCGCACAGATGACCGATCGACGGCGCTAACCTGCGCGCCGGCCAGAGCCAGTTGCGCGGTCTTGCCGCCGGGCGCCGCGCACAGTTCGGCAATGCTTTTGCCGCGGACGTCACCGAACAATCGGACAGGCAGTGCGGCGGCCGCGTCCTGCACCCACCATGCTCCTTCGGAGAATCCCGGCAAAAGCGAGATCGCACCATGGACCAGAGTGCGCACGGTACCGGTCGGCAACACACGGCCACGCAATCGTTCGGCCCAGGACTCTGCGTCTTGCTTTACTGTGAGATCGAGTGCGGGTTCGTGGCCATTGGCGGCCGCGATCGCTCGCGCAGTATCAGTGCCGTAGGCTTTTTTCCAACGCTTGAGCAGCCAATCCGGCGTATCGCGTGAGGTGCCCTCGACGGGCTTTGTTGCCGCGCTCTGTGTCACCCGACGCAGCACTGCGTTGACAAGCCCGGCATACCGCGCCGCGCGTCGGTCGGCCTGCGCAAGCCGCACCGACAGATCGACCGCCGCGTGATCCGGAACCTCAAGCCAGAGAATTTGCGCTGCGCCAAGCAACAAGATGGTTTCGATGCGCGGCGCGTCCGAGGGCAACCCCTTGTCGAGAAATCCGCTGACCAGATGCCGGAGAGTACCGAGCCGGCGCAGCACGGTTGCGGTGAGCCGACGCGTTAAGGCTCGGTCGCGGTCGGCAAGTCCGACTAGGCCTGGATGTACGTTTTTGCCCGAGAGAAGTTCGTCGAGCGCAATTCGCCGCCGCAAAACGCCGTCGAGGATATCAGCGGCGATTCTTCTAGCGGCGAGGCCGGGAACTTCCGGCTGTGGGGAAGTGCGCGGACGCGCCATACCCGGATAGTTGCAGATAAATTGTGTCCGTGGCGCGAATGGTCGCGAAAAAATCGCTGTAACTCACAGGTTCAGGTCGTTTCGCGCTGTATTCGTTTC
>JANWKN010000077.1 GCA_025451355.1 Pseudolabrys sp. | reverse complement strand
GATGGTCTTCGCCGAGGAGATACAACGTCTCGACGGTTTCCTCGGTCAGGCAGACGATTCGCTCAGGAGGGAACATGCCCTAGGCAAGCATATCGACCTGTGCTGCGTCGAGGCGTTCAACACCGCCCGTTGCCGTGACTTTTCCGTCGTCGAGCCACACCACGCGACTGGCGATGAGTTTCACCTCTGTAGCGTTGTGGCTGACATAGATCATCGGTACCCGCGCTTCGTCGCGCAGCCTCTCGAGGTAGGGCAGGATGTCGCGCTTGCGCGCGGAATCAAGCGAGGCAAGCGGCTCATCGAGTAGCAGGAGACGCGGTTGCATAAGCAGCGCGCGGCCGACCGCGATGCGCTGACGCTCGCCGCCCGAGAGCTTTCCCGGCCGCCGGTCGAGCAAATGGCCTATGTCGAGTAATTCAACCACGTGCTTGAACGCCGCTGGATCTGACTTATGGCCACCGACCCAGCGCCCGTACTCGAGATTGTGCCTGACCGTGAAGTGCGGAAACAGGCGGCCTTCCTGAAAAACATATCCGATGCGACGGCGCCAGGCCGGGACATCGGTTTGTGCGGCACTGTCGAACAACACTTCACCGTCAATTTCAACACGACCGCGATCCGGCCTCAGGAGGCCTGCAATCATGTTGATCAAACTGGTTTTTCCCGCACCCGATGGCCCGAACAAGGCCGTGGCCCGGCTTTCGCTCGTGAACGCGACATCCAGCGCGAATTCGCCGAGGTGCTTTTCCACTTGTACGGCCAGCATGGTCACGCCCCGTGCAGGCGCGCCGTCGCGCGTCGAGCGAGCCATTCCGAGGAGAGCAACGCTGCAAAGCAGATGACAACGGAAATGAAAACAAGCTTGAGAGCATCAGCGTCGCCACCCGGCACCTGGATCAAGCTGTAGATCGCAGCCGAAATCGTCTGCGTCTCGCCCGGAATGTTTGACACGAAGGTGATAGTGGCGCCGAATTCGCCGAGAGCCCGTGCGAAGGCGAGCATCATTCCGGCGATAATTCCGGGTAGCGCGAGCGGCAATGTCACCGTCATGAAGGTCCAGCCACGGTTCGCACCCAGCGTGGCTGCCGCGTCCTCCAATTTGCGATCGATGGCTTCGATCGACAGCCTGATCGCCCGCACCAACAACGGAAACGCCATAACGCCGCAGGCAAGCGCCGCACCAGTCCAGCGAAACGAGAACACGATACCGAAATGATCGGCAAGGAAGGCGCCGAGCGGCGCCTTCCGGCCGAGGCTGATCAACAGCAGATAGCCGGTCACGACCGGCGGCAACACGAGGGGTAGGTGCACCACGGCATCGAGCAGGGATTTACCCCAGAACGATCCTCGTGCCAGCAGCATTGCAATGATGATGCCGAACGGGAGCGCGACCACGGTTGAAATCGCAGCGACCCGCAGCGACAGCGCCACCGCGGTCCAGTCCTGAGGTGAAAGGTCGAACACGCGAGCCGTTGATACCGCCTACGATACCGGTTTGATCAGGTAGCTGAACCCGTAGCGTTCGAACACCGATCTGGCAGCCGAGCTGCGCAAGAAATTGAAATACTGACCGACAGCAGGCTTCTTCGTGCTGGACGTTGCGGCCACCGGATAGGTGACCGGCGGATACGAGCTGTCGGGGAAGACACCGATCGTCTTTACCTTGGGTTCGATTTTTGCGTCGGTCTCATAGACAATGCCGACCGGCGTTTCGCCGCGCGCAACGAAGGCAAGGGTCGCCCGCACGTTTTCGGCCTGCGCAAGCTTTGGTTCGGCCGCAGCCCAGGCTCCCAGCTTTTCGAGCGCCGCTTTTGCGTAAAGGCCGGCAGGAACGGCTTTCACGTCGGCAACCGCGATGCGGCTGTCACCAGCGAGTTTCGCGAGATCGAATCCCTTGGCGATGGTCACGTTGCTCAGTTTGGAATCCGCTGGCGCAATCAGGACCAGCTTGTTGCCGAGCAGATTGACCCGGGTGTTCGGGTCGATCAGCTTGTGCTCGGCCGCATAGTCCATCCAGCGCAGGTCCGCCGAGATAAATACATCAGCAGGAGCTCCTTGCTCGATCTGCTTCGCCAGAGCGGAGCTTGCCTCGTAGCTCGTGACCACCTTGACGCCGGTGGCCTTGGTGAAAGCGGCATTCGCGTCGTCGAGCGCATTCTTGAGCGACGCTGCCGCAAAGACCGTGATCTGTTCCTGTGCGATCAGCGGTTGCGGCGTGCCTGCTAAGGCGCAGAGCAAGGCAAGATAGGCAAATACTCGTGCAAGCATGGCGGTTCTCCTGCGGCGCCAAATGGACGCCGGGCGTGGGCCTGAAATTGGGCTCTAGACCGGAACCGCCGTTCCGAGTGCAGGCGGTGCACGCACGGTGCGCCGCAACGTCTGTGAGCCTAGCAAGTCCTGCCGACCGGGGTAAAGTCCGGGTCGGAATTGAGGGAAGACAATGGCAGTAGCAGCACCCGTTGAGGGCGAGTTTGACTACATCATAGTGGGCGCCGGCTCGGCCGGCTGTGTCCTCGCCAACCGATTGTCGGCCGATCCCACAAAGCGCGTGCTGCTGTTGGAAGCAGGCAGCAAGGATAACTGGATCTGGTTTCACATTCCGGTTGGATATCTGTTCGCCATCGGCAATCCGCGCGCCGACTGGCTGCTAAAGACCGAGCCGGAGCCTGGTCTCAACGGCCGCAGCCTCAACTATCCTCGCGGAAAGGTCGTCGGCGGGTCTTCGGCAATTAATGGCATGATCTACATGCTCGGGCAGGCCGGCGACTACGACCACTGGCGTCAGCTGGGACTACCCGGCTGGTCGTGGGATGACGTGCGGCCTTACTTTCGCAAACACGTCGATCACTTCCTGAAGAGCGATCATCACGCTACTGGCGGCGAATGGCGTGTCGAATATCCACGACTGACCTGGGAAATTCTCGACGCGTTTCGTGCGGCGGCAAATCAATACGGAATACCGACCGTTGAAGATTTCAATACCGGCGACAACGAAGGCATTTGCTATTTTCACGTCAATCAGAGGCGCGGCCGGCGATGGTCCGCGGCGCGTGGCTTCCTGAAGCCCGTACTGCATCGAACAAATCTCCGCCTCGAAACAGGCTGTCTCGTCGAAGGACTTGAACTGGACGGAAAGCGCGCGGTGGGTGTGCGCTGGCGGCAAGGCGGAGAACTGCGCAGTGCTCGATGCCGCGGTGAAGTCATCCTCGCTGCCGGCGCGATCGGCTCTCCACACATCATGATGCTTTCAGGCATCGGGCCGGCCGCGCAGCTGTCGAAGTTCGCGATTCCGGTCACACTCGACAAGCAGGGGGTGGGCGCCAATCTGCACGATCATCTGCAATTGCGCATGGTCTTCAAAGTTTCCGGTGTCAAAACGCTGAATGAAACCTACGCCTCGCTGTTCAATCGGCTTGGCATGGGCGTCAACTATGCGCTGCGCCGGCGGGGGCCGATGACCATGGCGCCGTCGCAGCTTGGTGCTTTTACGAAATCCGATCCATCGCAAAGCACCGCCAACATTCAGTATCACGTGCAGCCGCTTTCGCTCGACAAGTTCGGTGAGCCCTTGCATCCGTTTCCGGCCTTTACGGCAAGCGTCGCCAATGTACGCCCGACCAGCCGGGGCGCGCTCACGCTCAAATCGAAAGACCCCTCACAGGCGCCGGCGATAAGCCCGAACTATCTGACAACGCCCGAAGACCGGCGCGTTGCCGCCGATTCAATCCGCGTAACGCGGGAGATTGTCGCGCAGCCAGCATTGGAGAAATATTCGCCCATCGAATATCTGCCCGGGGCGCAAGTTCGCAGCGATAACGAAGCTGAGCTGTTCAGGGCCGCCGGCGATATCGGCACGACCATATTTCACCCGGTCGGCACCGCCCGAATGGGTCGCGACGACGACTCGCGGGCCGTGGTGGATGCACGTTTGCGCGTCATAGGCATTGATCGCCTGCGCGTCGTGGATGCCTCGGTGATGCCGTCAATTACGTCCGGCAACACTAACTCGCCGACAATGATGATTGCGGAAAAGGGTGCGGCGATGATTTTGGAGGACCAAAAAGGTCTATAATTGAACCGCGGATTAATGAAGGGGTGTCATGAATCTCGTGGAACGAATCAAGGGGATCCTGCTGCAACCGAAGTCGGAGTGGGGCGCCATCGAAGGCGAACCGGGAAGTGCCGGTTATCTGATTCCCAAGTATGTCGCATTTGTCGCTGCGATCCCAGCGGTCTGCACGTTTATCGGCACGTCGCTGATCGGATCGGGTGGATATCGGATGGGCATCGGCCTCGGTCTGGCACGCGCCGTGGTCGTCTATGTCCTGTCGCTGGTCGGCGTGTTTGTCGTGGCCTACATCATTGATTTTCTGGCCGGCACGTTCGGCGCGCGAAAAAGCCCCGACAACACGATGAGAGTGTCGGCCTACTCGCCGACCGCCGCCTGGGTTGCGGGGGTATTCAACATCATTCCGGCGCTGTCCTTCCTGGGTATACTCGGCCTGTACAGCCTCTATTTGCTTTACACCGGCATTGCCGCCGTCATGAAGCCGCCGGCGGACAAGGCATTGGTCTACACCATCGCCGTCATCGTCTGCGCGATCATCGTGTGGATTATTATTTTCGGGATCGTGGCGCTGTTATTCGGCTTGTAGCGCCGATCAGGGCAATGCCTTGAGGTGGCGGATCGGGCGGCCGGGCGCGATGGCCTGAGCCGCCGCGACGATGGCATTGGCGTCGATGCCGTAGTGCCGATAGAGGTCGGCGAGCGAGCCGGTTTGTCCGAAATGCTCGACGCCCAATGCCCGCGTCCTGTGGCCACCGACGGCACCAAGCCAGGCCAGCGTGGCAGGATGTCCGTCGAGCACCGTAACGACGCCGCAATGCGGCGGCACGTCCGCGAGCAGTCTCTCGATATGCGAGCGCGCATGTACCAAGCCACGCTCGCGAGCGCGTTGCGCGGCGGTCCAGCCCGCATTGAGCCGGTCGGCCGAAGTGATAGCCAGCAGTCCGACATCGCGACGGTCTTCAGCCATCAGGCCGACGGCATCGATTGCTTCCGGCGCGACCGCGCCGGTGTAAGCCACGACGACCTGGCAATTAGGCCCCGGCTTACGTTGCCAATAGGCGCCGTCGACGATTTGCTGTTCTAGCTCCGGAGTCATCGCTCGCTTAATCTGGTCGATCGGCCGTGTCGACAGGCGTAGATAAATCGACCCTCCGGTCTCATCCCGAAGCCAAGTGCGCTCGGAAGGCGCCGCCTCTCCATCCTTCTGCATATAGGAAAACGCCCAGGCCATGATGGCGGCGAGTTCATCGACATAGGCTGGCTCGAAACTGGCGAGTCCGTCCTGTGCCAGTCCGATCAACGGCTCGGCAATCGACTGATGTGCGCCGCCCTCGCCGGCGAGCGTGATGCCTGACGGCGTGGCCACAATCATGAATCGGGCGTCCTGGTAACAGGCATAGTTGAGCGCATCGAGGCCGCGTGCAATGAAGGGGTCGTACAACGTGCCGATCGGCAAAAGACGTTCGCCATTGATCGTATGCGACAGACCGAGCGCCGACAGCAGAATGAACAGATTCATTTCGGCGATGCCTAGCTCGATGTGCTGTCCCTTGGGCGAGAACTCCCAATTGAAGGTCGACGGGATGCGTTCGCTCTTGAACGTGTCGGACATGGCCTGACGCGCGAACAGTCCGCGCCGGTTCACCCAAGGTCCGAGATTGGTTGACACGGTTACGTCAGGCGACGTGGTGACGATGTGGCGTGTGAAATGGCTTTCGCTGCGACTGATCTCGTTGAGGATGGCGCCGAAGCCGGTTTGCGTGGACATGACCGGCTGAATCGTAACGGAAAGGCTTTCCGGTACCTGCAGCGTCGGAGCATTGAGGCGCCGCGCAATAGCGGCTGCGAACGGGACACGGTCAAGGAACGACTGCAGTTGCTGCGCCGGCGGCGCCAGCCCTTCGAATTTTTCCCACTCGTGACCCGGCCGAACGCCCATCGCCTGACGAAACGTCTCCATCTGCTGCGGCGTCATGAGGCCGGCATGGTTGTCCTTGTGTCCGGCAAACGGCAGCCCGAAGCCCTTCACCGTGTAGCAGATGAAGCAGGTCGGTCTCTCGGAATCAGCGGTATGGAATGCGTTCAGCACGGATGGCAGATCGTGCCCGCCGAGATTGTTCATCAGGGCCGCGAGTTCGTCATCGCTGCGTTTTTCGATCAGTCTGCTGACGTTGCCCTGATCGCCGATTTCGTCGTTCAGCCGCTTTCGCCACGCTGCGCCACCCGCAAATACGAGCGCAGAATAGAGCTGGTTGGGGCAGCTATCGATCCACTTCCTGAGGGTTTCGCCGCCCGGCTCTTTGAAGGCGGCCTCCTGCAACGAACCATATTTGAGAATGACGACATTCCAGCCGAAATTGGTGAAGAGCTGTTCGTAGCGAGCCCACAACCCTTCGCGCACCACAGCATCGAGACTTTGCCGGTTGTAGTCGATGATCCACCAGCAATTGCGCAGGCCCTGCTTCCAGCCTTCGAGCAGCGCTTCGAAGATATTGCCTTCGTCCAGTTCGGCGTCGCCGACCAGAGCGATCATGCGACCTTCCGGCCGGTCCAAACCCCAGCCGTGAGCGCGCACGTAGTCCTGCGTCAATGAGGAGAATAGCGTCTGGGCAACGCCAAGGCCGACCGAACCGGTGGAAAAATCCACATCGTCGGCATCCTTCGTGCGCGATGGATAGCTCTGTGCGCCCTTGTAGCCGCGGAAAGCTTCAAGTCGCCCGCGTGTCTGCTTGCCGAGCAAATATTGGATGGCGTGAAAGATCGGACTGGCATGCGGCTTCACCGCGACGCGGTCCTGCGGGCGCAACACATCGAAATAGAGTGCGGTCATGATGGTGGCGAGCGAAGCGCTTGAGGCCTGATGCCCGCCGACTTTCAGACCGTCTGCATTCTCTCGCAGGTGATTGGCATTGTGGATCATCCAGCTTGCGAGCCACAGCACCTTGCGCTCAAGTGCGCCAAGCATCTTGAGCGCATCAGGACTCGTCGAGCTGGATTTTGTCGTGCTCATGGGCGCCTCGCCCCCGATCAGCGCTTGTCGTTGGCGAGATTTGTTTTATTGGCGGGCGCCTCAAGGACGGTTTTGCAGGCGGGCGGGAGATCGGAAAGCATCATCGGCTTCGCGGGCTTGCCCGGCGCACCGATCGACGGACGCAGCACCTTGTCCGATAACCAGTGATTGAGCTCCTTCGCGCTGCAGCCATCGTCTCCGGGTACCGGCGGTTGCGCGCGGCAATTTGGCGAATCCGCGGGACACTTCAGACGCACATGGATGTGATCGTGATGTTTGTACCAGGGGCGGACTTTTGCCAGCCAGTCGTGAGGCTGCTTTGCTTCGACGCGGCACAGCTCTTTCTTGATGACAGCGTTCACCAGCACGCGTTCGACTTCCGGCTGCTGCGCGGCGGTCTTGATGAAGGCGATATGCTGCGGTGTCCACGTTTTCGAATTGAGATGCTTCCAGTCGTCGGACACGAGACTAGGAGCTGAAATGGTATCGCGCTCTTCCTTGCTCAAAACGCGATCCGGCATCGGCATGAACCAGATGTCGACATCAAGCCCGGTCTGGTGGCTGGCGTGATCTGAGGGCGACGGCCCGCCGCGCGGTTGGGCCAGGTCGCCGACCAGGATACCGTTCCAGCCGGTGGCTTTGGTGGCAAGTGGAGCGAATTTTTCAAGGAAGTGAATCAGGCTGGGATGCCCCCAATTGCGGTTACGCGACAACCGCATGACCTGCCAGTTCTCGCCGCTGACCGGGAATTCGACACCGCCGGCAAGACAGCCGCGCGGATAGTAGCCGATCGACACGGCCTTACCGATTGAGGGGAGTTGCACTCCGCCAAAAAGCTGCTTGGCCGACAGAGTTTCCTCTTTCTCAGTCTGTTCTTTTTGCTCGTCCTGGGATTGCTCTTTCGATTCCCCCGCGCTGGCCGGCTTCGGCGGCGGCAAAGGTGCCGGCGCGGCCGCCGCCTTCGTTTTCGCCAAAGTCACGCCGCCGCTGGCGGCGAGCGCGCCTGCGACAATTGCGACAGACAGAACGAATGGGGTCACGATTCGTGCGAACATGACGTCTCCCGTCTACCGTTTTCGCCACCGCCTGTCAGGTTAATTATACGAGTGTACATTTGTAGAGGCACAGGTTCCATTGTACGACAGTTGCTGCAAGCAAAACCGATGGACCTGACCCAAAGCGTTTTTGTCCAAATTAATGAACTTGTGCCATCACGGGTGCAGTTCGCGTAACGGAGGGCAGCCCTTGTCGCGTATCGTTCTTCCTCTCTTTCTCTTCGCCGTCATTCTAATATTTTCTAGCGCGCCGGCTCAGTCCGGAATTGTCGTCACGGTCGACAAAACAGCACAGCGGCTGACGGTCGAGGTGGACGGCGCCGGCCGCTACAAATGGCCGGTATCGACTGGACGCTGGGGCTACAGCACGCCGAACGGCAGCTACCGTCCGCAGCGTCTGGCGCGGAAATGGTTTTCCCGCAAATACGACTGGGCGCCGATGCCGTATTCGATCTTCTTCAATGAAGGCTATGCGATCCACGGCAGCTATGAGGTCTCGCGTTTGGGCAGACCTGCGTCGCATGGCTGCATTCGTCTGTCTCCTTCAAATGCCGCCGTGTTATTCGCGCTAGTCAAGGATCGTACCGACGACACGCGCATCGTCGTTACCGGCGAAGCGCCGGTCCAGCTGGTACGCGAGCGCGAGGAGGGTTGGCAAGGTTACCAAAGCCAGCCCTATGAAGGTATTTTTAGCAACTCCTGGGATGGCAACCGCTCGCGCTCGTACTGGCAGTGGCGATAGTGGCGCGATTGTCTAGACGTCGACCTTCAACGCGGCGATGAACGCTTCCTGCGGAATGTCGACTTTGCCGAATTGGCGCATGCGCTTTTTGCCTTCCTTCTGCTTGTCCAGAAGCTTGCGTTTGCGCGTGGCATCGCCGCCATAGCATTTGGCGGTGACATCCTTGCGGAAGGCGCGCACGGTCTCGCGCGCGATGATCTTGCCGCCGATTGCGGCCTGTATCGGCACCTGGAACATGTGCGGTGGAATGAGCTCTTTGAGCTTTTCCGCCATGGCGCGCCCGCGGGATTCGGCGCGCGTGCGATGAACCAGCATCGCCAGCGCATCGACGGGGTCGCCATTGACCAGCATCTGCAATTTCACCAGGTCGGCCACGCGGTAGTCGGTGAGATGATAGTCAAACGAGGCATAGCCGCGCGATACCGATTTGAGTCGGTCGTAGAAGTCAAACACCACTTCGTTGAGCGGAAGGTCGTATTTCACCATTGCGCGGTTGCCCACATAAGTGAGCTCTTTTTGCTCGCCGCGGCGGTCCTGGCAGAGTTTGAGTACCGCGCCGAGATATTCGTCCGGCGTCAGAATCGTTGCCTCGATCCACGGCTCCTGCATTTCCAGGATTTGCGTCGGGTCCGGCATGTCCACCGGATTATGAATTTCGAGCGCGCTGCCGTTGCGGAGCGCCATCTTGTAAATGACCGAAGGCGCGGTCGCGATGAGGTCGAGATTGAACTCACGAGCCAGCCGTTCTTGGATGATCTCCAGGTGCAACAGACCAAGGAAACCGCAGCGGAAGCCGAAACCAAGCGCGGCCGAAGTCTCCATCTCGTAGGTGAAGCTGGCATCGTTGAGCCGTAGCCGGCCCATGGCCGCGCGCAAGTCCTCGAACTGCGCCGCGTCGACCGGGAACAGACCGCAGAATACGACCGGGATCGCCGGCCTGAAGCCGGGTAGCGGCTCGTCCACTGGATTGCGCTCGTCGGTGATGGTGTCGCCAACGCGGGTGTCGGCCACTTCCTTGATCGACGCGGTCAGCATCCCGATCTCGCCGGGGCCAAGCTCGTCGACTTGCGCGAGCTTGGGCGTAAACACGCCGACGTGATCAACCTCATAGGCGGCGTCGATGCCGATCATGCGGATGCGTTGGCCCTTCTTGAGCACGCCATCGACGACGCGCACGAGCACGACCACGCCGAGATAGAGGTCGTACCAGCTATCGACCAGCAAGGCCTTTAGTGGGGCGTCGCGGTCGCCCTTCGGTGGCGGCAGTCTGGTAACGATGGCTTCCAAAACTTCCGGGACGTTCAGGCCGGTCTTGGCGGAAATCTCGATGGCATTGCTGGCATCGAGCCCGATCACATCCTCAATCTGTTGCTTCACCTTGGCTGGCTCAGCGGCGGGCAGATCGACCTTGTTGAGCACAGGCACGATCTCGTGGCCGTTATCGATCGCCTGGTAGACATTGGCGAGCGTCTGGGCTTCGACCCCCTGGCTCGCATCCACCACCAGCAGGGACCCCTCGCAGGCCGCGAGCGAACGGTTCACCTCGTAGGCGAAATCGACGTGGCCTGGCGTGTCGATCAGATTGAGCACGTAGTTCTTGCCGTCGCGCGCCTTGTAGTTGAGGCGCACCGTTTGCGCCTTGATGGTAATTCCGCGTTCGCGCTCGATATCCATGGAATCGAGTACCTGGTCCTTCATCTCACGCGCCTCCAGACCGCCGGTGAGCTGGATCAGCCGGTCGGCGAGCGTCGACTTGCCATGGTCGATATGCGCGACAATGGAGAAATTGCGGATGTTCTGAATCGGCGACGTCGTCATGGCGGCGAGATAACACCGGGATTGGGGGCCTTCAAGTTGGCGTGCCCGGCTTTCGCCCGGACATGCCTTTTTGGGGACGCAAGTGCTGTCCCAAGCGAGATGGCCGGGACGAGCCCGGCCATGAGAACGCTGAGAACCGAGTAAGGCTCAGTAACGGTAGTGATCACTCTTGAATGGACCAGCTTGCGACACGCCAATGTAGTCGGCCTGATCGGGACGCAGTTCGGTCAGCTTCACGCCGATCTTGGCAAGATGCAGCCGCGCCACCTTTTCGTCCAGCGACTTCGGTAGCACATATACCTTCTTCTCGTACTTGCCTTGGTTGGCGAACAGCTCGATCTGCGCCAGCGTCTGGTTGGTAAACGATGCCGACATGACGAAGCTTGGATGACCCATGGCGTTGCCGAGGTTCACCAACCGGCCTTCCGACAACAAGATGATGCGGTGGCGATCGGGGAATTCGATCTCATCGACCTGCGGCTTGATGTTCGTCCACTTCAAGTTCTTCAGATGCGCGACCTGGATCTCGTTGTCGAAGTGGCCGATGTTGCAGACAACGGCGCGATCCTTCATCTTCCGCATGTGGTCGATGGTAATGATGTCCTTGTTGCCGGTCGCGGTGACGAAGATGTCGGCGATCGGCGCGGCATCTTCCATCGTCACAACCTGATAGCCTTCCATCGCCGCCTGAAGCGCGCAGATCGGATCGATTTCCGACACCATCACGCGGCAGCCGGCCTGGCGCAGCGACGCGGCTGAGCCCTTGCCGACGTCCCCGAAGCCCGCGACCATCGCCACTTTGCCCGACATCATGACGTCGGTGCCGCGACGGATGCCGTCGACGAGTGACTCGCGGCAGCCATAGAGATTGTCGAACTTTGACTTGGTGACGCTGTCGTTCACGTTGATTGCTGGAAAAAGAAGCTTTCCTGCCTTCTCCATCAGATAGAGGCGATGCACACCTGTGGTGGTCTCCTCAGAGACGCCTTTGATGTTTTTGGCAATCTCGGCGAACCAGCCCTTTGGCTTTTCCTTCAGGAGCCTTTTGATCAGCGCGTAGAATACCTCCTCTTCCTCGGACGTGGGTTTGTCGAGGAAGGCGGTGTCGCCTTGCTCGGCGCGCAGTCCGCTGTGCACCAGCATGGTGGCGTCGCCGCCATCGTCGAGGATCATGTTGGGCGTGCCGCCGCCGTGCCACTCGAACAGCTTGGCGGTGTAGTCCCAGTAGTCCTTGAGGCTCTCGCCCTTGATCGCGAACACGGGAATGCCGGCGGCGGCGACCGTCGCGGCAGCGTGGTCCTGCGTCGAATAGATGTTGCAGGAGACCCATCGCACGTCGGCGCCGAGCGCCACCAAAGTCTCGATGAGCACCGCGGTC
>JANWKN010000076.1 GCA_025451355.1 Pseudolabrys sp. | reverse complement strand
GTATTACAATGCCGACTTACGAATTATATGACAACGCCCTATCCTTATTCTGCCGCTATCCTCGGTTCACAGTCCGACCCTTCCCAAGAAACCTGGACGTCCTTTTCGAGCATGACACCAGCGCGAACCATCTTGGCCGGGTTGCCACGCCAGCCAGAATGGGAATCGAGAATTTCGCCCTTCATCAAGAAAGAGTCGGCGTCGAGCACGACGTGGTCGCCCATGCAGACGCCATAATGTACGAACGCGCCCGGACCTATCGAGCATCCGCTGCCAAGGCGAATGTAATCGGATTTGAATACGCCCTCTTCCAGCGAGTGAGCCTGGAGCACGCAACCTTCGTTGAGATTAGCGTAGTCGCCGACCTCGGTTAGCGTGCGCTCGGTGATCGAGCGGCTGCAATCGTACACCTTGCGGCCAATCTTCATGCCCATCGCGCGAAGTATCATGGTGCGGAACGGCGTGCCATGGAGCAAGCGCGTGATTGGGGATTCTGAAAGCTTCCAATGCCGCTCGTGGAACCAGAAATACGGATCGTAAATAGAAACGATCTGCGGCCTAAGCCGCTTGAAGCGTAAGCTCGCGCGCTCGATGAGCACGAAGAAGACAATGTAAGCAACTATGGTGGCGGCGGTTGCGGCGAGTAGCGAGAATACGCCGAAGCGGTCGTAATTCACGAGCGCGGCTTGCCACAGGACAACGGCGGCGAACAGCGACATCCAGCGGCTCATCAGGAAGAGCACCGCGGTGGCCGCATTATAGGCGTTCTTCTGGCGCAAGCGAACGTCGCGAGTTTCATTGCTGATAGAGGCATTGAGATCCCGGTCGCGATCGACCATGCGTGGGATTTCGAAGGCAGGTGAGCCGAGGAGGCCGACGTTTTCACGCACCGGACCATCGATCGGGATCATGGTCTTGGTACCGAGCAGACAGTTGACGCCGGTGCGGCCATTCGGCGGATAAAAAATGTCGTTGCCGAGATAGTTGTTGTCGCCGATCTTCGATTCGGCGAGCTGGAACGACGTCGCCGACATATGTGTGTTGATCATCGACAGCCCATCGGAAACCACTGTGCCGCTGCCTATGTTGCAGAGGAACGGGTTATCGTGTCGCTGGTTGGTGCCCATGTTCGAGCCGGTCTGCACGACTTTGTTTAGGTTCCAGCCGACGTAGCGCATGTAGGACACAATGAACGAGCTGTCGCCGAACAGCACGCAGAAGAATTCCGAATTGCTGACGCGCGTGACGATGCTCTGCATCAGATAGTGGAAGCCAAAGGTCGGGTAGGTCACGCCGGGCGTCAGGAACATCATGCACAGACGCGGGATGACGTAGACCGCGGCGAGCGCAAAGACCATCGCGCCAAAGAACCACGCCGCCGAAATGGCGAGCAGCGACGGCAATGAGGCGCCAAAGCCCAAGCTCACGCCGGTGGCGGGTGAATACTGATCCCAGACATGATAGGCGAAAATCGGCGCCGGAACGGCAATCAGGAACAGAGCCGCGAGTTCGACCAATGTATAAAAACCGCTGCGGAATGCGCGGAAACGCTTGCTCTTGATTGGGCAATAGTCCGAGTTCGTCTCGACTGCTGGCGAACCGTGGTAGCGCTTGCCGGTTGGCACGTGTTGGCCGCTTTGCAGCGATGAGGCATGACCGAGCTGTGTGTCGCTGCCCATTGTGGCGTGTATGTCGACTACACTTGCTTCGCCGACGAATACGTTGCTGCCGAATTCGACCGGACCGATATGGATGAAATTCGATTGTGCGCGATAGCCGAGGACAATGCTGTCCTTTCGTAGGATGGTGTTGTCGCCGATAGTCAACAGGTCGGCACACACCGGGCCGTACCGGCAATTTATCACGACGTTGCGGCCGATCGTGGCGCCCATCAAGCGAAGATAGGCGTTGTAGATCGGAGTGCCGGTGAAAGCCATTACGGGCGAGGTGCGCATCATGGTCTTAACGACCCAGAAGCGAAAATAGGCGAAACTCCAGATCGGGATCGATTGCGCCTTGAAACGCCCGATCAACACCCACTTCGCGGCGATGGAGATCGCGGTGAGGGCCGCGAACGATCCTGCGGCAAAAACGATGCTGCGAGCGTAGAGCTCGAGCGCGGTGGAGGAGGCAGTCGTCCATTCATAGCCGGTATCAAGCGCCCAAAGGCCGAACAACGTGTAGACCGCATAGAACGCAAGCTGCAGCGCACCGCAGGTGTAATATGACAGGTTTGAGGGAACGTGAAACGGTTCGCGCTTCGTTGCGACGAACCCTTCGATCAATGAATCGAGATGAGCGGAGAGCTTCGCGATCGTCGGATTCGTATAGATGTCGCGCATCGAAACGTTCGACATGCCCGGCTTCTTCCGAATGGCCGCGCAGAAACGCGCCATCAGCAGCGAGTTTGCGCCGAGATCATCAAAGAAATGATGTTCGGTAGACACGCGCTCCACCCGCAGTAGGTCCGCAAGCGCTTGCGAAAGAACACGCTCGCTTTCGGATCTCGGAGAGACGTAGCTCGTGGCGGCCGAGAAGCGCGGCACCTGCGGCTTCGGAAGTTTCTTGTGG
The DNA here is from genome assembly GCA_025451355.1 of Pseudolabrys sp. Classification (GTDB taxonomy): domain Bacteria; phylum Pseudomonadota; class Alphaproteobacteria; order Rhizobiales; family Xanthobacteraceae; genus Pseudolabrys. The sequence goes on along the minus strand of JANWKN010000076.1, from coordinate 2,772 downwards.
TCGGCCTTGTTGCTCAAGGTCATTGGAATGACCGGGAGCTCTTCGAGATAGGACGGCACCATATAGGCGGGCAGTTTGGCACGCAGCGCTTGCGAGATCTCGGCGCGGGGCAGGCCGGCGTCCTGCTTAAAGGCATAGTAAGCCACGAGTTCAACGATACCAGGCTCGGGCTCGAATGTTGTGGCGGCGGCCTGAGCGATCTGGGGCAGATCGAGCAGTACTGCTTCGATCTCGTTCAGTTCGATGCGATAGCCATGAATCTTGACCTGGGTATCGATGCGGCCGCGGTATTCGATCTCGCCGTCCGCGTCGACCCGGCCGAGATCGCCGGTCCGATAAATACGCCCAGAAGGGTTATTCTGGATTTGCAAGAAATCGCGCGTGAATTTCTTCATCGTCAGTTCGTCCCGGTTCATGTAACCGAGGGCGAGGCCGACGCCGGCAATGCCGATCTCTCCAAGTTCGCCGCATGCGACGGTTTTGTCTTCGACCGGATCGAGGATGACAATCGAATATGTCGGCAGAGGAATGCCGATGGTCACAGGCTTGTCCGGCTTCAACTCGGTCAAGGTCGCCGTAACGGTCGCTTCAGTGGGGCCATAGGAATTCAAGATCCGACGGCCCGGGCGATGCCATCGAGCGACAAGATTTTGTGGGCACGCTTCGCCGCCGACCAGCAGGATGCGTAAATGCGGCAGGTCCTGCTCAATTGTCGCAAGCAAAGTTGGGCAGCAGGCAAGGCACGTAACGCGGCTTTCGTGAAGAAAGTCAGCGAGTTCGTCGCCGATCATGCTCGGCCCCGGCCTGGCGGTGACAAGCGTCGCACCTGCCATGAGGGGCACCCAGATCTCTTCGATCGAAAAGTCGAAAGCGATTGTCATGCCTTGATAGACACGATCGCCCTGCGCATAACCGTACAAATCCGAAGCGACACGCACGAAATTGCAGATGCTCGCGTGTGCGATGGCAACGCCCTTCGGATTGCCTGTCGTGCCCGAGGTGTAAATGATGTAGCAGATTGGATCGGCTGTCAGCGTCACGTCGGTGGGCCGCGTGTCCGGCTTGGCATCGATACTGGGCTTGGCCGTATCCAGAAATACCTTTTGTGTTTCAATTGAGGCAAGACGCGAGTCGAAACTGGACATCGAGACGATGGCCTTGATCTCCGCGTCGTCAATGATGAAGCGAATACGTTCTGCAGGAAAGGCGCTGTCGAGCGGTACGTATGCAGCATTGACCTTCATCACTGCCAGCATCGCGACATAGGTTTCGGAAGATTTGTCAAACAAAAGGCCGACGCGGTCACCCGCTTGGATACCTTGATCGATCAGGTATCGCGCCACTTGATTGGCGCGGCAATCCAGCTCCCGGTAGGTGAGGACGATGCCATCGGCGATGACTGCGTCATTCGTTGCAAACCGGATGCAGGCTTCCTCGAGAAGGTGGCTGAGCCGCTCGCCTTGCTTCCAACGTACGGCATTGTTCGTGTGCTCGCGGGTGATCACCTGCGGCCGACCGAAGTTGCGCTGGATCGGTTCAATCACGCTGCGCAAATCAGGCTGCAGTTGGCCAGGCGTACACGGCTCCACGATCTGCGAGGTGACGGATCGGCGGCTGGTTAAGTTACGAATGTCGACAGGTTGGTGCATGGCGTGCGCTTGTTTCTTGTTTTTTCATCTGTTCGGATGAGGTAGCGAGTAAGATGAGAAATCGCAATAGAAGAATCAAAAATAATTAAGTTAATCCAATAGCTTAACAAGCATTCACGCTCACATTAATCTTCATTCAGTGAGGTGAACAGCTATTCAGCTCCCGGGCAGTTTGGCGCGCGAAAAACAGTCAAGTCGCGTTCGCGCGTGCGAACAACAACGAAGCCGAAGTACGACAGGCCAAGGCACCCCGTGGAATTGATTACAAAGAGTAATCGCTACGCTTGGAATTGAGGGTAAAGCGGACACCGCAATGACCGGCGCAAATGTCCGCTAATGACCCAAAACAGACATCGACTATTCCAATTGGCACTCGCTCCCGCTTGGCATCATGTGTCCTCGATTGCCGAATCGAGAGCCTTCGCAAGCGCCTTAGCCTTTGAGAGAGCTGCGCGGCGCTTGTCTTCATTGGAATTTGCACGGCCTGCCTCGACAGTCACCATGCACCGTATGGTGTCGTTGCCCCGGGAGAGAACGACCGAGAATTGATCGGTTTGAGCGTTGCGGGTGATTTCCAACTTTTCCATACAATGCTCCTGGCGAAGCGCCGCTCTTGCGGGCGTGCGACGATTGCCTCGCGTGCACGCGGCCCGACAACGTCACTGAGAGCCGCTCAGATCATCCAAGTCTGAATATACTTGTATCTATCGGCATTTGAAACGCGCATAGTGGCCGGATGCATGGTGACGCATACGACAGGATGGTGACCTATTCTTTCTGGGGGCTGGGATTTCTGATCTCGGCAGGAATAGTTCTTGCAGTCCTAATTTGGTGATCACGCCGAGCTCACGGTCGTGCTGTCGCTCTGCCATCGAGGACATTGCAATGCTCACACGCACGAAACGCGTGACACTGACATTTCAGCACCCATTTTCGCTCAAAGGTGTCGACCGGCGCTTGGCGGCCGGCGAATACGAAGTCACGACGGACGAAGAACTGATTGAGGGGCTGTCGTTCCCAGTTTACCGCCGGGTTGCAACACTGATCTTTCTGCCCGCTGACGCGGGCCAACAGGCGTCGATGGAAATGATCAACATCGATCCCGCCGATCTCGCGGCCGCCC
>JANWKN010000075.1 GCA_025451355.1 Pseudolabrys sp. | reverse complement strand
TCGGCCTCGCAGGTTGGACAAATCTACATTCCTCGCGTCACGATCTCGCTGATGATCGGCGTGCTTCTACTTGTTGGCCTTTTCCGCACTTCAAGCGCACTCGCTTCGGCATACGGCATAGCGGTTGCAACAACGATGGTCGTGGACGGGATTCTTGCCTTTGTCGTGATATGGAAGGGATGGCGATGGTCCCTTTGGCAGACGCTGCTTTTGATCGCCCCGTTTGTAGTGGTCGATGTGGTTTTCTTCTCAGCCAACTTCCTTAAATTGTTTGAGGGCGCCTGGGCCCCGCTTTTGTTTGGTGCAACCATGGTGCTGCTGATCGTCACATGGCGGCGCGGGACCGGCATCCTCATAAATAAGACGCGGCGCACAGAAGTACCGCTCGACACATTGTTCCGCAGTTTGGAGAAGAAGCCGCCCTATACAGTGCCAGGCACGGCTGTGTTTCTCACCAGCGATCCGGAATTTGCGCCGACTGCGCTACTGCACAACCTTAAGCACAACAAAGTGCTGCATGAAAATAATGTGATCCTTACGATCATTACCGCCGACACGCCGCGCGTGCCCGAAGAGGATCGGGTGCGGATCACGCCCATCACGAAGCATTTTTCCAGAGTGTCTCTGAAGTTTGGGTACATGGAGCAACCAAACGTGCCAAAAGCGCTGGCGATTGCGCGCAAGCACGGTTGGCAATTCGACATCATGTCGACGTCTTTCTTCCTATCGCGGCGAGCGCTGAAGCCATCCGCGAAATCAGGCATGCCGTCATGGCAGGATCATTTGTTCATTGCGCTTGCACGTTCCGCCAGCGACGCGACCGACTTCTTCCAGATACCGACCGGCCGTGTCGTGGAAGTGGGCACCCAAGTGACGGTCTAGACCGGCCTTTCTAAGCATTTGAGTTTTTTAGAGAAATTGCGGCCGGCTTTTGCGCGTATTGCATGGCTCGTTCTGCTGGATTGCGCAAATGGATGTGCTGTAGCCTTTGCCGGGGCGTTATAAGCCGCATCCCTCAGTTCCCTTTGCAATGCGATACTCCTAAGGCCAATCAATCATGTCCCACAGCAGCGCCGCCGTGCCTGGCGGCCCGGTCGCGGCCACAAATGGTGGCGACGCGTCGGCCAAGGTTGAATTCTGGTCTTTGGCCCTCGGCAGTATCGGCGTTGTTTACGGCGACATCGGCACCAGCCCCCTCTATGCATTGCGCGAGGCGGTTCTGGCGGCGACGGGCTCAGGAAATCGCGCGAGCGAAGCCGTCGTTTTCGGCATTCTGTCCCTAATCATCTGGGCATTGCTGCTCGTCGTAACGGCGAAATACGTTCTGATTCTGCTTCGTGCCGACAACAAGGGTGAGGGCGGTACGCTCGCCTTAATGGCGCTGGCTTCGCGCGCGCTCATGCATCGCGGCGGTCTCGTAATCTTTCTTGGTGTCATCAGTGGCGCGCTGTTTTACGGTGACGCAATTATTACTCCGGCGCTGTCGGTCCTCTCGGCGATCGAGGGCTTGAAAATCGTGACGCCCGCGTTCGACGCGTATGTCGTGCCGCTTACAGTGGGTGTTCTTGTCAGTCTGTTCGCCGTCCAATCACGCGGTACTGCCAGTGTTGCCGCTTTCTTTGGACCTATCATGATGTTTTGGTTTCTCGCCATCGCAGTAGCGGGGATCTGGCATGTGGGACAGAATTTGAGAGTTCTGCTGGCGTTCAATCCCTGGTACGGCGTGAATTTCCTTCTCCACCATGGCATCGTGGGATTCTATACGCTCGGCGCTGTTTTTCTGGTCGTGACCGGCGCGGAAGCACTCTATGCCGATCTGGGGCACTTTGGTCGTGGTCCGATCCGCGTCGCGTGGCTGGTCGTCGTGCTGCCGGCGCTTCTTGTCAACTATCTCGGGCAGGGTGCGCTCGTTTTGACCGACCCGAAGTCAGTTGAGAATCCGTTCTTTCTGCTTTTCCCTGACTGGGCGTTGCTGCCGATGGTGGTCCTGGCAACGATCGCGACGGTGATTGCCAGCCAAGCTGTAATCACAGGCGCCTATTCTCTCACCCGCCAGGCAATTCAACTCGGACTTTTGCCACGTTTTGAGATTCGCCATACGTCTGAAGCGTTATTCGGACAAATCTATATGCCGCGCGTCAACACATTGCTGCTGGTTGGCGTGCTGTTACTGGTTGCATTGTTCCGCTCATCGAGCGCGCTTGCTTCGGCCTACGGAATTGCTGTCACAGGGACTATGGTCGTCACAGCGATAATGGCCATTGTAGTAATCTGGCGCGTATGGCAGTGGCCGCTCGTCGGGGCTCTCGCGTTGATGCTGCCATTCGTCTTTATCGATTTTACGTTTCTTTCAGCCAACCTCCTCAAGATCTTTGAAGGCGGCTGGATGCCTCTGGCCCTCGGCGCGATCGTGATGGCGGTGATGTATACGTGGCGACGCGGCAGCCGGCTGTTGTTCGAGAAGACACGACGTCACGAGACGCCACTTGAGTCCCTTGTGAAAAGTCTTGAAAAGAAGCCGCCAGCCCGTGTACCGGGCACGGCGGTATTCCTCACGAGCGATCCAGTGAGCGCTCCGACGGCTTTGCTGCATAGCCTCAAGCATTACAAGGTTCTGCACGAGAACAACGTCATTCTTACAATTGAGACCGCCGACGCGCCTCGCGTTGACCCTTCAGAGCGGGTACGCATTGAGCCTGTGGGGAAAACGTTCACGCGAGTGATCTTGCGCTTCGGATTTATGGAGACACCGAATGTGCCAAAGGCTCTGGGAATAGCGCGGAAACTTGGCTGGCAGTTCGACATCATGTCCACATCCTTCTTTCTTTCGCGCCGCTCTCTGAAGCCTGCCGCACATTCGGGCATGCCTCGTTGGCAGGATCGGCTTTTTATCGGTCTTACTCGCGTGGCGAATGACGCTACCGACTATTTTCAAATCCCCACGGGGCGTGTAGTCGAGGTCGGCACCCAGGTGACCATCTGAGCCAAAAGGCAGGTGCGTCGGGCCGGATTTCCGGCTAAAACGCGGCACTGTTGTAGTGGAGTTCCGCAAAATGGCCGATGAAAACCCGCGCGCAGGTGAGGTGACCAACCTCACGCCTGAACAGGTCGCTGCCGGTCTGCGCGAAGGGCGCATCCTTCTGGTCGATGTGCGAGAACCGAATGAGACCGCGGTGGAGAGCTATCCCGAGGCGGTGATCGTGCCGCTGTCGTGCTTTGACCCGGCAGCAATTCCGGATCCGCAAGGCAAGGAAGTGGTATTCGCCTGTCGATCGGGACGGCGGTCGGTAACCGCTTCACTTGCAGCCCAGGACAACGGCTTCCCCTACAAGGCGCACCTCGCAGGCGGTATTATTGCCTGGAAAGCGGCCGGGCTTCCGACCCGCGTCGATTAGATTTTGGGGGAATCATGTTTGTCTATTTCGGCGCTCGCTTGGCCGGATTGCGCGTCGTCATGTTCGCAATCGGACTCTTGGCGACACAGGCCGTTGCACAGAACGCTCGCGAGGTGAACGTCTACAATTGGTCCGATTACATCGATCCAAAAGTTCTGGAGGACTTCACCAAGGAAACCGACATAAAGGTCCAATACGACACCTTTGATGCCAACGAGACGCTTGAGACGAAGCTGCTCGCAGGCAAGTCGGGCTACGATGTCGTGGTGCCCACCGCCTATTTCCTTGAGCGGCAAGTAAAGGCCGGCGTTTTTCAAAAGCTGGATAAGAGCAAACTCAAGAATCTGGGAAACGTCTGGCCTGATATTGCCAAACGGTTGGCCGTTTATGACCCCGACAATCAGTACGCCGTCAATTACATGTGGGGTACCACCGGCATTGGCTACAACGTGAAGGCAATGCGGGAGCGACTTGGTCCGTCTGGGAAGATCGACAGCTGGGACATTGTATTCAAGCCAGAAAATCTGGCGAAGTTTCGCGACTGTGGTGTCCACATGCTTGACTCCGCTGACGATATCATGCCTGCAGCGCTGCATTTTCTCGGACTAAATCCAAACTCGAACGATCCAAAAGACTTGGATAAAGCGGCCGAACTTCTGATGAAGATCCGGTCTTCGGTCCGCAAGTTTCACTCCTCCGAGTATCTGAACGCTTTGGCCGGAGGAGAGATCTGCCTTGTGGTCGGTTGGTCGGGCGATATCAAGCAATCGCAGAAGCGCGCGATTGAAGCCAAGAACGGGATCGAAATCGGATACGCAATCCCCAAAGAAGGTGCGCAGATGTTTTTTGACAATCTCTCAATTCCAAAAGATGCGAGTCATGTCGACGAGGCGCACGCGTTCATCGATTACCTGCTTCGACCGGACATTGCGGCGAAGAACAGCAATCTGGTCGCGTACGCAAATGGCAACCTCGCCAGCCAGAAATTTATCGACAAGGCAATTCTAGACGACACGAGCGTCTATCCCGACGCAACCACAACGGACCGGCTCTACACCGTGAGTGCGCGCGATCAGAAGTCGCAGCGTTTCGTGAACAGGTTGTGGACGAAGATCAAGACAGGCCGTTGAACGGCAGCTGACTTACTGTCGCCAGCGCCGATGCATCCACAACCATTGCTCCGGACACTGGCGGATCCACTGTTCGACCACGGAGGTGATGATCTGCATCGTACCGGCAATGTCTATTTTGCCGTTAGCGTCACGCGCAGGTTTTATTTCGTCGGTTAGTTCGGCGCGGAAACGGTGATTTTCGAGTCGTATGATACGGGTGCCGTGGATAGGGCAGTCGAAATGCTGCGCGAGCCGGGCGAGGAGCGGATTGGCCAGCGTTTGGCGGCCAAAGAAGGCCACCGGGACGCCGCGGCTGTAATATTGATCAACCAAAATGCCAACATGGGCGCCACGCTGGAGCGCATCTGCGATCTTCATAGGCGCATCAAGGTCGGTCGAAATCAGCTCGCCCATGTGAGCCGTTCGTGTTTCGGTCAGCCATCGATCGATGCGTGAAATATTTGGACGGCGGTAGAGAACCGCGCTGTCGAGGTTGTAGGTGGCGGCGCAAATTGCCGGCAGTTCCCAATTCGCGAGATGCGCGGCGAAAATCAGTGCCGGCTTGCCGTCGTCCAGTAGCTTGTGAAAACGCTCGATGTCGGGTTGTGCAAGGTCAATGCGGCCTCGTGTCGGCTGTTCGCGGTCATAGCTCCACAATCGGTCGAGGTGCGCAAACTCCGCACCCATTCGGCCCAAATTGTCCCAACACCCGCGCAGAATTGTGTCGATTTCGGCTTGGGATTTTTCAGGAAACGCAACAGCAAGATTGGCTCGGCCAATTCGGCTTTCCGGTAGGAGCGGGCCTATTCTACTCATCATCCATCCGGCGAAATCCGCCATCTTATCCGGATCAACCGCGCGTACCATTTTCAGGACGCCGATCGCAAAGGCGCCAACGAGCGCGCCGCTTGCGCGTTTGATACCGCGGCGCAGGCGGCGGAACAGGCGCGTCATCGCGAAACGCTCAGATTTGAATGGCGCATTTTTTCGGGATCACGCGCTAAAAATTAACGACAACCTTGCCGAATACCTGTCGGCTTTCCAGTCGGGCGAGGCCACGTTCGAAGTCGTCGAGCGACACCTCGGTATCTATGATGGGATCCATCCCCGCAGCCATCTTCGACAGGCTGTCGCGAATATTGCGCATGGATGCCCCGAACGAACCGAGGATCTTGTATTGCTGCTGGAACAGCTGCATCAGATTGATTGTCGTGGTCGGGCCGGCGGTCGAGCCGCATGTCACGAGACGTCCGCCGCGTTTGAGACAGAGCAGGGAGCCGTTAAAGCCCTCACCACCGACGTGCTCGAACACGACGTCCACGCCTTTTTTTGCGGTGAGCTTGCGTGTGACACCCTCGAAACGATCCGTTTTGTAGTTGATGACGTGATCCGCGCCAAGCGCTTTGGCTTTCTCGGCCTTGTTGTCGTCTCCGACCGTGGTGATCACGGTACAGCCAAGTGCCTTCGCCATTTTGATGGCAACCGACCCAATACCGGAACCGCCAGCGTGCACGAGGATAGTCTCTCCGGGTTTTAATTTGGCGTTATCGAACAACATGTGCTCGGCTGTACCGAATGCGATGGGAGCGCAAGCCGCGTCACGCAGCGAAACACCGGAGGGAACGGGGATTACCAGCCTTGCCGGTAGGTTGATGAGGTCTCGCGCAAAACCGTCAATATGGAAGCCCATAATGCCGCTGACGTTCTCGCACAGATTGTCGCGACCCTCGCGGCAGGCGGCACATCGCCCGCAGGTCATCGCGCCATACATCACGACTTTATCACCCGGTTTAAAACCTGCGACGCCAGCGCCGAGCGCAGCAATTTCGCCAGAGGCCTCGGCACCGACGACCAGCGGCAGCTGCCGTTTCGCAAAGGCCATGCCGCGAAAACCCCAAAGGTCGAGGTGATTAAGCGCAACCGCTTTGACCTGAATTTGTACTTCGCCTTCGCCCGGGGGCGGGGGCGGGGGCGCGTCGGCAAGCTCAAGCTTGCGATCGGCGATCAATCTCAGCGCGCGCATGGCAGGACTGACTCGAGCGGCGGTCAAGCCGGCTCTAGCCCCATAACCAGCGAAACATTCTGCCCGCCGAAGCCAAACGAATTCGAAATGGCATGCCGCAAGCTCGCCTCGCGCGCCTTATTGGGCACGACGTCAAGTGGGATCGCCGGATCAGGAACAGCGTAGTTGATCGTGGGCGGAATGCGCTGGTACTGCAGGGTGAGCAGCGTAAACACGGCTTCAACCGCCCCTGCAGCGGAAAGCGTGTGTCCAATCATCGATTTGTTCGACGAAATGGGCAGTGTTTTCATTCGCTCACCGAAAACCGTCGCGCAGCCCAGATATTCCATTTTGTCATTTTCGGGAGTGCTGGTGCCGTGCGCGTTGACATAATCTATGTCATTCGGCGTAAGTCCGGCATCGCTAATGGCATTCGCAATGCAACCGATGATAGGCTTCCCGTCGGGACTCGAACGTGTGCGATGGAACGCATCGGTCATCTCCCCGCAGCCTTCGACCAGTCCGAGAATCTTTGCGCCACGCGCTTTGGCGGCGTCGTAGCTTTCGAGGACTAGGGCGCCGGCACCCTCGGCCATGACGAAACCGTCGCGATTCTTTGAAAACGGTTTGGCGGCAGTGTGCGGCGGGTCGTTGCTGGTAGATAGCGCTGAGAGCAAAGAAAAGCGGATGACGGATTCCGGATTGATAGACCCGTCGGTGCCGACGCAAAGTGCAGCGTCGGTTTCGCCGCGGCGAATCGCTTCGACCCCGAGTTGAACCGCCGTTGCGCCCGAAGCGCAGGCCGTGGAGAGCGAAATTGGGGAGCCCTGCGTACCGAAACGATCAGCCAGATTGTCGGCGACCGAGCCCAGCAAAAAACGATGATGATATGCGGGAAATCCTGCGCTCACGCGCAACATGTCCGCATAGGTGACTTTGTCATTGGCTCCTGACTTGGCGCCGAACTCAAGCCGCTGCGGCCATTCCATTTCGATCGGCGGAACGGCTAGAAAGAGGGGCCCCGGAAATCGACCGGATGCACTGATACTGGATTGGGTAACGGCCTCTTCGGCAGCGAGTTCAGCGAATGATTCGGTTAGCGCCGCATTGCTGGATTGCGGAGGCAGATAGTCGATCGTGCCGGCGATGCGCGTTTTTAGCCCATCGGTTGGAAAACGGATGATCGTCTTGATGCCTGATTCGCCCCCAGTCAGCTTGCACCAATTCTCGTCCTTGCCGGCGCCGAGTGAGGTCACAACGCCAAGGCCCGTTACGACCACGAGTGGCCGGCCTATCTTGTCTCTGCCAGATGCCATTCCTCGGCCTCCCTAACCAATTCGTTCAACCAATGCGAGGCCTTCGCCTCGCCAGTGTCCTACGCCGGTCACCACAACCTGGGTCAAATCGCCGGTGAAAGGCTTCTCCAGACCCGTCGTATCGCACGGCGGAAAGAGACTACCATGTCGAAGCGCCACCGTGGCCAGCGCGATATTCATGGGAAATTGCGGCTCCAGCCCATGGCCGAGATATGATCCGGTTGCGCGCACGGCAAGATCGCCATGCATATCGAGAAATTGTCTTTCCTCTGCGGTTGCGGGATAGACCCCGGTTGCGCCCGATAGGACGGCCTCATTTCCGATTTTTGTCTTCGTTATGAGGCGGTCCCACAGAGTGGAGAGTGTCTGCGCAATCGTTCCGGGCTTTCTATTGGCTCGATCAGAAACAACGGCGCTTAAGCGGCCCAATGGTTTAGCGCCACGCTTCTCGGCATGATCTCGTCCCTCTATCACGAGGAAAGCGCCAAGCGAGCCCAGCGCAAAGCCGGCTCTCGTATTTCCGCGCTGCCATATCGGCACGTAACCATTCTTGAGGGCGAGTTCGGCAAATTCATAGAGCATCAGCAGGTCGGGGCGCTCACCATTGTACGAGCCACCGACCAAAGCAATGTCGCTTTGCCCGGCCCCGATACGGGAGTGGGCAATACGCACGGCGTCGATACCGGCAGATTCCTCACCCATGAACGTACGTGAGGATCCTGTCACACCATGCACAATCGAAATATTGCCTGCCAGAAGATTGGAAAGCTGCGCCAAAAACAGAGTCGGGCGGAGATCGCTCATCAGTCGTTCGTTTAGAAAGGCCGCCGGATTTGTCGCGCGTGCGATACCGCTGAGGATGTTCGAGTCTACGGTCAGATCGCGCTCGCCGCCTCCCGCCGCTACAATCATGTCCATTCGGGACAAAAGGTCTGTTTTACCTTTCACACCGGCCGAATCGAGCGCGAGTCCAGCCGCATAGGTTCCGATACGCTGCCAGTTTTCCATCTGGCGCTGATCGCCTTTTTTTGGGATTTGGGCATCGAAATTAATCGCAGCCAGCGGGTGCACAACGAAGGGAGCAAAAGTTGTCGTGTCGGCGGTTGGATGAGCCTCCATCAACTTTTGCCAATGCGCATCGGGACCCTCACCGAGACACGAAACAACGCCAATCCCGGTGATCCAGACCTCCCGGGTACTCTCAGCCATTGGCGGATACCTCGGCCGGGAAGCCGACCCTTGCCGCGGCTTCGCGCATCCGTAGTTTCATTTCATCGTTTGGAAAATCGAGAATTCGGAGAGTTAGCGTCGCGTCGCAGATCGACTTGTCATCGAGCGTGATGCTTGCATCCGTGATCGCATAGCCGGACCCCTCGTGTGTGAGAGCCGCCTTGACCGACAACTTCTGGCCCGGCGTTACAAACATGCGGAACTTGGCGTCCTTGACCGCGGCAAGAAAGGCCATACGGGCAAAGCCGTTGCTTGCGACAATGAGCCAACCAGAGGTCTGCGCCATGGCTTCGATCAGCAGCACGCCGGGCATGAGGGGAAAGCCAGGGAAATGGCCCTCGAAAATTGTGCTGGTGCCAGGAACCGTCGCCTCAGTGCTAATTTTACGATCGGCGATTTTGAGGTCGACGATGCGATCGATCAGCTGAAAGTACTCAAGACGCATGTGACCCGCGCTTTATGCCCCCTTGGCAGCGACGAGCTCGTCGATGCGTGCGCTCAGGTTCTTGAGCACGAAATATTGGTCGGTGGTTGCTTTGCCGTCGTTGACTTCCTGGGTCCACTGTTCGAGTGGCAGCTTGATCCCAAAGGCCTTGTCGATCGCAAAAGCGATGTCGAGAAAGTCCAAGCTATCGATGCCGAGATCATTGATGGCGTGGCTTTCCGGTTTGATGGAGTCGCGCGGGATATCGCACGTTTCGGCGATAATATTAGCGATGGTTTCGAACGTTGAAGACATAGGTAACTCTCTGGTTGATTTGGAGTTCTTGGCAAGCAGGCGGCCACCGCGCTTGGACGCGCGCAACAACCCCCAATCCGCACTCCCATCGGCTAGCGATTGGATGCCCGTATAGCGAAGCGTAGGGACAAGTTCAATGGTGACGGCCACTTAGCGAAAAGTCCGGCCTCAGGCGGTTTTTCAGTGCCCTGCAAGCCAAAAATCTCCTGGCCGGGCCCTACCAACGGTCTTTGCTTACTTCGACCGGCGTACAACCGCGGCGTCCGGATAGCACACAGTCCTGGTTCTTGCGCATCGTGGCCATGGTATCGGCCAGCCAGAGTGCCGCACCGATCAGACCGACCACGAATACAAATACCGCCGTATTCACGATCATGCGGTGGCAATAATCGTCTTGATCCTCACTGTGTTCGTATTTTGCTAGGCTCTCAACAGGCGAGGGATCGGGCGATCGCGCACGCGCCTTGTCGCGTCTGAAGCTGACGACGCGTCCTTCGTTTTCAGACGGCGAGAGTTCCTTGTCGGACACGATCAAAGTCTACCATGTCATGTTTGATCATTCGACTAGTGTAGCGGGTTTGGTCCGCATAGACTGGTCAAATGATTAAACATGCTCCACTGCGTCGAATGCGCCCATTACTGTCATTTTATCGAACCGAATTGAAGGTATTGTTTTTTGCCCTTCTTGTGGCCGCGCCCGCGAGGGCCCAGGACATCACAGTGGGCGGCCTGAAAATATCCATGCCGTGGGTGCGCGCAACACCCAAGGGCGCGCAGGTGGGTGGCGGCTATATGACGATTAACAATAGCGGTGGGGCGCCCGACACGCTGATCGATGGTAGCTCGGAGGTTTCCAGTCGTTTTGAGATCCACGAAATGAGCATGGATGACGGTGTGATGAAGATGCGCCCCGTTCCGGGTGGCATTGAAATCAAACCGGGCCAGACAATAGAGTTCAAGCCGGGCGGCTATCATGTGATGTTCATCGGACTCAAAATGCCCTTTGAGCGCGGGCAGCATATTAAGGCGACGCTGCATTTTGAGAAGGCCGGCAACGTCGTCGTAGATTTTCCCGTCGAGGAAATTGGCGCGCAGACCGGCGGGTCAACGATGCCCGGTGGTGCGTCAAAGCACCAAGGACACTGATCCGCCGATCTTGCTGGACGACAAATGAATGCGCTCGGCAGGTCTTCTCAACCGAGGTGACTAACTGCGTTGTTAGGAAACAATTTCGCTACTTCTGCGTTTCCTGACCCGGGGGAAGCGAAGGAGGAAGCTGAGATGAAGTTGGTCGTTCTGGGAGCGGCTGTTGGAACGATGCTTTTGGGCGCTGTTCCGGCGTCCGCGCAAGTTGCTGTCCATGATCGCGACGATGTCGTGGTTCATAGACATTATGATCGCGGGCATCACTATGGCTGGTACAAGCACCACGCGGAGTGTCGCACGGTGCGCGTTCGGACTAAGTTGCCGAATGGCAATGTGATCATCAAAACCCGGCGTAGCTGCTAACAAAACCGGTTTTCTGGCGACCACATCTCTGGGACCCAATGTATCTTTGTCGCATCAGTGCGGCTCGGCGAACGCCAGTTTTTCATTTTCCGGCGGCAACATTCGAAACACATTCAGTGTCATAGAAATTAGCGCGTAGTATCCGAGTATCCCGACCAGTTCGACAGTCGCTTTGTCGCCAAGCAATAGCTGCACCTTTTTGTAAGTGCGGTCACTGACGCGTCTGGTTTTATAAAGCTCTTGGATAAAGTCATAGATCGCTCGCTCGTCCTTTTGCGCCGACTTCGGCGGACGGCCGAGTCGTAGATTCTCAATTGTCTTCTGTCTGACGCCGCTCTTCTCGGCGATTGGGGCGTGAGCGAACCACTCATACTGCGCACGCCATAGCCGGGCGGTGCATAGAATGGCGAATTCGGATAAGCGAGGCGTGAGTGAGGTGTTGTAGCGGCAATGGCCGCCAAGCGCCTGCGCTACGTGACCGAGCTCTGCTGCGTGCATCCACACGGCAAAAGGCCCGCGCGGAGTGATAGATGCCCCGCGGGGCCCGGATCGAAGAGCATCCAGCAGCGTGCGTTGCGCTTCCGTCATGCGTTGTTCGTCAATGAGTGCGAGTCGCGGCGCCGGGCGCTTTGCAGGCATATGGATGTCCTTGAGGATTTCAGGGAAGTGGAGCGGTTTAAAGACAAGTATATTAGCCGCGGGACGTGAAGGGGCGTTTATTCGATGGCCGCGGTCACCTTAATAAGACCGCGGTCCATCATGCGCAGTGCCTTCGCGGCCGCCAGCGAGAGATCAAGCACACGGCCTTTGGTGAAGGGACCGCGGTCGTTGACCACCACAACCACGCTACGCTGGGATCTGGGGTCGGTTATACGCAGGCGAGTGCCAAACGGTAGACTTCGGTGAGCGGCAGTGAATCTTGTCGGGTCGTATCGATCTCCACAGGCCGTCCTCCCCGAGTAATTGGTGCTGTAGTAGGCAGCCACCCCAGCAAATTGACGCGAACTCTCGGCGAATGCGTCCGACCCAATGCTGGGCACGACAAATAGTCCGGCAATCATCAATCTAAGGAATAACATAGTACGCCTCTCATCCTACCCGGATGGATACTCCGGTATGGGGACGTTCTGTCGAAAAAACTGTCAATCCACATCGGCGAACGAATGTCACCGAATGATGGTTCCAGTAAATGTAGAAATTATGAAGCCTTCCGCGGCGTCGACGCGCGCGATCGCCATTCGGCGGCGCAGTGGCCTTGCGCCGTCCTTCAAGCTGGTTGAGCGTCATCTCGGCGCGCGCCCGGCAGTCATCGTGCAGGGCCTGGAGCTCTTCGTCGCTAAGGTCTTCGGTTGCCGCGTATTTATTTTCCGCGCCCTTCATCGCCAGAACCAGCTCGGAGAGTTTGAGCTGGATGGCCAAAGTATCCCGGTTCTGGGTGTTCTGGATGAGGAAGACCATCAAAAAGGTGACGATGGTCGTGCCGGTATTGATCACGAGTTGCCAAGTGTCGCTGAAGTTGAAAAACGGGCCGGAAACGACCCAGACGATGATAACGGCGACCGCCAAGAGAAATGCGACGGAATTGCCAGTCCATACTGACGTCGCGTGGGCGAACTGGGAAAATTGCTGGCTCAGCGGTGGCTGGCTTGCCGTCGTCCGTTCGCCGCGGTTGTCAATTATGCTGTTCATGGTAGGCCAATAGCAACGCATTGACGCGTTGCCGAGTTCCATGTGGCCATCGGGGGCGGCCGCTATCTGAACTTTGGCAATTGCTGCTTGGCGCGGCCGATGTTGACCCACGGATCCTTCCGCAGTCGCGACATGCGTTGCAAAAGATTCTGCACGGTGTATTGGCTGGCGCTTTTCAGGCCGTTGAGTTCGGACCAGTCGATTGGGACCGATGCGGGCGCACCAGGGCGTGCGCGCGTAGAGTAGGGGGCAACAGCCGTGGCCTCGCGGCTATTGCGCAGATAGTCAACGAAGATGCGTTTGTTACGTTTGGCTTTTGTGGCCGTTGCGACGTACCGGTCAGGCTGATCCGCTTCCATAGCCTCGGCGACGGTTTTTGCGAAAGCTTTAGCCCGCTCCCACGATGTCGGTTCGATCGGGAGCACGACGTGCAACCCTTTGCCGCCCGAAGTTTTCAGAAAGCTCTTGAGCTTGATTCCTTCGAGCCTGTCACGAACGTCCCGGGCGGCCGCGACAACGTCTTTCCAGCCAGTGCCCGGCCCTGGGTCGAGATCGAACACAAGCCGGTCAGCGCTCTCTCGATGATCAATGGTTGTTCCGCGCGTGTGAATCTCGAGCACGCCACCCTGCACCAATGCGATCACGCCATCTATGTCGTCGACGGAAATAATCTCGTCGCCTTTTTCCGGAATAAGATGAAGATGCTCGACCGGGATTCCGGCACGCGCATGTTTTTGAAAAAAGCACTGTCTGGACGCGCCTTCCGGACAACGCAAAAGTGCAATTGGCCGACCGACTAGGTGCGGCCGCATCCATTTCCATATCTGCACATAAAAGTCGGCGAGGTCGTGCTTGGTGATGCCAACATCCTCCCAATAAATCCGGTCGGGATGCGTGAGATGCACGCCGGCAATGCTGACGCTGTTTTTTTTGACGGGCGCACTGCGCCGCACCCCCGTCGTCCGGCTTGCGGCTGCTATGGCCTTTTCACGCACGACGTCCTTGGCGGTTTTGTCCTCGCGAATGCCTTGAAACGATGCCTGTCGAACGCGGTCACCATGTGTCCAGCCCCGGAAATCTACCTCGACTACCACCCTAGGCTGAACCCATAGGGGCTTTCGGACGCCTTGCTCCTCGGCCGGGATGGCGTCGAATGGCGGCTTGGTCACCTCGATGGGTTTGAGCTTACGGTAGAGTGAGCGCGCCATTTCGCGGGTGAAGCCTGTACCGGTGCGGCCTACATACTTGAGTTTGCCGCCGTCATAGACACCAAGCACCAGCGCACCGACGGCGTGCGCGTCGGCCGTCGAGGGAACCAAACCCGCAACGACGAACTCTTGCCGATCCGAGCATTTGGTCTTGATCCAGTCATGGGAACGGCCCGAGTTGTACGGCGCATCGGTTAGTTTTGAGACGACCCCCTCGAGCCCGATCTTGCATGCGTGCCGAAGTAAAGTGGTGCCCAACCCTGTCAAGGACTCGCTCAGGCGCAAGGGCCCGCGTTCAAGTTGGCCCTTCAGCAAGGTGGCGAGCGCGGCCTTACGTGTCGAAAGCGGCAGCGGTTTGAGGTCAGCTCCGTCGAAATGGAGCAGGTCAAAGACATAGAAGGTCATGCGATCATGATGCACGGCTTTCAGGTCCTGCTGCAGCAATGAAAAGCTTGAAACACCATCGGGGTCTTCGGCCACCACTTCTCCGTCAATCAAGGCACTTTTTGCCGGCAGCTTCGACACTGCGGATGCAATGGTTGGAAACTTTTTGGTCCAATCGAGGCCCTTGCGAGTAAATAACTTTACTTTTCCTCGATCGAGCCGGGCCTGGATACGATAGCCGTCGAATTTGATCTCATGCACCCAATTGGCACCGTCGGGTGCCTTGTCACTGAGGGTCGCAAGAGAAGGGGAAATGAACGTCGGAAGACTTTCCTTTTGCGCAGCACGAAGGGTTTTCCCATCGATTGCAGCTTTCGTTTTGTGCATAGGACGGATCACGGCTTCGCGTGCGCGAACGCGCTGAGTGGTCTTTGTTTTTCCGGAAGGTTGCTTCGCCTTCCTACTTCTATTGCTTTGCCGTTCTTTCTTGGGTCCGCTCGTTATTTCTTCCATGGTGCGGCCAGTAACAACCGACAGAGGCCTTTCTTCCAGGATGTCTTTGTCACGAGCAGAACGCTCGGCACCGTCGTGTTGCTTGATGAGCAACCAGTTGTTGCGCTTCTCTCCGGGCCGGCGATGCATGCGGACGAGGTGCCAGCCGCCGTGCAGTTTGTCGCCGTGCAGCTTGAAGGCGAGGTGGCCCTTGGCAAGGCCTTTGTGCGGATCGTTTTCGGGCTCCCAATGACCACGATCCCAGATCATTACCGTCCCGCCGCCATACTCGCCCTGCGGTATCGTGCCTTCGAATTTGTTGTAGGCGATCGGATGATCCTCAACCTCAACCGCCAACCGCTTCTCGCCGGGTACAAAGCTCGGTCCTCGCGTTACAGCCCAGCTTTTCATGACTCCATCCAATTCAAGCCGCAGATCGTAGTGGAGGCGCCGCGCCGCGTGCTTTTGTACGACAAAAGCGTGTCCGCGCTTGCGCGCCACTGAACCTTTTGGCTCGGCGGTGACGCCGAACTTGCGTTTGGCCTGATACGTCTTCAAACCCGATTTTTTTCTGCGACGCATAGGCCAGGCATCCGATTTACGAACTTATGGATATGACTTGGTGAAACTTGCTTATTATTGGGCGGGTTCCTGCCTCTGGCAACTTGAACCTTGTCGAGCGAAACGATCTGGAACAATTGGGTCGGCCTGACGCTCCGACATACGGCCGATATGCCGTCGCTTAAAATGCGGAGGTCCGCCATGTTGGGTTGGGCAGTTACCTTTCTGATCATTGCGCTTGTTGCTGCGTTGCTCGGATTCGGCATGATTGCCGGTGTCGCCATCGAGGCCGCCAAGATCGTGTTCTTCGTGGCGATTGTTCTGTTTGCCATTTCAGTAATTGCCGGGTTGGTGCGAGGCGGACGTCCGACCGTCCCCTGACGTTGTAAGCGTAGCGTGTGATAAGAATGCCCCGTGCGAGCATCCCCGCACGGGGCATTCTTTTATCACGTCACAGATCCTGGAAGCCCGAAGTTTCACTCTCCGCCGCTTGCAAGCACGGCGCGCGTAGTTTCATCGGGGCCGAAATCTTCCGCGCTGTTGACGTGGAGCAATTCGGCCAATCGTGTGCGCGCTCGATTGACGCGCGATTTGATGGTGCCGACGGCGCATCCGCAAATCCCGGCGGCTTCCTCGTAAGAAAATCCAGAAGCGCCGACCAGGATTAACGCCTCGCGCTGGTCCGAGGGCAATTGTGCCAACGCTTCGCGGAATTCCCGAAATTCGACGTGACCATACTGATCGGGTTGGGACTTAAGCGACTCCGCGTGATGCCCATCGCTGTCTTCGACCTCGCGACGCCGTTTGCGATACTCCGAGCGGAAGTGATTGCGCAAAATCGTGAACAGCCAAGCGGACATGTTGGTACCCGGCTGAAAGGAATCGATGTTGGCGAGCGCACGCAGCAACGTTTCCTGAACCAGGTCGTCGGCACGATCAACATTCCCGCAAAGGGAAATGGCGAATGCGCGGAGACTTGGCACCGCAGCGAGAACGGCTTTGCGGACCGACTCGTCCATGGGCATTATTGCGGGTCCTTTTTTCCGCTGCCATCGAGGCGATTGATCAAGTCGTTGAACCGATCAGGTACGCCTTGGTTCACGACATCGTCGTACAGGGCGCGCAATTGCTGGCCCAGGCGGGCTTGCACGTCCCGGCCTAGTTTGGCCGGCTTCGTATTGAGCTTTTTGCTCCGGGCCGCAGTCGCTTCCATCGGATTTTGCTGTCCCACGGGCTTGCGTTCGTTCATTGTTCGACCCCAACTTCCGAGGCCCGGGCGGGCGCCGGTTGTCCCCTTGGTTCTGAGCAAAACCATTGGCGCGGCAGATGGTTCCCCATGAACGGAACTTTTTTGCGGCGGTCGCGTTGAGGGGCTACAGGTTGATTGGACGGTAGGGGCATGGCCCACGATCGACCGCGAGGCGATTGATTCGGGAGGGATTCTTGTCAACATCTCAAGCAGTTGCTCAACATCTGCCATACCTTCGACGCTATGCGCGGGCGCTTTCGGGCAGTCAGGCATCCGGGGACGCCTACGTGGGGGCGACCCTCGAGGCACTGGTGCAGGATCCGAAGGTGCTGGACACAGCACTCTCTACACGGATCGCTCTTTATCGGCTCTTCACAAAGATTTGGAATTCGGTTGCGCTGAACGGCAAATCATCGGGTGGTAGCTCGAGCCAGCCCGTTGAGCGTCATTTGTCCCAGATTCCTCCGAAGCCGCGTCAGGCCTTTCTCCTGGTCGCCCTCGAAGGGCTGTCCGAGGATGATGCGGCAAAGGTTCTGGATCTCGATGCACCGGCATTGCGCGAACTTGTCGAGGAATCCGGTCGCGAACTTGCGGCCGAAATCGCAACTGATGTCCTGATCATTGAAGATGAAACATTCATCGCACTGGATCTGGAAGGACTTGTAGAAAGTCTTGGCCACCGGGTGCTTGGTGTCGCGCGCACACATGCCGAAGCCGTCGCGCTCGCAAAGACAAAGCGACCCGGAATTATTCTCGCGGACATTCAGCTTGCCGATGGCAGCTCGGGTCTTGATGCAGTCAATGAAATGTTGCGTTCGTTCGAAGTACCGGTGATTTTCATCACCGCTTATCCGGAACGTTTCCTGACCGGGGAGCGACCGGAGCCGGCGTTCCTGATCGCCAAACCATTCCAACCGTCAACGGTGTCGGCGGTACTCAGTCAAGCCTTGTTTTTTGAGCGTAACGCGCGGCGGCGGGAGCGGCGCGCAAGCTAGATGCCCGGCGGGTCTATTCCAGACCGGCCGAACATCGCCGCACCGCCAGCTCAGCTGGAGCTACATGGCTTGTGGCGGTCTCAGCCCTCAAGTTCGCCAAGGCAATGCAACAGTTTGCGCTTCACGGCGTTAACTTCGGTTGCGGTTTGTTGGATCAGAAATTGCGCGCCTGGTGCAGCAAGAGGCACCCCAAGTGATCTCACTCGTTGACAGGCTGTCCCATGCACGTGTTCATAGGATCGTCCGTTGCCGGAGCCAGCTGCGTCTTCAGCCGCACTGAGCGCTGGTAGATAATGAAACGAATGGTGCGCAACATGTCCGGGGCGCAAGAAGCTGAACTGGCCAGACTCGAGGACGAATACCGCCAGCTTCAGGAGCAGGTTAACGCCCAAGCATGGGAACTAAACCTGCTGAGAGCGCGCTTTGCACGATATGAAACTGCGCTCCGTGGTTCGCAAGTGACCGTTTATACGCAGGACCGCGATCTGCGTTACACCTCGATCAGCAATCCAATGCTCGGCCGAGCCATCGAAGACATTCTTGGCCGCACGGACGGAGAGATTCTGTCGCCTGACGCGGGTACCGCTATGATTTCCGTAAAACGCGAGGTGCTCGCGAGCGGAGAGGCCAAGCGGGCAGAAGTGCCGCTGGAAGATGCGTCCGAGATACGTTGGCACGATTTGCACATTGAGCCATTGCGCAATGAAACCGGTGATGTCGTCGGCTTGACCTGTGCGTCGGTCGATGTAACGGAGCGCAAGGAGGGCGAAGCCCATTTGCGGTTGCTGCTGCGAGAGTTGACGCATCGGTCGAAAAACCTGCTGGCAGTAATTCAGGCGATGGCGCGACAGACGGCGCGCCATACTGGTTCAGTCGAGACTTTTCTGACGCAATTCGGCGCGCGGTTACAGGCGCTTGCTGCGTCACACGATCTCCTTATTCGCGAGAGCTGGTACGGTGCCTCACTCGGCGAGCTTGTCCGCTCACAACTTGGCGGCTATCTCGACGGATTAGCGACACAAATTTCAATCGAAGGGCCGGCCATCGCAATCAAACCTGAGGCTGCGCAAAATTTGGGCCTGGCACTTCACGAACTTGCAGTGAATGCGGCAAAGTTTGGCGCTTTGTCCGCTCCGACGGGGCGCGTGGCAATTACCTGGAATCGCCTGGAAAACGTCGATGGCAATGCGGTCGAACTCGATTGGCGCGAAAAACTGGGTCCGAAAGTCAGGACCAGGCGCAGAAAGGGATTTGGCAGCATGGTTATCGAACGCAATCTTGCGCGGGCCCTCGACGCAAAGGTCGATCTCGAATTCGACCCGGATGGGCTGCACTGTCATATCGTTATTCCCGCAAATCAGATTCTCGTCCTTCGGTAATCGCATCGGGAACATATTTCTTCGCCGGCCGTTTCTGTCGTGCGCGTCGCTCTGGGTTCGACCAAAGCTTGCGCGAATGTGGAAACGACGATGCGTAATTTCATTTCGTCTATTTTCGTGGCCGCCGCAGTCGGTCTGGTGCTGGACGCCGTCGTGCTTCCGGCAGGATTTAGTTTTGCCGTAAATGTGGGCCCTTCGGTTGACCGAGATCTGAGGGGTCAGGTAGTCGATCGGACTCGCAAGAGCGATCGATTGCAAGCGCCTTTGGCAAGTCGACGGATATCGCCGCCACGGACACCCACGATGTTAATCGGGTGCGAACCGGCGTTCAGCTCACTTTCGACCGGTGCACATGCGAATTTTGCCGGTCGCTGCCTGTCCTGACCGCATACCAAGAATTGGACGGAACTGGTCGGTTCCAGTGACGTTGATACGCCACCATAAATTGCGAAGGGAGTTTGAGATGCAAAAGCCATTGAGCGTTCTTACGGCCCTGGCGGTTGTCGCGACGGCGGCATCACCTGTGGCTACGATGGCGCAAGCCGAACGCGTTAAGGCCGGCACACTCACTTGCGACATTTCCGGCGGCATTGGCTTGATTATTACATCGCACAAGGAAGTGAGCTGCATCTTCACGCCATCCCAACCGGGACCGCACGAGGTCTATGTCGGCGCTATTAACAAGTTCGGCCTCGATCTCGGCGCCACCGCCGGCGGCGAAATGGTCTGGGCCGTGTATGCGCCGACCACGCGCCGATTTGGCGCGCTCGCCGGCAACTACGGTGGTGCAAGTGCCGAGGCGACCGTCGGCGCGGGCCTCGGTGCCAATGTGCTGGTCGGCGGTTCGGATCGAACCATTGCTCTGCAGCCGCTTTCAGTGCAGGGGCAGGCGGGCCTCAACGTAGCGGCGGGCGTTGCCGAGCTCATTTTGCGGCCGGCGCGCTGACGCAGAGTCTCCCTCAATAAAAACGGCCGCCCTGGCATGCGGGGGCGGCCGTTTTTCGTGCGCTTCAGCCGAAGGTGAATGCGTCGTGATAGGCGCCTTGAACCTGTCCACCCGGCACCGGGCCGCCACCTGGTACGTGGACCATGCCGCCAATGACAGCGCAGGTCGCTCCATGCAGCCCGTGCCGCGGGATCGTCATAGGTGTGAGCTGCTCCCAGCTGTCGGTCTTCGGGTCATAGGCCTCGTTGGTGCCGAAGACCTTACCGGTTGCTTCGCCGCCAAATACGACAATCTTGCCGTTGATATAGACGCATGATGGACCACTGCGTGGTGTCGGCAGAGGCGTACGGAAGGTCCAGGCGTCGGTCTTCGAATCATAGACGGCATTCAGGCCGGTATTGAAATCGTAAGAGTCCATGCGTCCGGCAATCGCGTGGATTTTTCCGTCAACAACGGCAACACCCATGTGGTCGCGCTGACCCACAAAAGGTTGCGTACCCGTGGAGCCACGCATGCCGCCGAGGATCGTGTATTTGTCTGTCGACGGATCATAGATCTCATGCCATTCCACCGAGCGCACATCGCGCCCACCGAGCAGATGGATCTTGCCGTCGAGTACGATCGCCGACATGGCGCCTCGCGGTCGACTCAAACCGGCGATTGGCGCCCATTGATCGGTCGCATTGTCATAGACGAAACATTTGGAATGCGGACAGCGATTTTGTTCAATGAATCCGCCGAAGGTGTAGATTTTTGAGCCGAGCGAGACACCGGCAACGTGGTTGCAGGGAAGCGGGAAGGGCGCCTTCAACGACCAGCTGCCGGTTTTCGGATCAAACACCTGATGAAAATTCTGGTCGACGCGATGCTTGGCGTAGCCGGCGACGGAGTGAATCTTGCCCTGACATTCGATGACGGCGTGTTCGCCCGTCGGGATCGGCATACGCGGCTGTTCGATCCATTTGCCGGGGTTGGCGGCCTTGGGCGCCACGCTGGTCATGTAGCGCTGTTTTTCGACCGTGTTAGGAATGTCGGTAATCGAGTTGTCGTTCAAACCCAGAAAGAGCGGAAGTTCTTGTTCTGCTGCCATGGTAAACCTCAAGTGACATCGTCAGGGACAGCGTCCCTCAATAGTTTGCGTGTCAGCTCGACGCCCTCGCGTGCGACATCGTATGGCGAGCGAGCCCACTGTTCGGGATTGGGAGCTTCGTAGCTCAGGTAACCGGTATAGTCTTTCTCGGCCAATAGCCCCAACATCTCGCGCCATTGAACCACGCCCTTGCCAGGCGGAAGCCGATCGGTGGGCCGGCGAACGCCGGTGACCGGGCTCGGTGACAGATCGCTGTACTGGAAGCAAAAGATCTTGTCGGCGGGGACGCTTTCGAAGCCGCGACCGCCGGCGCCGCTGCGGGTGAAATGATAAGCGTCGATCAGATAGCCGCAATTGGGTTTGTCGCCGCCCTCGATCAGCTCGGTGAGAACCCTCAGGCTGTTGAGGACATCATGCTGTGAGTTGAATTCGATCGCGAGCTTCAGCTTGTACTCCGCGGCAATGTCGCCGGCATCCTTGAGATATTTGATCGCATCCTTGATCGGGCCGTTCACCTGACCAGGCGCGCTCATCAACGTGTCGCATCCGAGCGACACTGCATTCTCGCAGGATTCCCGGAAAACCTGAAAGAGGCGCTTGCTTTCATCTCCGGTCGCGAATAGCCAGCCGTATTCCACGCCGAGCACGCCACAGGGAATACCACGTTTCTTTATAAGATCGAGTACCTGCGCGTTGTTCATGCCGGCGTCGAAGCATCGCTTGAAATCGGTCCGCCGCAGTTCGACGGCGTCATAGCCTGCTTGCTTCGCCGCATCGAGCGCTGTGGCAAGTGGCGTGGTGTCGATCGTCCACATATGTAGGGCAAGACGTCCAAACTTTTTCGACATTGCGGCGCGCTCCGTCATTTTCCTTCGTATTGCAGAATGTAGAGACCGGCGTTGGTGTCGGTGAGATACATCACGCCATCCATGTCGACAAAGACGTCGCAGGATTGAATGACCTTTGCCGGATTTGGCCGCTGGTCGACAATTCGTTCAGGAGGCAGCGGCACGTAATAGCCGACCTCTTTGGGTTGGAAGGCATCGCGAATATCGTGAATCCGTAAACCGGCATTGTGGTAGGTGGCAAACAGGAGCTCTTCCGATTGCATCGAGCCCGGCCGGTTTTCATGCAGATTGTGCGGCCCGAATTTTGCGCCCTTGGCGCAAAAATCTTCTTCGGCCGGCGTCGGCAGGGTGGCGATCGAAACCGGATTTGACGGGTCGCGCACATCGATCAGCCACGTATAAGCCAACCCATTGGTACAATTCGCGGAGGTTGCCTCATCGGCCAAGGCGAGAAGTCTGCGCTTGGGTAATGGCAATGGCGTATGCGCGCCCCCGCCGAACGGCGGCGCGTAGTTGCGGTGGCTCAGCAGCTTCGGATTTGGCGGGTCGCTCAGATCGTGAACGGTGAAACCGCCGTCGCGCCATGCCGCAAAGCCGAGATTTTCCGCGCTGATAAGGTGATGCAGCGCCGTGCGCTTGCCGAACGAAGCGGGGGGAACCTCGCCAGCCGCCCGGTTCATTCCGGGTAACCACCAGCGACCTGCGAGCTTTGGTCGTGTCGGATCTGAGACATCGACGACCGCCAGAGCGTGGTCGATGAAGCCTTCGAAATGGACCGACACGTAGGCATAGCGACCGCCCACCCACCATATGCGGTGCGCGCCAAAGCCGGGCATGTGCAGGAAAGCAATTTCGTGCGGTGTTGCCGGTTTCGACACATCGAAGACACGCAAGCCGGCCGCGAAGGGCTGCTCGGTGTGCACGGAATCGATCAGCGACTTTGCGTAGTAATCCTGCTGTGTCGCGTATTGCTGCATGGCCCAAATGTTCGGGCCGTTCACGCAGAGCAGGACGTCGCCATGAATTTGCAGATGGTGGGAGCGGGTGTTCTTCGGCGCGGCGACGAAGGCAACCGTTTTCGGGTTCAGCGGATCGCGCACATCGATGACCGAATATCCGTCGCTGAACATGTGACCGATGAAAGCGTACCCCTTGTGCAGAATAACCTGTACGCCGTCGGGTCTGCCGCCCTGATCATTGCGCGACAGGAAGCGAACGTTGGATGCGGTGGCGCCTGCGGGCAAATTCATCATAAAGCTCGCAAATTTCGAGGCCCGGCCGACTCGCGCCAACCGGGCCTCATGAGATGAAGCGCCGGTTCAGGCCGGCTTCTTTTCCGCCGACGCTGACTTGCGCTTCGTCATGACGACGCCGGCGAGGATCAGGAGGATCCCGATCCAGGTCAAGAACGGGTAGTAGCCCATCTTGCCCGCGGCCGTTGCTGTGTTCACCAGTTGTTGGCAGGTGTCGTTGTTGTAGAACAGGCACACCAGCGTGCTCGATATCTGTTTGGCAGCCAGGTAGAAGTAGAGCCACCAGCTCACCGACAACAATATGCAAACTGCACCACCCAGGTTGAGCCAGAAGGCATTATCAGCCTCAATGACGCGGCGCGTCGGCGGCGCGATCTCATCAAGACCTCTCTGCTTGGCCTCAGGGCCGAGCTGGGTGACCGATGCCGCGGCGATCAGCAGCAGCGCCGCGAGACAAATGAACACGGTCAAGAGCCCATAGGTCTGCTGGATTAGCAGGATCGACGGCATGATGAACGCCGTCGCAAGGCGACCCACGCCGGCGGCCCAGCCGAAGCCGGAGGCGCGCGCGTTCGTCGGAAAGACCTCCGACGCGAAAATCTGCATGGCGTTGCCGGCCACTTGGATGAAAAACACCATGACGAAACCGGCAACCATCAATTCCACCGGCGCGCCGGCATTGGCGAACACGATCGCCATGATGGCGGCGCCGATAAATGCGCAGACCGATGTGATCTTGCGGCCCCATTTGTCGAGCGCATACATCATGAATACGCTCGCGAAAGGTACCGCGAAGTTCATCGCCAACGTATATTGCAGCGACTTCGTTATCGTGAAGCCCTTCTCGTTCATCATGTTCGGCAGCCACGCCCCGAGACCGATGGCGACACCGAAGAACGCGGTGAAGCAGATCATTCCGGCGATGACGCGCGTGGGGAACATCCGGAACACGACGGCGAAGGGATCGCTCTTTGAGTTGCTCGCGGCATCGGTCGAGAGCGAGCTCAGCGCCGGCACGCTCGGAATTTCGAGTCGCTTCAACACGTCGAGCGCTTCCTGGCCGCGACCATGCGTCGCGAGATAGCGGGGCGATTCCGGTAGTGTGAAGCGGAAAACCCACACAATCAGGGCTCCGGCGCCAATGATGATCCACGCGCTCCGCCAAACGGTGTCGGGCGAGGTCGCGAAAATTGTGGTGCCAAGCAAAAGCACCAGCGCGGTGCCGAGCGGCCAGACGCACGCGCCGCCGATGAAATGCACGATGGCAAGAATTCGTCCGCGAATGAGCTTGGGCGAATATTCGCCGGCATAGGCGAAGGCCAGCGGCTGCTCGGCTCCCAATCCGAGGCCGGCGATGAAGCGGCAGATGACAAGCATTGTGACGTTCGGCGCGAATGCACCGAGGATGGTGAACACGCCGAACAACAGCAGGTTGAACTGATAAATGAAGCGGCGCCCGAACCGGTCGCTGAACTGACCTTGTCCTGCGGTGCCGATGAACATGCCGAAGATGGTGGCGCTGCCGACGAGTGCGACCTCTGCGCCGCTCGCGAATTTCGACGATAGGACGTACGGCACGAGCGATCCGAAGATCGTAAAGTCGATGACGTCGAAGAAATATCCCGCGGCGATCAACGCGACCACTCTGCGGTGAAGTGGCGATATCTTTGCGTCGTCGAGCGCCTTGCCGACGTATGCCTCTATGGTTTGAGCCACGACCTATCCCTCCCTATTCGCGCTTTTTGTTGGTACCCAGCAGCCCTCATTAGGATGAGCCACAAATTGATTATTGGCCAGCCCATTCCGGGCTGGCGCGGCGACCATCCACGCAATGAATTTGTCTCGTAGTTTCGGCGGGTGAAATTGATCGAGCGCGGCTTTTTTCTTTCCCGACTAAGGAGAAAAGCGCACATGTTGCATCAATACGTTAGCGGCAATTTCCCGACTTTCGGCGGGACCGGCCGCCCGAAATTGCAACCGCCGCCCCGACGGCAATCGGGAGCGGCGGCAAGGCAAATCAAGGCAACGGCAAAAATCAATACTGCGAACCGTCCCTGGCGCCCAACTGGAAGCCTATCGGCGACGTGGCAGCGATGTTGCTCAGGCGGCTAGGTGCCGCCGACGCGATCCGTGTATCGAGGTCGCAGAGTTTGCTTCCTATTCGTGCCAGATTCACGCACTGAATTTAAAGCCATGGCAATCGCCGCATTGCTGCGTCGGATGCTGCGCGCGGGTATCAGCCGTTTTGATCCTGATCCGCTGAAGGCGCTGGCCGGGGCAAAACGAAGGTCATCCCGTTAGAAGCCATCGCCGAGCCAATGTCCGCTTTTGGGGGTAAAGCGAACATGCCTTTTTGCACTGCAAATGTCCGCTTATGACCCAAAGCGGACATCGGGCCTGATCTCCAATCGATACTAGGTTGCCCCGGGCCCGGCACTGGCGGCTGCGGGATCACCCAACGGGGGTCCTGGCTGTGGAGGGTCTCCGGGAGGTGTCGGTCTCTGACTTGTGGTCGTCATGACTTCGCCTCACCTTTGGTTAGGGCCGCGCGTCTCGGGTACGATAGTAAATACGAATACCAGTCCCATCATGCCAACGCATGCAAGTAGCAAAAAAGCAATCGCTGCCCCGG
>JANWKN010000074.1 GCA_025451355.1 Pseudolabrys sp. | reverse complement strand
TCGGGTAGCTTGATCACCTCGATCGCGCGTGCCCGGTTGGGAAGCCGCCGGATAAACCCACGTTCTTCGAGAGCGGTGATGAGCCGGTGAATGCCCGACTTAGAGCGCAGGTCCAGAGCATCCTTCATTTCGTCGAAAGAAGGGGGCACCCCCGTCTCGGTCAAGCGCTCGTGGACGAACCTCAAAAGCTCGAATTGCTTGCGGGTCAACATCTGGTTTCTCCCCGTCGGCCGACCCTCGAAAAAGGGATCAAGCCAGAAACAAATCATGAACAGACACTATCTGTTCGATATGTGTTCCGCAACCACTTAATTTGGAGTGAAAAAGTCGAAAGGCGCCTAAAGGCCTAGCTTAAGGATGACGCAGTCTGAACCCGCGGATGCCGGCGGCGCGTGCGGCTCGCGAATCAGCAGGCAGTCCGCCTTGGCCAGCGGAGCCATTAGGGAGCTGTCCTGGACCGGCAAGGCGGTCACCAAAGGGCCGTTCGGTCCGGGCTGTAGGGTGGCCCGCAGATAGTCGGCGCGCTCGTCATTTGCGGGGAGATCGTGACCCAGGCGTGCCGTTTCGGGCATATGCGCGACGTCGTGCCGACCGGCTAGCGTCCGGATCAGCGGCACCAGGAACAGGAACGCGCATACGTAGGACGACACCGGGTTCCCCGGAACGCCAAGAACCTGCATGCCCTCCAGCCGGCCATGCATCATGGGACGACCGGGGCGAAGCGCGACGCGCCAGAACGACAGTTCGAGACCCAGAGTCGCGAGCGCGCGCTGGACCAGATCGTGATCGCCGACTGAGGCGCCGCCCGATATCACCAGGATATCCGCGTTGAGTTTCCGCGCGCGGAGCACTGCGGCCGTGATGTCTTCGATGCGATCTTTGGCAATACCGAGGTCGTACACGTCAGCTCCGTTACCGTGCGCTAGCGCGGCGAGCGCGAAGCCGTTTGAAAACACGATTTCGCCTTCCCGTGGTGTGCTTCCAGGCGGCACCAGTTCGTCACCAGTGCCGAGCACGGCCACCTTTGGCCGCCTGTGCACCGCGACGCGAGGGTGATTCATCGCAGCCGCAAGCATCAAGTCGCGGTCGGTCAGACGATGTCCATTGCGCAGGAGAACGTGGTCACGCGCGAAGTCTATGCCCTCAGCACGCACATTGCGCCCGGCAGGTGTCGGCTTTTGGATCGTTACAACGTCGCCTTCGCGGGTGGTGAGTTCTTGGATCACCACAGTGTCGGCACCGGCGGGCATGACTCCGCCGGTGAAGATCCGCGCGGCTTCGCCCGAACCAACTTTGCCTGCAAAAGGATGGCCAGCTGCAACTTCACCAATAACTTTAAGTGTGGCCGGGCTCTGCACGATATCGCTGGCGCGGACCGCATAGCCATCCATGGCGGAAACCGGGGCGGGTGGTTGGGTGCGTAACGCGACGATATCGTCGGTAAGCACGCGTCCAAGTGCTTCGTCGAGTGTCACAGTCTCGGCAGGCAGCGGTCTCGCATCGGCCAGCACGCGTTGCAATGCTTCGGCAACCGCCATCAACGCCATTAGTTAACTCTCCGCGCGCCACTCGCCCGATTTTCCGCCGCTCTTAAGCAGTAGCCGAATGCCTTCAATGTGGATGCCTCGTTCGACTGCTTTGACCATGTCGTAAATCGTCAGGCACGAGATGGAGACAGCGGTCAGCGCTTCCATCTCGACGCCGGTCTTGGCCGTTACCTTGACCGTCGCTTGCACCAGGAATCCCGGCAAGGAGTGCTCTGGATTGATTTCGATTTCAATCTTGCTGAGCGGAAGCGGATGACAAAGCGGAATGAGGCCGTGGGTGCGCTTCGCTGCCATGATACCCGCGAGCCGTGCGGCGCCTAGGACATCGCCTTTCAAGGCATTGCCTTCGAGAACGAGGTCGAGGGTTTCCTTACGCATGATGACCCGGCCTTCCGCTACCGCTATTCGCTCACTCGCGCCTTTCTCGGTGACGTCGACCATGCGTGCCTGACCGCGCTGATCGATATGCGTCAGGGGAGTAGTAGCTTGCGCAAGTGCAGACACTGCTGCTTCTCGGCGCCGCTTATTTGTATTTTTTCGCCGCTTCATTTTTTACTCCGCGGCGGTGCGCTGCGTATTGCGCGCAAGGAGGGTTCTGGTTGCGGCTGTCACGTCCGACTGGCGCATCAGGCTTTCGCCAATCAGAAAGGTCGAAATCCCGATACGCTTGAGCCGCGCTAGGTCGGCCGGCGTATTCAGCCCGCTTTCCCCCACCACGACACGACCACGCGGAATTCTTGGCGCCAACTGTTCACTGACCGCCAGCGAGGTCTGGAAGGTCCGCAGATCGCGATTGTTGAGGCCGATCAGTCGCGATTTCAGTTTGAGCGCACGGGCCAGTTCAACTTCATCGTGAACTTCAATCAGCACATCCATGCGGTATTCGATGGCTGCCCGCTCTATTTCTCGTGCCGCGCCGTCGTCCACGGCCGCCATGATGATAAGAATACAATCGGCACCGAGAGCCCGTGATTCCACAACCTGATATGGCTCGTAGATGAAGTCTTTTCGTAAGGCCGGCAATCCAGTCGCGTTCCGTGCCATAGCAAGGAATTCCGGCTGACCTTGGAAAGATGGCGCGTCCGTCAGCACTGACAGGCAGGTCGCGCCGCCCGCTTCATATGCATTAGCGAGAGCCGGTGGATCAAAATCTGCGCGGATCAATCCCTTCGACGGGCTTGCCTTCTTGATCTCGGCAATGAGTGCGTAGTCGCCACTGGTAATCCGTTGTTCGATGGCTCGCAGGAAACCCCGCGGCGAGGAGGCGGATTTAGCGTCGCTCTCCAGCGCGGCCAGCGGGCGTCTGCGCTTGGCCGCGGCAACCTCCTCACGCTTATAGGCCTCAATCTTGGCCAGGATATCGGTCATCCACCCGTACCTCAGGCCTCAACACTGTTTGAGACGGCAATCAGCCGGTCGAGACGGCCTTCCGCTTCGCCGGCTTCGATCGACTTTGCGGCGAGCATCGCACCCTGCTTGAGATCCTTTGCCTTGCCGGCAACGATGAGCGCGGCGGCGGCATTGAGGATCGCAATGTCGCGGAATGGACTTGGCTTGCCCTTGAGCACATCGAGCAGAGCTCGCGCGTTGTGTTCGGCATCACCGCCACGCAGGGCTTCCGGTTTCGCACGCGAAAGGCCGGCATCTTCAGGACCCACCTCGAAGGTCCTGATCTTGCCATTTTCAAGCGCGGCGACGGTGGTCAGGCCGGCCGTGGTGATCTCATCAAGACCGTCGGAACCGTGGACGACCCAGATACTTTCCGAGCCAAGATTTTTCAGCACCTGGGCCATCGGTTCGACCCATTGTTTTGAAAAGGTGCCGACCATCTGACGTTTGACGCGTGCGGGGTTCGAAAGCGGGCCGAGCAGATTGAATATAGTGCGGGTGCCCAATTCGACCCGCGTTGGACCAACGTTCTTCATCGCAGGGTGATGCGCCGGCGCGAACATGAAGCCGATGCCGGCATCGCGAATGCATGTGCCGACTTGGTCTGCATTGAGTTCGATCTTCACGCCGAGCGCCTGCAGCACGTCGGCCGCCCCCGATCTGGAGGAGAGGGCGCGGTTCCCGTGTTTTGCCACCGGCACGCCGGCGCCCGCGACAATGAAAGCGGCGCAGGTCGAAATGTTGAATGAACCCGATGCGTCGCCGCCGGTGCCGACGACGTCGACGGCGTCGGCGGGCGCCTTCACGCCAAGCATCTTGGCGCGCATGGTGGTGACCGCTCCAGTTATTTCCTCGACGGTTTCACCGCGCACGCGCAGCGTCATCAGCAACCCTCCCATCTGGGAGGGTGTTGCCTCGCCGGACATCATGCGGTCAAAGGCGCCGGCCGCTTCCTCGCGGGAAAGAGTCGCGCCGGTCGCTACTTTGGCGATGAGCGCTTTGAAATCATCGGCCATGGTGATGTCTCAGGTCGTCTGCAATGCTGCGAGCTCGTGCATTGTCATCGCCTGCCGTCCGCGTCGTGCGTTCCACGAAGCGGCGAGCTCGAGAAAGTTGCGCAGCATTAGATGACCGTGTTCGGAGGCAATGCTCTCGGGATGAAATTGAACGCCGTGCACCGGAAGACTCTCATGAACTAATCCCATCACCAGACGATCGGCGGTTTCCGCATTGACCGTGAGTGCGCGCGGCATGCTGGCGCGCTCGACAACCAACGAATGGTAGCGCGTTGCCTTCAATGGGCCATTAATGCCGCGAAACACGCCCGTGCCGGTGTGACTGATTTCCGAGACCTTGCCATGAAAGGGAATGGCGCGCACCACCTTGCCGCCAAAGGCTTGACCAATCGCCTGATGGCCGAGGCATACGCCGAGGATCGGAGTCGTCTGCGAGGCTTTTGCAATAAGATCGAGGCAAATGCCGGCCTCGTTTGGTGTGCAGGGGCCCGGTGACAGCACGATGGCGTCCGGCTCGAGCGCCATGACATCGGCGACGGACACCTTGTCGTTGCGGTGCACGACGACGTCTACCCCCAACCCGCCAAG
The DNA here is from genome assembly GCA_025451355.1 of Pseudolabrys sp. Classification (GTDB taxonomy): domain Bacteria; phylum Pseudomonadota; class Alphaproteobacteria; order Rhizobiales; family Xanthobacteraceae; genus Pseudolabrys. The sequence continues at coordinate 11,952 of JANWKN010000074.1, read as the reverse complement.
ATAATGGAAGAGGTTGAAGGTGAAGCTGTCGTAGTTGTCGATCAGGACGATCATGTTTCACCGCTGTACCAAGGGTTTACGGTGCCCCCTGAGGGGGGTCAAGCAGCCGGGCTTTTACGTGGTTACTGGCCGCGTTTCGCAGCGCTGGCGAAGCGTCGCGCCTCTTCCGCCGCGCGAAACAGGGCCTTCGCCTTGTTGATGCATTCCTGCTGCTCAAAGTCCGGATCGCTGTCGGCGACGATACCGGCACCGGCCTGAACGTACATGGTGCCGTCCTTGATCAGTGCGGTGCGCAAGACGATGCAGGTATCCATCGCGCCAGCGGCGGAGAAGTAGCCGACGCATCCGGCATAAAGTCCACGCTTCTTCTTCTCGAGCTCGTCGATGATCTGCATCGCGCGCACCTTCGGCGCACCCGAAACGGTTCCAGCGGGAAAGCCAGCCGCCAGTGCATCCAGTGCATCGCGATTGCCGGCAAGTCTGCCTTCGACGTTGGACACGATGTGCATTACGTGGCTGTAGCGTTCGATGAAGAACTGGTCTGTGACCTTGACGGTACCGATGGCGGCGACGCGACCGACATCGTTGCGGCCAAGATCGAGCAGCATCAGATGTTCGGCCCGTTCTTTCGGGTCGGTCAGAAGCTCTTCCTCGAGTGCCTTGTCCTCGTGCGGCGTCACGCCGCGAGGACGAGTCCCGGCAATGGGACGGATCGTGACAACATCATCGGACACCTTCACCAGGATTTCCGGACTCGAGCCCGCGACCGCAAAGTCTCCAAAATCCAGAAAATACAGATAGGGTGATGGGTTGGTTCGTCTCAGAGCGCGATAAAGCGAGAACGGCGGCAGCGCGAAAGGCGCCTCGAAGCGCTGCGCCAGAACAACCTGAAATACGTCGCCGGCAACGATATAATCCTTGGCCTTGCGCACCATGGCCCTGAATTCGTCGCGCGTCGTGTTCGATTTAGCCGGCACGTCGATGGGGCCGGCATCATGTTCCGTTAGCGACTTGTCGAGCGGCCGGTCTAGACTGTCGACCACATGACTGAGCCGCCCGATGGCGCGTGCGAGCGCCGATTTCGCGTCCACATTTTTTTCCGGACGCACCGGCGTCACGACGGTAATCGAGTCCTTCACCGCATCGAACACAACGACAATCGTCGGACGCACCAGAATTGCATCGGGTATTCCGATCGAGTCCGGATTTGGAGGGGCAAGCTCCTCCATCAGCCGCACCATGTCGTAGCCGAGATACCCGAATACACCTGCCGACATCGGCGGTAAGCCATCGGGCAAAGCGATCCGGCTTTCAGCGATCAATGTGCGTAGAGCGGCCAGTGGTGGCTCGGGGCAGGGAGTGAACGCCTCCGAGGCGGCGCGCGCCGTACGGTTGATTTCGGCTTTGCGTTCGACTGTTCGCCAGATCAGATCTGGCTCCAGTCCGATGATAGAGTAACGTCCGCGGACGGCCCCGCCTTCGACCGACTCGAGCAAAAAGCTCATCGCCTTGCCTCCGCCCAGCTTCAGAAAAGCCGAGACGGGTGTCTCCAGGTCGGCGACCAAGGTGGTCCAAACCACCTGCGGTTCGTCGCGCCTGTAGCGCTCAGCAAAGGCGCTTTCCGACGGCTCGATCTGCATGGACGTCAGTTTACTGTTGGGTGCCGCCGCCGATTGCCTGGTTCATTGCGGCTGGATTTATTTTCAAACCAAAATCGTTCTCAAGCCGTCCGATAAATTCGCTGACGATGTCGTCAACGTAGGAATTTTGCAGCGTGTCGTTGATCGCCTTTCCTTGCGCGGATGATGCGTCAAGTGTCGGGTCCACGACGTCGGTCACCCGAAAAACGTACCGTTCCGTGGGCTTTTCGCCTTCGGCCGTGCCGGCTGCGCCCTTCGGTGTGCGGAATACGAAATCGACAACCTTTGCCGGCACAAAGCCGCCTTGCTTGCCGCGCTGAAGGTCGGTCGCCGTCGCCACCTTGAGACCGGTTTCGTCCGCAACCTGAGCAAAGGGCGTTCCGGCCTTCAGTTTGCCGACGATATCGTTCGCCTTCGCCAACAGCCGCTTGGCGACCTCGTCATCGTGAAATCTCGTTTCCACCTGTTCCTTGACTTCCTCAAGGGTGCGCTCGCGCGATGGCGTTATGCCGATAACGTCAAAATAGAGATAGCCCCCACTCGGCAACTGCAACGCCTCGGTGTCGACGCCGACATCGCTTGAAAAGGCCGCGTTGACGACGTCTGGTGTCTGCGGCAGCTCCGCATTGGGCTTTCCATCGGGCCCGCGCCCCGACCGGTCGACTGCTTCGATGTTGATGACCGACAGACCGAGTTTTTTGGCAGCTTCAGTCAAAGTCGAACCCGCCGCCCGCTCATCTTCGATCTTGTCACGCAGGCTTGAGATCTCGCTTTTGGCGCGGGCCTCGGCGAGCTCGGTTTTGATCTGGGTGGCCATCTGCTCATAGGTTTTTTCTTCGCCGGGCTCGATCTTGTTGACCTGCAGCAGGGCCGTACCGAACCGACCCTTCACCGGCTGACTAACCTCGCCCGCCTTGAGGGAGAACGCTGCATCGGCGATCGTTGGATCGATGATGTCCAATCTTGCGACTGTTCCGAGCACTGTGTCCGAGTCACTCACACCGCGTTCCTTGGCGATGTCGTCGAAAGTTGCGCCTTTGGCGATGCGTTCGCGCGCTGCCGCGGCCTCATCCAAATTTGGGAAGACGATCTGGCGTAATTCTCTTTTTTCAGGTTTTCCGTAGCTATCCTTGCGCTGTTCGAAGTGCGCCCTGGCGTCGGCATCACTGACTGTCTCAGGTTTTGCAAGGTCCGCCGGAGACAGACGCAACAGCGTTATCTTTCGAAACTCGGGCGTCCGAAAAAGTGCTTTCCGCTCGTCGAAGTATTTGCTCAAAACTTCAGATGTCGGCGGCGGGATTTCGCCAGCCTGCGCTGGGCCGAGCGCGACATATTCGATGCTGCGTTTCTCGTTCCTATACTGATTGAGTGCAGTCGCCGCAGTGGCCGGCACTTTCATATCGCCGCTGACGCTTTGCGCGATTTGCCGCCGCAACATCGCTCGTCGCTGATCATCGACAAATCGATTTTCCGTAAAGCCTGCCTGGCGAATGAGTTGTTCGAAGCGACTGCGATCAAATTGACCGCCGGGACCACGGAACGAGGGATCGGCGGTAATGTGCTTGGCGATTTCGGTCTCCGAAACGCCCAGCCGCAAGTGCTTCGCCTGCTCGTCGAGTGTCGTTTCTGCTAGCAGCTGCCCAAGAATCTGTCGGTCGAGGCCACGGCTTCGTGCCTCGTCAGGAGTGATCGGTCGGCCGACCTGACGTCCCAATCGCTGAAGGCGTTCATTGTAGAATTGGCGAAACTGTTCAACCGAAATTTCGGCATCGCCGATTGTTGCCACGGCGTTCCGCCCAAACCCGCGGAAGATGTCGCCGATGCCCCAGATCGCGAAACTGATAACAAGGAAGCCCATGACAACAGCCATGACGGCTTTGCCGAGCCAGGTCGAAGAAGCTTTATGAATACCGCGGAGCATAGAGTTGCTGTGGTTGCGATGTTTGGTTTGCGTGGATGACCGCGCTTGTCTAGCTCAAGCGAGGCGGGGGCACCATAGTGACCGAGCCAACTCCTTGCAACTCAAGAAGGATCGGCTGCTGACCTGGCGTGCTGGCGTTGCCTGGGCGGGTCTGATACCGCACGCGCAAGAGGTTTTCTTCGATGGCGGCGGGCAGCTTAATTCCACTGGTGGCGGGCAACTGGAAGATGAACGGGCTCGCGGCCTCGCGGACCGAGTTCGCCAAAGTTCTGGCCGGCGCAGCAGAACTCACAGGCAAAGCTGAGTTGATGGTATGTCCGCCCGTGACCCTGATCAGGGACTTTGCCGGCGCGGCGCGAGGTTCGGGCGTGACGATCGGCGGGCAGGATTGCCACGCCGACCCGTCCGGTGCGCATACCGGAGATATCTCGGCTGAAATGTTGGCCGATGCTGGCGCCGGGGCTGTGATCGTAGGACACTCCGAGCGGCGAACAGACCACCAGGAGACCGACGCGATGGTGCGCGCGAAAGCACAGGCAGCGTTCCGTGCCGGCCTGACGGCCATTGTTTGCGTGGGCGAGCAGCGCGGCCAACGCGAGGCGCGCAAGACACTCGAAGTCGTCGGTGCTCAGCTCCAGGGCTCACTGCCGGACGGGGCCACGGCCGCACAGCTTGTAATTGCCTATGAGCCTGTTTGGGCGATTGGAAGCGGACTTACGCCCACACCGGCCGATGTCGCCGAAGTTCACGCCTTCATCCGTAAGCGTCTAAGCGATCGCTTTAGCGCCGCCGGCGGGCGCATCCGGATCCTTTATGGCGGGTCGGTCAAGCCGGCCAATGCTGGGGAGCTTCTGACCATTTCCGACGTGAATGGCGCGCTGGTGGGCGGCGCCAGCCTCAAAGCGACCGATTTCCTTGGGATTGCGGCGATTTACCGCTAGCGGGCGCAAGGGTGGAAAAAGCCCAAACGATCGTGTAGAGACCGCGGCGAATTCCTATATGGACCAGTAAACGCCGCCTGGCGGAAAGCCCGGACCCGGCGATCTTTGGACGGATATTGAACGAATGCAGCATGTGATCATCGTCATCCACCTGATGCTGGTACTCGCCCTGATCGGCGTGGTGCTCTTGCAGCGTTCCGAGGGTGGGGGACTTGGGATCGGTTCGACCGGCGGCTTCATGACCAGCCGCGGCACCGCCAACGTTCTCACACGGGCGACGGCCATCCTGGCCGGTCTGTTCTTCGTGACCAGCCTGCTGCTGTCGATCCTGGCTGGCATCAACCGCAAGCCGACATCAGTGCTGCAAGGCGGGCAAAGTGCGCCAGCGGCGCCCGGTGCACCGGCTCCGCTTGGGGGTGGCGGCGGCGGGCTGCTCAATCAGTTGCAAGGCGGGACGCCTCCAGCTCCCTCCGGGCCGCAGGTGCCGCAATCAAAATGAAACAGAAGCGAAGGGCCGGGAACTCCGGCCCTTCAACGTTAGGGAAGTCCTCGGGTGAACTGAAAGCCGGCATGAAGATCGTTTACCAAACAGTTGGAAAGTATAAAATTTATCGAGCTACGCACAGGCGCGGGGCAGCTCTGTGCTTTTCGGGCTCGTCGAATCGATTCGCGCGAGCTAAAGCTTAGGTCCCATGGCGCGGTATATTTTCATAACCGGCGGCGTGGTTTCCTCACTCGGTAAGGGTCTTGCGTCCGCAGCCCTCGGCGCGCTTTTACAGGCGCGTGGTTACAAGGTTCGCCTGCGTAAACTGGACCCCTATCTCAACGTCGATCCCGGCACGATGTCGCCGTACCAGCACGGCGAGGTCTTCGTCACCGACGACGGCGCCGAGACCGACCTCGACCTTGGCCACTACGAGCGCTTTACCGGCCGGCCCGCCACGCGCCACGACAACATAACGACCGGCCGCATCTACCAGGACATCCTTTCGCGCGAGCGGCGCGGCGACTACCTCGGCGCCACCATTCAGGTAATTCCGCACGTCACCAACGCGATCAAGGATTTCATCAAAGAGGGCAATGACGGCTTTGACTTCGTGCTCTGCGAGATCGGCGGAACCGTAGGCGACATCGAAGGTCTGCCGTTCTTCGAGGCGATCCGCCAACTCGGCAATGACCTGCCACAGCGACATGCGCTGTATATCCATCTCACCCTGTTGCCGTTTATTCCGAGCGCAGGTGAACTCAAGACAAAGCCGACCCAACACTCGGTGAAAGAACTGCGATCGATCGGCATCCAGCCGGATATTCTTTTGTGTCGCACCGACCGGCCAATCCCGGAAGGTGAGCGGCGCAAGCTGGCGCTGTTTTGCAATGTTCGCGAGAGCGCGGTGATCGAGGCGCGCGACGTCGACAACATCTATGCGGTGCCCGAAGCCTATTCGGCCGAGGGGTTGGACGCCGAGGTGCTGGCCGCTTTCGGGATTGAGCCGCGTCAGTTCCCCGATCTCGATCGTTGGCGCCTGATCAACGAACGCATCCGTAATCCCGAGGGCGACGTCACGATCGCCGTCGTCGGCAAATACACCGGTATGAAGGATGCCTACAAATCTTTGATCGAGGCTCTGTCCCACGGCGGCATAGCCAACAAGGTGAAGGTCAATCTCGACTGGATCGAGTCTGAAGTGTTCGAGAACGAAGATCCAACGCCGTTCCTCGAACACGTCAACGGCATTCTGGTGCCCGGCGGATTTGGTCAGCGCGGTGCGGAAGGCAAGATCAAGGCTGCGCAGTTCGCGCGCGAACGTCACGTGCCATATTTCGGAATTTGCTTCGGCATGCAGATGGCCGTAGTTGAGGCAGCACGTAACCTTTGCGGCATCGAAAACGCCAATTCCACCGAGTTCGGTGCGACGTCTGAGCCGGTAGTGGGACTCATGACCGAATGGCTCAAAGGCAATGAGTTGCAGAAGCGCACAGCGAGTGGCGATCTCGGCGGCACCATGCGGCTGGGTGCTTATGAAGCTGTATTGGCGCGCGGAAGCAGGGTGTCACAGATCTATGGCACGACTGAAATTTCCGAGCGCCACCGTCATCGGTACGAGGTCAATACGACTTACAAAGGCCGCCTTGAGCAGAGGGGCATGCATTTTTCCGGCATGTCACCGGACGGGATCCTGCCAGAAATCATCGAGTACGAAGATCACCCCTGGTTCATCGGCGTGCAATTCCATCCCGAATTGAAGTCGCGGCCTTTCGAGCCGCATCCGCTGTTTTCATCGTTCATCGGTGCAGCGGTCGAGCGGAGCCGGTTGGTGTAGTATCTGAGCGATGGCTCGAGGCCTCGATCATATCGTCCACGCAGTGCGCGACCTTGATGCCGCCGCCGATCTTTATCGGCGACTTGGCTTCACGGTCGGCGCGCGCAACAAGCATCCGTGGGGGACGTACAATCACATCGTTCAACTGCCCGGCTTCTTCATTGAATTACTGACCCTGGGCGAACCGGAGAAGCTCGGCAGCGACGGGTTCTCCACGATGTTCGGGATCTACAATCGCGATTTCATCGCGCGCGGCGATGGCTTCTCGCTGCTCATTCTCGAATCGAAAGAAGCGGCCCGCGATGCCGCCACGTTTTCGTCTGCTGGCGTCGGCCAACTGGACGCGCTGCGCTTCGAGCGCGAGGCAAAACGGCCGGACGGAACATCGGTGAAGGTCGGGTTCTCTCTCGCTTTCGCAGAGGACAGCGCCACGCGCGATATTCATTTCGCGACATGCCAGCAACTCTACCCGGAGAATTTCTGGAATCCTGCGTTTCAGCAGCATCCTAACGGTGTTGCCGGCGTCGCCGGCGTAGTCGTTGTCGCCGAGCAACCGAAGGAGCACCAGCGATTTTTCGAACTCCTTGCGGATGCCGGCGCGACCACCGCAAGCGGTGAAGGCTTTGCCATCGCCACGCCACGGGGAGCGATCGAGGTGGCGACACCCGGCGCCTTTTTGCGGCGCTTCGGCGTCAAGGCGCCGGACATGTCCCGTGGAGCTCGACTGGCTGCACTCCGTTTTCCGGTGACGTCCCCGAGCCGTCTGCAGGCGTTGCCGGAGCTTGCCGGCATTGCAGGACTCTATGTCGGCAACGATGCGATTGTCGGGTCCGAGGACGCGATGGGCGCGGTCCTGGTGTTTGAGCCAGCGACGCGAAAGCCCGTTGACCAATAGCAGGCACCCCTTCATGGTCCGCCGCGCGAGGGCTTGAATCTTGGACCAGAAAGCCAATTCCACTGTCGCGGTGGGCGGCGTTCGCTTCGGCAACGCGTTGCCATTGGCGCTGATTGCCGGGCCCTGCGCGCTCGAAAGCAGGGCACACGCCTTCGAGATGGCGACGGCGCTGAAGGAAATTGCGGCGCGCGTTGGCATTGGCCTCGTGTACAAAACGTCTTTCGATAAGGCCAATCGGACCTCGGCGAACTCTGCACGCGGCATCGGACTCGAACAGGCGCTGCCGATATTTTCCGAGCTTCGCGACAAGCTGAAGGTGCCAGTCCTTACCGATGTTCACGACGCCGAACAATGCAGGCGCGTCGCGCCGGCGGTCGACATCCTTCAGATCCCCGCGTTTCTTTGTCGCCAGACGGACCTTCTTCTAGCGGCCGCCGAGACCGGCAAGGCCGTTAACGTGAAGAAAGGCCAGTTTCTGGCACCATGGGACATGCGCAACGTTGTTGAAAAAATCACCGGCGCGGGAAATCGCAACGTTTTGGTCACCGAACGCGGCGTATCGTTTGGTTACAACACGCTCGTGTCGGACATGCGTGCTCTGCCGATCCTGAAGCAAACCACGCAGGCACCGGTGATATTTGATGCCACACACTCGGTGCAACAGCCGGGAGGAAAGGGCACGTCGTCGGGGGGTGAACGCGAGTTCGTTTCCGTGCTTGCGCGTGCCGCGACCGCAGTGGGTATCGCCGGTATATTCGTCGAGACGCATCAGGACCCTGACAAGGCGCCGTCCGACGGGCCCAATATGCTCCCGGTGAGCGAAATGGAGCCGCTACTGCGCAGGCTGATCGAGTTTGATCGGCTGTCCAAGAGCTGAGGCGCGCAATCGGTCGCCATGGGACGCGTTCTCAATCTCATGGCGTTCGTGATCTTTGCGACAACGCTTTTCATGCGTTCCGTCGATCCCGTTATCCCGCAGATCGCCCAAGACCTGAGTGTTACGACGACGACTGCGGCGATGCTTTCAACGGGCTTCACCTTGCCCTATGCGCTCGTCCAGCCTGTACTCGGCGCTCTTGCCGACATGTTCAGCAAAACAAGACTGATCGCGCTTTGCATGCTGATTGTTGGCGTGGCAACACTTGCCTGCGGTCTGGCCACGAATTTCGAGACATTGATGGCTCTGCGCATCGTCGCAGGCGCCACCGCGGGCGGCGTTTTCCCGATTGCACTGGCTGTTGCCGGTGACCGGGTTCCGGTACAGCAGCGGCAGGTTGCGATCGGGCGATTATTGTTTGCCGCTATGAGCGGAAACCTGCTCGGAGCGTCCGGCTCGGGTGTGATCGGAGATATCTTTGGATGGCGCGGCGTGTTCTTTTTCACCGGCGCAATCGATCTTGTCGCGCTCGCGGTCGCCATCCCAGGATTTCGGAGCATGGGCGAAAAACCCGGACGCTTCGACTTGTCGACATTGGTTCCGAACTATCGTGCAATCTTCAGCAATCCGATGGCCAAGTATTGTTTCGGCGCGGTTTTTGTTGAAGCTCTGTTTCTATTCGGTGTGTTTCCTTACATGGCGGGATTATTGCGCACCGATGGCGTGGAGCGCGCATCGATCGCAGGCGTGGTCATTGCCGGATTTGGCATCGGTGGGGTTATCTATACTTTCATGGTCGCTTGGCTACTCGCGAATATCGGCGAGCGCAGGCTTATGGCAGCCGGCGGCATGACCATGGGGTTTTGCCTCATCGTCATTGCACTACGCATGCTCTGGCCGGTCGAGTTTGTAAATTTTGTTATCATGGGTTTCGGTTTTTACCTGCTGCACGGTTGCATTCAGGTCTATGTCACGGAACTGGCGCCAGCTGCTCGCGGCTCGGCGACGGCGGCGCATTCCATGTTCTTCTTTCTCGGTCAGGCCGCGGGCCCCGTGCTCTACGGCCTTGGCCTCTACAGCATCGGCGTCAATGCCGTGCTGCTGATTGGAGCGGTCGCCCTCGCAGTAACGGGATGGGTCTGTGCCCTGCAAATGCGCCGGCAGGTTCCGGCGATTTAGCCGCGGCCGCGATAGGGCGCCACACCTTGATCCGGCACCCAGACGTCCTTGGGTAATTTGCCGGTCTGCCAGAACACATCGATCGGCATTCCTCCCCGCGGATACCAGTAGCCGCCGATCCGCAGCCATTTCGGTTTGAGAAGCGAGTTCAGTTTTTTGCCGATCGCAACGGTGCAGTCTTCATGGAATGCGCCGTAGTTGCGAAAGCTGTTGAAATAGAGCTTGAGCGACTTGGATTCGACCAGATAGCGCGCAGGCAAATAGTCGATCACCAAATGTGCAAAATCCGGCTGGCCCGTGATAGGGCAGAGGACCGTAAACTCAGGCACAGTAAACCGCGCAATATAGTTCGCGCCCGCGTGCGGGTTCGGGACGCGATCGAGAACAGCCCGATCAGGGGAACTGGGGATTGGGCTTGGGCGGCCTAGTTGCAACTGTTTCTTCGCCATCAGCGTCTATCTCACTGTTTGAACCCCCCTTGGATGCCCGTTTCGCGCGGGGCATGACAAGGGGTAATCGATCCGGTTGAACGCTACTCGTTTCCGTTCCGTGCTCTTCGCATAACGAACTGAAAGCAAAACAGAAAAACGAAATAGCCCGGGTTGCAGCCGGGCTTTTTCATGTTGCGTATGTTGCAAGATTTTCTCCCTTTGTTTCAACGGTTCCCGATCTCTCCCAAAACTCCGTGCAACATGACTGCAACATACGTCCTAGTGTTGACGTTGGCGCTTACTATGGAGTGTCGCGCAGCTATATTTCCGCTGTCTCAAGGAGATCGCGCCGGAGCGCCGGAGGCAGATGGTGCAATCAATTATCGTTTTATGCTTCTGGCCCGAGATGATGGCGCGTATGCAAATTCTCACCGGACGGATAGATTGACAGTCAACCGTTTGCTGCCGTCCAGCAGGAAGCGCGTGTAGACCTTCTCGGTGTTGGCGATCTCCGCGACCGGAGGGTAACGCCACGACATCGCCCACCGGGCATCGACTCGCCATTGCTGCGGGACAGGATTGTGGCGCTAAACACGGACTCAGCAAAGCTTGGTGTGACACGGCAAGACACAGTCACCACTGGGGATAACCGGGGCAGCACTCAGGGAGACTGAGGAAAAACGATGACCGCTAAGATTAAATCCGAAATGAGCGTAGGCCTAACGTCAGAAATTGAATCGGCGTTGCAAATCGCCACCGAATTTCAAGGCATGAAGCCGGCTGTTCTGCCTGCGGCGGTGGTGCCGGTGGCTCAGCCGGGGCGGGCGCTTCCGGTGCCGCCGTCTCGATTGGTTGCTCGGTTAGGGAAAAATGACGATCAGAAAATAAAGCCTTTCGCCCCCTCTGCCCTGAACTGAATGAGGCCTGTTCCTGAGACGATGCTCGCGTGCGATTGCCAAGGCCCGCTCGGCATAGGGCTGGAATTTGAGCAAAGAACGCTTGCTGTTGTTGGGGGCCGACAACATGCGCTGGCCGCCCGGTGTCGTTTCGAACTTATAGTGCGGCGACGGGTTCTTGAATTCGTTAAATGGGACTTCCTCGGCCATCGCGATTTCCGCGCCATCGATGCCCCCGCCTCGTCGGCATCGTAGGCCAAATCGGCTCTTCGGTTAAGCGACGGAAAAAAGCGAACGGCAAGAACACCCAGGCGCGGTACGCCGGATAAACGTCACCGCGTGGTGGGCCACCAAGGATGTCCGCTATTGAGGGTAAAGCAGACATCCCGTTTTGCACTGCGCATGTCCGCTTAGGTACGATGCCGTGTCCTGTGGAAAATGGCTTGAATTGCTCAAGGCGAAGGCGGCAAGGACGCCTGCCGTCCCGGCAGCCCATCGCACAAGAAAGGCGGCAAGCCGGGTCGCAACAGCTTGCCGCCACTCTCAACCGATCGCAGCGAGACTGGGGAGTCGAAGGCGAACGGTCTGTCGTCAATCAGCCCCGCGTAACGACCGGAGGCGGAGCCTTACCTTTTCCCACCGGGGCTTTGCCAACGCATCCACTGACGCCAATGGCAAGAACAATCGAACAAACCGCAATCAGGAATTTTTTCATGGGGCCCCCTTTTATGTGAACACTTAGCCCGAGGTGTTTGTACCGCTGGCAAATCCCCCTGTGGTTGTATTTCGGCAACACACTCACAGCTTCGACGGGGGTCGCGGCCATTGTTTGCTTTGGTACGTGGAGGCCC
>JANWKN010000073.1 GCA_025451355.1 Pseudolabrys sp. | reverse complement strand
GGTACTCGCCGTTTATGGCGTCAATGGTAACGTCAACCACTTTGCCACTGCGGCCAAGCAGAGTCAGTACATACACGAGTTTCTCGTCTTGCCGACATAGCCGAGCCCGCACGACTTCGGAATGCTTACGGTACTGGCGCAGCGATTTGATGGCTTGGCCAAGCGAAATCGCCCGCTTGTCATCGAGCGCAGCACGCTGTTCGGCTCTTGTCAGGCACGCGCCGTGCTGGGAGGCCTCGGCCGCCATAGCCGGAAGGCTCATATTGCCGAGCAATAGGACGGCCGGAAGAATTCGAGGAACCGGCATAGGCGGTTATTAGCGGCGGGCCGGTGAACGCCGCCTGAACGCCCCTAAATGCTTGTTTTCCGCTAACTATCGAAGCCTTGGAACGATGCGAATGCGTCGAGCGATTCGCGCGGGGCGCGCCAGGAATTGATCGGGGCAGCCGTATCCTCATAGCCGAGGGCCATGCCTGAATAGACCATCAGTCTATCGGGGAGGTTCAGAAACTCACGCACGGTGCGGTGGAAAGAGACCCACGCCTGCTGGGGACAGGTGTGGAAGCCGTATCCGCGTGCCAACACGGCAACAGTCTGGAGATAGCCGCCAATGTCGGCCCATTGTGCGGGTCCATGAGCTTTTTCGCGAGCGAAAAACAAGGCAACCGGCGCGCCGAAAAATTGATAGTTGCGCGCATACTGCCGATAGCGCGACGACTTGTCTTCCCGCGACACTTTAATTGACTGATAGAGCAATTCGCCCACCATGAACCGGCGCGACCGATAAGGTTCGGTCAAAGGCTCCGGATAGATCGTATAATCTGTGCCCTCACCTTTTGGGAGCTCAGTTGTCATTCGCGGCACAAGAAGCGCTCTGAGTTCATCAACTCGTTTGCCGGCGATGGCGTACACCCGCCAAGGCTGCATATTGCCGGCCGAGGGTGCTCGCGCGGCACGTTCAACGATTTCGCGGACGACCTTTTCGGGTATTGGTGTCGGCAAAAAAGCTCGACAAGAGTACCGGGATGAAACCGCTTCGAGAACGTCCATAAGCAAGCCCCTCCACCATTTCCGTTAACAAGAGCGGCAATAGCCGCCCGGGTGGAAGCCCGTGGCCGCCGCCAAATAAAATCTGAAAAACAACCCCATACAAAGTAAGGCGTGTAGCTTCGTTTTGCCAAAATGGATTATTTCTTCTGCCTCTGGCGCTTCCGTAGTCGGACACCTGCCCCGCCGCCGTTTTCGTCGATGAATTCGATGCCCGCCCTTTCGAGTGCGACGCGGATCTTTTCGACGGTTGTTTTCCGTCCACCCAGAGGGCCTTCGACGGCCTCCAGCCGCTTAATCGTCGGCAGCGAGATACTGGCCGCAGCGGCCAACTCTTCTTGCGACCAGCCTATGAGCGAACGCGCTGCTTTCAGTTGGCGAATTGATACTTTTAGTATTGACATAAAGGGCGATCCCGATCGATACTAACAGTATCGATCAAAGCTATCACTGATTCATACTTTTGGAGAGTTTGCCATGAATCTCGAATTTTCTGCCATCGCCTACCGCTCAATCCGCGACCGAATCCGGGCAGAAGATCCCCCAAATCGATGAGCAAACCCTCGCCGACACAGTTGAGGGCCTCACCGACCTGCATGAGATCATCGCCGTTATCATCCGCGCGGCACTGGCCGACGAAGCCCTGGCGACGGGGCTCAAGGGCCGCATCGCCGAGATGCAGGATCGGCTCGAGCGGCTGCAGGATTGTGCCGCCAAACGCCGGCAAATCGCCAAGGATGTGATGGTCGAACTCGATCTGAAAAAGATCACCGCGCCCGATTTCACGGTCTCGATCCGTCCCGGCATGCCCGCCCTCCTCGTGTTCGATGAAGCCGCGGTACCAAGCATCTATTGGGAGCCAAGAGACCCGCGCCTGGACCGACAAGGACTGCTGAGTGACCTCAAGGGCGGTGCCGGTATCAACGGCGTTGCCCTCTCCAATCCAGAACCGGTGTTGAGCGTGAGGACAAAGTGATGGCAGACGCAGGCGTTGCGGCGGGGCCTCAGCAGCCGAAGCATTCGGACCCGCGAAGCGAATGGACGCGAACTTTCATACATTGAAGGCTGGTACGCGATCTCGGAAGCCAACCGGATCTTCGGCTTCGATGCCTGGACCGCGAGACCCTGGATTCGCGCTGTGTGCTCACGTGCGAGAACCTCGGTGCATTCCTTGCCGTTTACATCGCGAAAGTGTGCATCACCGTTCAGGCCGGTGGAACGACGATTGTACGGGAGGGCATGGATCGGGAGAAGGTCGGGCTGCCTCCCCAGGCGAAGCCCACGACACAGCCCTTAAGGCTGCCGAGACCGACGCCACCAAGCGGCGACCGTTCGGACTTGAGCTCTATCGCAAGGATAAAAATGCTGCCTTGGCGAGCTTGTCCACACTTAGGTCTACTGCGGTAGAAAGTCCGCCGACGCAGCCGCGTTATGGGGGCAAGCCGACGCTAGCCGAGTTGCAAACCAAGCTCGATGGCGTGCGCCGCAAGGTGCGCAACCTGACGGTGATGGGGATGGATCCCAAAGCAGCCACCAGAGCAGGCAGAGCTCATCAAGGATCTGGAGCAGTCAGCCCGAGTTGACATGAGATTGCGCTCGATGGCGCTCGCATACGCCAAGGGCACACAGCGTTCTCATGGTCGACACAGACGCAACAGCGGGAGTGATTGACCCCCTCGCCGCTCGTCCGATAAAATGACTTTGCATCCTGAGAGGGCCTGACGGCCCCGCCAACCAGCCGCGGACCGGCAACGGTGGCACGACGATGTGGCCCGCCAGGGCAACAGTAGGTCGCTGGCCCTCCGGGATGATCATGCCCAACCTTGGAGGGATTTTTCATGGACAAACCGCAGAGAAGAGCTTGGCGGGCTACCGGCATCAAACGGACACGGACCCATAGCATTAAGCTTCTCGCCGACAGTGCCGAAGAAGTGATTCAGATCGCTTCTAATCCTCCTTACAAACTGAAAGTGAGCGATTGCGTCGAGGACCCACCAATCCGGTCGGGCGGCGGCTGGTCGATGGGTTGGGTAGCAGACAACGATCCGATTTACACAAACGCGGGCTGGAATTTCCTGGTGGGGAAGAACCTGAACCCGCGTTTCAACACGAAGAAAGGCTAAGGCCATGCCGGTGGATTTCGTGACAGCAGAGGAGTTCGCGAAGCTGACGGGCGGTTACAGGGGCAGCGTGTACATTGGAGCCGCACCTTTGTGAGGCGACCCAAGCCGAAAAAGTCACAGGAGGTGTTTCTGTGTCCGCATTGCTACGAGTTGTTGAGAAGCCCGAGATCAGGCGTTCTACACTGCGCTCTCTGTGACAAGACATGGGAGACAGGAAGGCGTGAAGGCCCTTAACTTCGTGTCCTATTCCGCTGGTAGTCCAACGCCATTTGTCCCCGGCTTCAATTGCGTCCGCGCGGAGATCTCCAAGATAGCTTATCACCGCCAACTTGATGTCCGCTTTTTTCCAAATAATGTCCGCTTTGCCCCCGAAAGCGGACATGTGCAGTAGCGCATGTCCGCTTTGTCCCAAAAGCGGACATGGCGGCCACTTATTTCGATGAGGCGCTCAACGAAAATCTTTAGCCGCGTTACTTCTGCGTGTTGATATACGCTGCTAAATCAGCCGCTTCGCTTCGAGATAAATTCATATCCGGCATTCGCGGATGCGGGTTCAGTAAAAATAATGCGAGCATTGCCTCGGTGAAGTCTGGCTTACGGGCGATGGTTGAAAATGCGGGCGATTGCGTCGTGCCTACCTGTTGATCCGCCGCCACGACATGGCAGGCCGCGCACCAGCGCTTGGCCAACGTTTCACCTTTGCGAGCGTCGGCGGCCAAGGCGCCCGTAGCCAGAGCAGCGCCAAAGACCAAAGAAAATAGCCCAGTGGCACGATGCATCGGTAACTCCAGAGTTATTGTTGAAAATCATCATATCTTACGGGACAAGGCGATTAAAGGCGATGTAGCTCCGGCGGACATGCGGGGTGCGATTGGAATGTCCGCTAAGTGCCAATTCGGACATCGCCTATTCGATCACCTTGAGTCGGCGCGGGGGATTAATTCTCTCAGCCGGTGTAAGAATGTTCAGTGTGCCAGCCCAAGCCGCCAGCACGACAATGATTAGTCCGGGTATCACACGAAGGGCAAACGAACGCCCGCCACTTATGCCAGCGATTATCATCTTGCTGATTGTATTCGTCGAAAGTCCCGGCAAAATTGGAAAGACTGCTTCAGTGGCACTCATTTTTTCTGATGCGACTAGCGAAGCGACCCGGTGCGGGTGATCTCGCGCCATCCGCGCTTTGACCAGGCAAGTTATGCAGCAAGCCGCGCCACAGCCGATGTCGCCCTGCTCAAACTCTCATCGCCATTGCCGGACATCGTTGTTCCGGCAACGCTCGCGGCGCCGCGCCGTGTCGCTGCCGGCGACACGCTCACGATCGCCGGTTTTGGCGTAACGGTTGCCGGAACAGCACGCGGACTGGGGCTGCCGCGTATGGCGACCCTGACGATGACCGGCACGCCAGGCTCCCTTCAGATCCGTCTCTATGACATCGCAACCAAGAACCAACACATCGGACTGGGCGGGTGCACGGGAGATTCCGGCGCGCCGGTGTTTGATGGCGACGGTCCGTTGGTCATTGGTGTGATAAGCTGGTCAACGGCGCCCGGCGACGAAGAAGGCTGCGGTGACCTTACTGGGTTACACCGCTAGTGCTTTACCGCGACTGGATCGTCGAAACCGCACGAAAATTTAATTCTCCGGTTGCACCGTAGTCGGCGTGTCTGCTTCTCTTCGCCACATCCTCCATTAGCCGAAACGGCGCAAAGGACACCGTGGACAATCGGACAGGTTGGACGACTCAATTCAATCGTCCCAACGCCCGCGTGGGAGCGGGCCTTGTTGCAGACGGTGAAACGGAAGCCGGTACTTAGCCCGGCTCCATGCCGCGTTTTTTGAATGCGACCCCTGCCTCAGGCGTCGTCAGAAATTTAGCCAAGGCCCTGGCTGCGTCCGCTTCCTTGGCATTGACCGCGATCCCGCTCGAGAACACTGTCGTCTGTTGCACCTCTGCCGGGAGGGGACCGACGTAGTCAACGCCGGAAAAATTTCCAACCTCACTAACCTGCTGGAAGCCGATCTCAACTTCGTGGTTTGCAATGATCGTTCCAACAAAAACGCCGGTCGGCGTCTGCTTGAGTTTTTCCCTGATCTGATCGATCAAGCCCAACTTTTCGAACAAGCTGACCATGTAGACACCGCTTGGGCCAGTAGAATAGCCGATCGACTTGGCTGCCAAGAGCGCTTTCATTAGAGCCTCGGTAGTGCTGACGTCTGGTTTCGGCGCACCTTTCGGAACGCCGACGCCTACACCGGATTTGGCCAAGTCGACTCGGCTGCCGGGCGCAACCTTGCCGGCTTTGATCTGCGCGTCGATCGCCGGGCCCGCCATGATGATCATGTCGTAGCTTTCGCCTGCGGCCAGCCGTTTCTGCGCGTCAAGAGTCCCGGTGAAAATAGTCGTGACCTTGTACCCGGCGGCCTTTTCAAATTGGGGGACCAGCTCGCGATACGTTTCTTCTGTGGCTTGTGTCGACAGAACTTTCAATTCAGCGGCAACGGTCATGGCGGGAAACATCAACGCCGCGGCGGCAATAATGGTCCGTTTCATGCAAGCCCCCTGACACTATGCAACGATCTCGGACTGTTGTTGCACAAAGTTGCTCTCGTTCCCCCGTGCTTGCAAGTGCGGGCAATGCAGGCACTCAATCAAAAGCGAAATGCACCGAAATGGAAATGAAAGGACTTGTAATGCCGACGCGGACGCTTGCGTGGGGGCGGTTCAGTGAACTCCGGTTCACGCACTTCGTCAGTGTCATCGCTGAACGCAGTCATCTCCGTATCCGATGAATCCGCGAAGTTGAATGAATCTCGCTGCCGTACCGTCGGTGGCGCGTAGTACACCGGTCTGTCCCTCGACGCGCTTTGTGAAGACGATTGAGCAGTGTTCGGGATTGCGGGTGGCGTGGAAGGTTCGCTGGTCTGCGCGGGGGGCGCTGGATTGTCCAAATTCGGCGTGGCCTCCGTTCGCACAAGGCAACGGTGGGCGAAATTCGGCCAGACCTGTTGGTCGCACGGGACATTGTCGCGCGGAGGCTGCCCAACTATGCGAACCGAAGTTGACGCTGCGCCGACAGACGCATCGCCACCCTGACGGGGTGCTTGCTTGAATTTCGGACCTATAGCCATAAACAGGCTGCCGATCAGCGCCACGACCACGCCGATCAGAATTACGCTTGCGGCGACACGAGCATTGCCTTCATGGCTGAAGATCAGCTCATTGCGCCCCTCGTTCGAAGGTACATCTATCGACATGGCCAGCCCCGCAGGCAGCTACGCCATTAACAACGTGGAATCAGCCAGATAGTTTCATCGGACCGGTTATTGCCGCTGCACAATGCGGACGCGGCGTTCGCCGCAGCCTGCTACCGTCACATCGACCTGCGCATGGACATAGTCCGAATTGCACCAACGCCCGCCTTCGAACAAACCGTGTGCCGCAGCGACCTGACCAAGGGTAACGCGACCAGGCAGATTGCATCGCCGGTCGACCACGCCTCGCCGGAGCTGGCATACGTCCGGATGCCGCCCCGTTGGCGTCTACCGCGCGCGGCTGATGGGAAGCTGGATCCATCGCGCACTTCGCTTCCAGCGCATTCACGAAATCAGGAGTTATCGCCACCGCGGGGCTGCCCGTGATGCAACGTCCGTCGTTGTCGCATGTCGCAGACAGCTAGGCAGTTTGATACCGCTGTTGCACGGCATCGGCGGGCAGTGCGACAAGCAGAGTGAGAGCTGCAATCGTTGCTAATTTCATGCTTTCCTCCCGTAAGACCGCAGCAGTTGACGCGCTTAAAAGCTCTGGTGAGCGCGCACGCGGAATTCAGTCGGTTCAATGCTTCCGGTGTATTGCCTGTAGATCCATCGGCCGTCGTCACGACGGCGCAAGACCGTTCCGCACAGCAGGCGGCCTGTGATTGATCGTCTCGGAACGAGCACCGTCCATAGATGCCAGGCTTCCTCGTAGGGAGGCCGTGGCTTCGCGGTCAGCACCCGAAGAACGTCGTGCTTGGTTGCAAAAGTACGCAGCATTACGGACCATTCGTTGGCCCGCACCCTAGATGCCGCACGGTGTCCTTCAATCGGATTTCGAATTAACCGTAAGGAAGCAACCTTAATCCCGGTGCGCAGACGCAAAACCTCGCGTGAAGGCGTCCGGCCTATACCTGATTATACCCACGTATAGATGTTGGAGAGCCATCGCCCGCCGTTAACCTGTTCCAGTAACGAACGCGATCCAAAAAACGGCAGGTGGGGTGATGACCAAATCAGTGATTGACCGCGAGCTTTGCCGAAGCGCCGACCAGTTTGCCTGGCGTCGTTTTTGGCTGGCGAGTGTAATGAGCGAGAGGTTCCAGCCCCTCCCCCCGAAAGTTGCCCGCTTAAAAGCGCGCGCAACGAATAGGAATTTGACCGGCCGCCTATATCACCTTCGTCGCCTTGAATGGTCCGAAGGGCCGTCACAGAGCGGCTCAAACTAGCCGACTGATAGCTTCGAATTCGAGCGGTCCGTCACCGGACCGGGCTGAGGGGTCACACCCAAGTAAAGCAAGTAGAGGAGTCGACGCTCATGGCGGACAAATCAAATTTCACACCCGACGAGTGGAAAGTTCTCTTACAAGGCGTGATCGCTTCTGGCATCGCGATTACGGCCGCTGAGCCGAGTGGCCTGTGGGGTCTTCTGAAAGAGAGCTTCGCCGGCGGTACGGCCATGGCGAAGGCGAAAACCGATCCAGGAGCCAACGTGCTTATCAAGGCAGTGATTACCGACTTCGGTGCGGCCGAGGGGAGCGCGGCGCGCGACGGGCTGAAGGCGCGCTTCAAGCAAAGCAAGCCGGCGGAGATCAAGAACGCCTGCATCGAGACATTGCGGCAGGCCGCCGCTATTGTCGACGCCAAAGCGCCTGGCGATGCGGCAGCTTACAAGGCGTGGCTGCAACTGATCAGCCAACACGTTGCCGAAGCGGCCAACGAAGGTGGTGGATTCCTCGGGATTGGCGGCGTTCAGGTCAGCGACGCCGAGAAAGCGACGTTGACCGAAATCTCGAGTGCGCTCAAAGCTGCGTGAGCGCCTTAAAGCGCTTGTAGTAGCGCGGATCGTTCACGTCATACGCAATTCAAAGGGCGCAAGTGGTCGTTTGCGCCCTCGTCTCCGAGCGGATTTTTATGCCGCCCGTGCGCCATGTGCTTGGTTTCCGCGTCCCCATGGGCGGTGATCATGATAACCGGCACATCGGGACGGGCGGCCTTGGCCTTGGGAAGCAACTCCAGTCCGGTCATCCCTGGCATATTGATGTCGGACAGGATCAGGATGATCGAGACACCGGTCACGTCATCAATATGTTGGAGCGCGGCTTCGCCGGATTGGGCAAATTCCATCGCGAAACGACCCGATCGAAGGTCACGGCGAAATTGCTGACGAAACAGAATTTCGACATCAGGTTCGTCGTCAACCACGAGAATGAGAAGTTTCACGTTCGACCCCGATATTATCGTCACGCACAAAGGAAGGTGACGCTAGCTGCGGAAATCTGAACACCGCAACGTGCCTTCTCCCTTTCGAGATGGAGCGGTGAAGCAGCCGGCGATTGTCAATAGTCCCTAGTTAAGGCAGTAAACTCGATTGCACGCGAAATCAAAGGCGAAGAAATCGCGACCCCGAGCGCAACTGCGTAGAAAACAAGCCAGAGCGTCGCGATACCGGATTCTGCCCGGTTGGAGTCCTCTGCGCGTTGTCGGTGCGAAGAACGTTGGGCAGTGCCGATGTTGGTGGGCATGATCGGTCTCCGTTTCGCGACTGCTACCATGTGTTTGAGAATTGCGACTGTGAACCAGCCCACACAACGTTTGGCAATTCTTGTCAGCCGCGGCTTTGGCGCAAATGCAAACGTCTAAAGCCGGCAAATGACGGTCGGATGTAGGAAACGTGACTGCCCTGATGATTCTTGTGGAATCAAATGACCGGTGACGCTCCCGAAAAGCTGCGCCGTCAGTCCAATTTGTATCCTATGCCAATGGCATAAACGCCTTGGTCCTTGAGATGTTGGTCTTTCCTGAGTGTCACCATGACGCCAGTGGCCATTGTCAGGGCATTCGAAATGGCACGGGCCACATCGTCTTCCGGCCAAACGCTCAATCCGTCGGGGATTTCATTCAAGCTCGCGTCCCGTTTTGCTTTCCAGCCGATCCGCGTGAACGCGTCGACCAGGTCGCGAGCCAAAAAGACCGAATCTCTGTCCTGAGGTAGGACAGAGACCACATGAGATCCTTGTGATGCGAGAACGTTTTCAAAATCCGTCACGGCAGCCGGCGCAAGTTTCGGCCATTCGCGATTTTTCAGGCTGACCACTTGTCCCTCAAGGCTGTCCATTTTGGCCTTGGCTTGATCTGGCGTCGCCCCATCGAGCCGCGCCTTGTAGAGCGCGATGGTGCGGTCCCTGTGGTCAATGATACTCGAATAGCGCCACCTCAGCGCCGCCCAGATTATTGCACCAAGCAACAAGACAGCCGCTCCAAAGACAAATGGAGCTTCCGAGATCAAACGGACCTCACCCAGGACATATTGTTGAATGAATTGCTCAAACATCGGCCGATGCTAACAGGCAGTCCCGAGTCGACATGCGCAGCCGGTTACCTCACGATTTCGGTTTCACGGCTTCCGGCTGGGTGCCACGAAGGGATTTGTTTCCGCCGTCTCACGCTTGCCAAAACACGTCTCGAGCCGCTCGAATGCCGCCGCGCTTCCATCAAGCGGCACACGCAGCGTCGCCCCGTCTCCGCGAACTTCGAGAACGCTGGCTATCCGCAGCTTTGAATTGAGCTGCGCGTCTTCGAGCGCGATCGTCACGCTCTTGGCTTCGGCCTGAGCCTGGGCTTCGACAGAGCGCGAACCGGCGACCAGCCTGACAGGATAGGTCTTGCCACGATTCAGTTTCCATTTCGGCGAGTCCAGGAGCACCAACAATCCGTCCTGAGCGCGCAAAAAGGTAACTCCAAGCTCGCCTGCAGAGCGACTCATTTTGCAGTTCTCGAACTTGTCTGTCTTGTAGTTTGTCGCGATTGACCACGGACCTACCGTCACGGTTTGATTGTCCTGCGGTTTCGGCTCGGCCAGCGCCACCGAAGTCAGAACAATCATCGACAAGAGGGCAAATGATGCTCGCATCGCTCGCTCCTTGCTAAGCTTCGTCGCGCTTTGGCGTTGGCGGGGGCGCCTCGCGGACGACGTCGGCTTCGTCATTGCGTCGCGCTTGATCGGCCAGCCGAAGATAGGCGCGGGCCATGTTCACAAAATCGGCCTTCAGCGCAGGGTCCCTTTCGGACTCGGCCTTCGCGAACAAATCCGCAGACTTCACGAGATAGACTTCGCGCGGGGTCATCCCCGTTTCCCCTCCACCGGTCCCGACACTTAAATGTGTCAATTGACATATCGTTCCGCGGTGCAGTGCTAAATAGCGTGCGGTGGTACTCGATCACCAGCAATCGGCACAAAACGCGATAGCCGCGCGCCTGCGTGCGAAACCTTCACCGGGCGAATGTTTGCACTAGGTTTTGCGGCGCCCGCGACCAAAGCGATCCGACAAGGTCAAACGCAGAGCGCGGGTCAGCCAACGCAACAGGCTGGTTGACGCGCGCGTTCGTTGCTTCGCTTCTGGCACGATGTCCCGCGGTTCGACCAGCAGCAAACCATTTGCGCGAATGAAAGCCCAGACCACAGGGGCGGCCTGCCGCAACGCCGTGTCAGCCTCCTCCGCCAAAATGCCCGGCACCACCTCGGGGGGCGGCAAGAAAACGTGCGGAATAGCCGCCGACAGATCCCGATCGTTCAGGATGTTCCAGCGCGAAAACCCGCCCATCACGGGTGAACGCAAGGCAAAAACAACCCTGGCAAGCCTGGCCTCCCGGATCGCATAGCTGCACAACGCGCAAGGTTCGACATTGGTGTAAAGCGTGCACCCGTTCAGGTCCGTGTTGCCAAGCCTTCGCTGCGCTTCCGCCATCGCGACGACTTCTGCGTGACGCGTGACATCGCAGTCCCGCGCTACGCGGTTCGTTGCCTCGGCGATGATTTCGCCGTTTCGGGCAACCACCGCGCCAAATGGATATTCGCGTTGCGCGGAGGATTCCGTTGCAAGCGCCAGGCACCGCCGCATCATCTGCTCGTCAAGCGACTGCGAGACCGTCTCCCTCGCCGCCGCGTCGTTTGCATTGTCGTCTACAGCGTAAAGGAGATTTGGTCGCACTTGTCCTCAAGCAGTCTCGTGTGGCGCCGGCTGATAGAATTGTTGCAGGCCAAGAATTCGTGGTCGAGTTGGACCGAGGTCTAATCGG
>JANWKN010000072.1 GCA_025451355.1 Pseudolabrys sp. | reverse complement strand
GGTTATGATTCCGGTCAATGCGTTGCGCTCACGGCGGACGTCTCGCAGCTTTTTGCTATCAGGCTTTTGCTCGCCAAGCCCGACGATCACGTCATCTTGCCGGACGTCATCTCCAAGGAGCCGTTGGGTCCCGTGGTGCGGCAGGACGATGTGCAGTGGTTCAATATCGTAAAATGGGTGCAGTTCGCCATGGTCAATGCCGAAGAACTCGGTGTGACATCTAAAAATATCGACGAGGCGCTGAAGTCCGAAAAGCCGGATGTCCGACGCCTGGTCGGCACCGAGGGTAACTATGGCGAGCGCATGGGTCTCACCAAGGATTGGGCGGCCCGCACCATCAGACTGGTCGGGAACTATGGCGAGGTCTATGAGCGGACCGTCGGCATCGGTTCCGCGCTCGGCATCCCCCGCGGGATCAATCAGCTGTGGAGCAAAGGAGGTATCCTCTATGCGCCTCCAGTTCGCTGATTGCGCTGGGAACGACCAGCAGACCGCTGGTGCGATCCGGGGATTCAGATGCTAGTTTTAACGTTGGAGAACTGAACGTAGATTACGCCGATGGTCGATTATTATCCTTTGATAGCGCGCGCGGTCGGGTCGCTTAACCCGAACACCAGCGAACAACGCCATGCGCTGTACGACCGCGCTCGCAAGACTTTGGTCGATCAGCTTCGGATCAATGATCCGACGCTGTCGAACACCGACGTCAAAGCGGAAAGCGCAGCGCTCGAGGCCGCGATCCAGCGTATCGAGCGGGATTTTATGCGCCGGGCTGTGCCACCGCCGCCTCCCCCGCGATCGCGACGGGCCCCGGGCCCACCCTCTGCCGCCCCTGCTGAACCTGCCGGGTATCGAGACTTGCCGCCGCTGGCGGATACCGGAAAGCGCTGGCGGATTCTTGCCGGCGTGGGCGTTGCCGCGCTCCTTCTCATCGGCGGCTTTGCGGCCTACTCCTACCTGCCGCGCAATCTGTCCGCTATGCGTTCCGATATGCGCTCAATGGCCACCCCTTCGCGGAGCGCGCCCGTGGCTGCAGCCGAGTCGGCTGACGACAGATCGAACTATGTCCGTTTGCGCCAGCTCGTCTATTACCGGACCAACCAGCCGGTCGGAACGCTTGTCGTCGACAAAAATCAGGCGTTTCTCTACGTGGTCCGGCCGAACGTATCCGCCCTTCGCTACAATATCGGGGTCGGCCCCGAGTGCACCGCGTTGTCCGGGCTCTACCACGTTGTGCGAAAGGAAGACACGGCCAAGCAAGCAGAGGAAACACTCGGCGCGCGCGTCCTTTATCTGGACAAGGACTATCGCATTCATGGGTCCAGTGCGGCTATTCCGCCCGGCAAGCTGGCCGGCTGTATCCGCCTGGTCGATGACGACGTCATCTATCTCTACGACCGCACGCCTCTGGAAAGTCGCGTGGTCGTAGCGAACTGACGCGGCCCGTTCGCGATCATAAATCAGTTTGCAACGCGAACGCTTTTCTGGAAAGCCGCGTCAGAAGCTTCGAACGATAGCCACAGCAACCTTGTCGACGGCACTGATGTATTTGCCCTCAAGGAGCAGGATGTCGAAGCTGGCCGCAAAGGCCAGTGTGACCAAAAAGCGGAGCATGAGGCAATCGTAAGCCCCAAGACTCTAAGATGTGCTTGCCTGAAACGGTACGTTTAAATCGACTTTGCCGGATCAACGATCCGATATGCGGCTCAGGCCTTTTGCCGATCGTTGTCGATCGGGACAACCTGCCCCGAGATCGATTTCGCGGCGTCCGAGGCAAGGAACACGGCAAGCTGCGCGATGTCCTTCGGGTCGATCATGGCCTTGATCGATGCGGCTGCCAGCGCATCGGCCTTCACATCGTCCAGCGACCTGCCGCTGATCTGCGCGCGACCTTGAAAGACGCGGACAATGCGCTCGCCCTCGACCGCACCCGGGGCAATGGCATTCGCGCGAATCCCCCACTCGCCAAGTTCCATCGCCAGGGTCTTCGTCAGCCCAATAACTCCCCACTTCGTCGCAGCATAGGGGCTGCGATTGGCAAAACCATAACGTCCGGCGATCGACGACATATTAATGATGCAACCCGCCTTCGACTTCTTCAGGTGAGGAATTGCAAGCCGCGACACGTCGAACATGGCCGTGAGGTTGACGGCAATGACCTTGTCCCAGTCGTCCGGCGGATATTCGGCGATCGGCAGGGTCAGCCCAGCGATCCCGGCATTGTTGATAAGCACGTCAAGCCCGCCCAGCGCCGCAACCGCGTCCGGCACCATACGCTCGATCTCGGCGCGGCTCGCCATGTCGCAGCGCCGGGCGATCAGACCAGGGATCTCTTTGGCAATGGCAGCGAGCGCCTTGTCGTCGATGTCGCAGACGAAGACTTTTGCGCCATTCGCCGTGAAGGCGCGCGCAAATTCTCGACCGATACCCGTGGCGCCGGCCGTTATCAGGACACGCTGCGACATGACTCCGGAATCAATCAGATCATACTGCCGACAGCCCGACAACGGGCCTCGACCTTTACACCGGCAGCGCGTTCACACATCAAATGCGCGAATCGGCTAAGATTTTCCGCAGTGATTCGGGGATTGCCGATATTGCGCACCGGGACGGTTTAGCCACCCGGGCTGGTTGGTATTGAATAGGCGTGTTGGTGTGAGACTGAGGTGTAGTGCCGTGCGTTGGCCACACCATCGAAGGAGCTCCACGACATGGCGAAGAAGCGAACGACAGCCAAGAAACGGGTCACTCGCAAGCCGCCAGCACAACGACGACGTGGGAATTCCGATGCCACCATCAATACGTTGGTCGTCCTGGTGGTGATCGTTATGGTGCTCGGCGGATTGTTCCTCTACGCGCAGAACAACAAGAAGCAGGCCGCGTTGTTGCAAAGCCTCATACAGACGATAGCGACGCTTCCAACACCCGCGCCAACGGCACTCCCCGCGGAGTCGCAGGCGATTGAACCGGCGGCAGGCGTAGATCCTCCCAAGGACGCTACCAAGCCGGCAGCCGCCCTGACACCCGCACAACCGGCGGCGATTACCGTGGCGCGGACACCCTCCGCAGACAACTAACCTTCCAGGGTTCGTTAAGAAGCCGCTATTTCAGCCGGGCGATGCGGTTTCGCAAGACCGCTTTTCTCAGCTTCGCTTTGTCGCAGGCGCCTGGCCAACTCCAGCGGCACGGGCATTTTCATTGTTGTATTCGCCCAGGAAAGCGACCCCGGCCTCATTGACGCTGCGCCAGACCATGCTCGCGCGGAAAGAGCGCTCTTTGCGCGCAATCGTCAGATCGAACTGATCCGGGACAATTGCGGTATTGGTAAGTTGGACTCGCGCGCCCGTAGCCGAAAAATCCCGCACCCGGCAATCCATGGTGGAGTTGCGCTTGTTGAACGCAATCATGCCGCCAAGGAAAGTGCGCGCCCGGTCAGACTTCCCCCGTTCAGACATAAACAAGCCTCGCTTGCAGCTTGGGGAGCAGAATACCGTTCGGCGAGCCTCGGGCAAACGACTGCAGTCCGGCAAGTTCGCATTAGCCTTAAATGCGAAGGTTACGGCGCGGGATTCTTAACGCCTACTCTTCCTTTTCGGTCGTGAAGTAGAGGGGAAAGCCCTTGGCGCGGCCCATTTCCGTCGCTTCTTTCGCCTTCGTCTCGGCCACATCGCGCGTATAGACCGCTATCACACAGGCCCCGCGCTGATGCGCGGTCATCATCACCTTGAAGGCATGGCTCTCGTTCATCCGGAAAATAGCCTTGAGAACAAGAACCACGAATTCGCGCGGCGTATAGTCGTCGTTGAGCAGGATCACCTTCCACAGCGGTGGCCGCTGCGTTTTTGGTTTCGTCTTCGTGCGCGGCTTTTCGAGGGTCTTCTGGTTCACGGTGAGCCCCGATTGCGTTGGCGCTCTGATGTGAAAGGTCGCTCCCAACTATAGACGGCGCGCGGGCGCGGATCGAGCCGAGGCCGTGTCATGTGCCAGCCATTTCTCTTTGTGGGTTCGACGGCCGTCTTGGAAGCCCCTCTGGCGCAGCCTGCATGCCCGACGGTGTTTGACCCTGTGGGCTCGATGCTTGTCCGACAGCTGATCCGCCGCGCGAACCGATGCCGCCGGGAATGACGCGAGAGCCGCAACAAAGAAAGCAGAGCGCATGGTTATGTAGCCTAGCCGTCGGCGCGACGGCCGAGTTCCGGAACTAATGGGGGCTTCGATGCTCTATCTCGCTGCAAAGGCGGCTTTGTCAGGTCTCATCATTGCTATTGTGTCGCCGGTCGCCGACATCCGGAGCGCTCCATTGCTTCGCTGCCCCTGGTCTCGCTCTTGGGCATCGTTTGGCTGTGGCATGATACCAGCGACACCGAACAGATCGCGACGTTTGCACAGTCGACGTTCTGGTACGTACTGCCGACATTGCCGATGTTCTTCTGATGCCGGCGATGCTGCGCCACGGAATCGGATTTTGGTCAACGCTGGCGGCATGTTGCGCGCTGACCTTCGTCCTTTATCTCGGGACAATCTGGACGCTCAGAAAATTCGGTCTAACCCTGTGACATTGTGATGCACTGCAAAAAAATCTTTGGGACTCGTTGCGCAACAATTTTGACCGTCTCAATTTTTCTGCCGCAAAAACTTCACGAGTGGCGCGTACACGTTATGTCAGCGCTACTGCTTTACTCACGCGACCCGTTCAATAATGTCGAAAAACGACGGTGGGACGGGGCCGCGTCGGATCGGGAGGTCCCCATGGAAGTGTCTCGCGACATCGCAAGATTTGCGCGCTCGCGTCCGGTGATTGAGTGCGCGCAATGCGGCGAGCGAATCTACATTCCCGAGTGGTCTGAGTGTGTGGACGGGTGCCGCGTTCGGCACCTGTGGCGGTGTGACGCCTGCGGCACGTCGTTCGAAACGTCGGTGCGTTTTGAGATGGCATAACCGCATTTTTTAGCGTCACCGAAACAACATCTTTCAAGAAATTCTGCGCACGCGCCAAGGCGCTGCACGCGCGGGCATGATCCATCGCCGAAATGTCGTGTTGCTGGGAGCTGTGGCGCTGGCCGGTCTCAACCCGCGCGCCACGCGGGCGGCGCCTGATGACTCGAGTCACAGCTTATGCCTTCACCTTCAAGGGGCTCGACGGCGATGAGATCCTGCTGTCCTCTTATGCAGGTCATCCCCTGCTGGTGGTCAACACCGCCTCGCTTTGCGGATACACACCGCAATATGCCGGCCTGCAGACGCTTTGGACCCGCTATCGCGATCGCGGCCTGGTCATCCTGGCGGTGCCATCAAATGACTTCGGTGGTCAAGAACCCGGGAGCGTGAGCGATATCCACACTACCGCACGGGGCCAGTATCACGTCACGTTTCCGATAACCGAGAAGGTAGCGATCAAAGGCAAGGACGCGCACCCGTTCTACAAGTGGGCTGCTGCGGAGCGTCCACTCGAAGGACCGCGCTGGAATTTCCACAAATATCTGATCGGCCGAGATGGGTATCTGAAGGCGGCTTTCAATTCAGCAGTCGAACCGACGGATCCGATCATCATCGCGGCGATCGAAAAAGAATTGACAGCCGCTTGATGTGCGCGATTGAGTCGCGGGTGTTGTCACAATTCCGAAAAATCCGATTGACGAATCAGCGCGTCCGTGACGAACTTGTATCATGGCATTTGATCACGTGGGCCGGCGATTCATAAAGTCGACCCTTACGAGGTTCCTCCCGCGTGGCGTTTTAACTGGGCGGCCGCAAGGCCGCCCCTTTTCGTTTCTGCGTACCACCAATCGCTGTTTCAGGCTGACGCCCTGATACGTTCGGTCGCGTCCGTTCCAGCGGGCTGCAAGGGATCGATGGCTTCGACAAGCTGCAGGAACGAACTTCCCGGCAGCGGCGGGGCGAACACGTAACCCTGCGCCAGACGCACGCCGAGCGCGCGCAGATGCGTCACCTGCTCGAAATTCTCCACCCCTTCTGCCACCACGTCCATCCGCATGTTGCGCGCAAGATCGACCAGAGTCTCGACGATGGTCGTCGAGTTGCGATCGGTGCCGATGGCGTCCACGAATATCTTGTCGATCTTGATGATGTCGACGCCGAGCTTGAGCATGTAGGAAAGCCCGCTATGGCCGGTACCGACATCGTCGATCGCAATGCGCACACCGAGATCCTGCAAGGCGGCGATTGTCTGACGCGTTTTGGTGAAATTCACGATCGGGTCGCGTTCGGTTACTTCCAGTACGACCTGTGAAAACTTGATGGGTGAGTTCGCGAAAATATTGCGGACATCTTTGACGATCGTTGGTTCGCTGAACAGCTTGCCGGCAAAATTGAACGCGATCCTCAGGTCGGACCGACGGCTAATAGACGGGCCTGCTTCGTCGCAAACCTTTTGCATCAGGTTACGGGTCAAGGTGTGAATCAGGTCGCTCGATTCCATTAGCGGAATGAAAGCGCCGGGCAATACGAGCGTCCCGTCGGGCTTGCGCCAGCGGACCAGGACCTCCGCGCCACACAACCGGCCGGTGCGGATATCGACGATAGGCTGATAGTAAGGAACAAATTCACCGGCCTCGAGAGCATGTTCGATTTCTGCCATCGGGTTTCGCGCAGTTCGCCGCGGAACCAGCACGACGATACCGGTCGCCGCGATCAGCAATAGACCTGCGCCGAGCGGGCCGAACCATTTGAGATCGGCATGCTGGGCCGCAATGCGGGCGCGCGAGGTTACGATTTCGACGTCGAAGCCGAATTTCTCGGACTTCGTCACGGCCAGGAAATCTGCACCCGCCGCCTCGTGCGGTTTTTCTCCGACTTCGCCGATGATCGTTCCCTGCCGGGTCATGATTCGCGCGTAGGCGCTGAACGGACCGCCTTGCGTCGAGACCTGCGGAAGGAACAGCGTCGCGGGGACCAATGCGGCAATGCCATTGGGACCTGAGGCGACCTGGCGGCGCAGTCGCACCATGCGCTCACCGATGGGCAAGGCAATGATATCGAGCCAGTAGCCGGCGGCGCCGACGAACAACTCCGACGAGAGCATCGAGCGCTCGCCAAGCGGCAAGCCGAGATCGGTGCAGAGCGTCTGGGCGTCGGGGCCGACGACCGACACTTCCTTGACAGGGATCGTGCTGAATGCGGCATAGCTCATGGCCTCGATCTGGCCCGGCGCGCAGGAATTCACCCCACGGCTCGCCAGATTGTCGAGTGCGCCGACCGTATCTCTGACGCGGGCCTCGGCGAGTGCGATGGCGCGCTTCGCGGCGGTGCCGACCTCCACCTCGCCCTGTCGGTCGATCAGCCCCTCAAGCCAATAGTTGAACGCGAATAGAGGAATGCCGGCCAGCAACCCGCCGACGACAACCGCAATAATATTCCGGCGCGAGACTGCGCGCACAACATACTCCGCCGATCGCCCCGGGAGCTCTTCCGAGTGCCCTCCCAGTGAGCCATGGCGCCGTAAAGACAGCCTTAAGCGTAAACACGTGCGCGCCCAACTCTGGCGCGAAACCGCCCAAGCAGCCACTATGGTTAGCGGTGGGTTAAAGTACGGTCTGATCCGAGAGGGGCGACATGACAATTCGTAAAATTTCTTGCGGGCGCCATCGCTATAACAGCGATGGGACTCTTCGCTGTTCGTGCACAAGAGCGGATAGAAATCTTCGACACGCACCTGCACTACAACTAGGAGCCCTCGCCCTTCTACACGCTCAATCAGGTGCGCGAGGTCTTCCGCCGGAACGGCATCATCGGCATCGTCGTCAACAGCCGTCCGAACAAGGGGACGCACGAACTCACCGAGACGAAGTGGCCGGAGCTTAAAGTGGTCCCGTTCATCCGGCCTTATCGCGTCCGCAACGATATGCAGACCTGGTTTAATGATCCGGCGATCTTCGAACTGATCAAAAGC
>JANWKN010000071.1 GCA_025451355.1 Pseudolabrys sp. | reverse complement strand
CTGGTCCGAATGATGGTCAAGGATGGCTATAATCGTCCCGGTCGGAGTGAAGATTGATGGATGCCTTCTATGAACGCCTGATCGTTCGCGCGGCGACCATTGATGAACTCCTTTCGAACGATTTTGAAGCTTTGCCGGGACAGAAGGCCGATGCGGATCTGGCCGCCCGTCGCCTTGCCGCCTGGTGCCAGTCCGCCGCCAACGGAGATTGGTCCCTGTTCGGCCAAAGGCTTCACCGTGATGGCTGGACGATCGACGACGTTCTGAAGAAGTTCGCAACCGTTCGTCGCACGTCCACCTCGTTGCCGGCCTGGGTTGCGGACGCGATCTGGGTCGAGACGGCGCTCCAGAGTCCCCGAAACGATGCCGAGTGGCATGCGAACGGATTCGAGCCGCAGGCATTCGAGCATTTGTTCGTTCCTGTGGTTCGCCACGCGACGAAATTTGTCTGGTCAGGCCTCGATCGACGCGTCCTCGACAATTTGACTGATTCCGCACACGCCGAACTGCGCCACTCGTTGTTGGAGGAATTATCAAGTCTCTGTGCGCCGGCGTTGTATGAGCAGTTCGCCGCGGCGCGGAAGGCAGGCGAGGCACAAACGAAACAAGGTTCCGGTACCTCGCTCTACAATCAATTCATCGACGATATGAAGTCCGGCGGATTTCGGCGCCTGTTCGAAGAGAAGCCGATCCTGCTGCGCTTGATTTCCGTGCTGACCCGCCAGTGGATCGATGCATCGCGCGAGCTTATTACTCGCCTCGATGCCGACCTCCCGGCCATCCGACACGACATCCTTCATTCAAATACCGACAGTCCGGTCGTACGGATCGAGGGAGAATTTTCCGACCCGCACAACGGTGGCCGTTCGGTCCGCATCGTCAGCTTCGCGGACGGCGCGCAGGTCGTATACAAGCCGAAAGACCTGAAGCTCGATATCGCCTGGCACAAACTGGTCGAGCGGCTAAACCGGGACGGTCCACCAATCGACCTCAAAGCCGTGCGTGCAATCGCCTGCAATGGCTATGGCTGGACCGAATTCATCGATCATGCCGGCACTGACGCTGCAGGGTGCCAGCGGTTCTTCCTCCGCGCCGGTGCGTGGCTCGCGCTCTTTCATTGCTTCGTTGCCAATGACATGCACCAGGAGAACATGATTGCAGCCGGCGAACATCCGGTGCCGATCGACCTCGAAACGATCCTTCAGTCGACGGTCGATGAAGACGGAGCGGCCGACCCGGAAGCGCAGGCCTTCGATCTCGCGACAGAAAAACTGGCAAACTCGGTAATGATGGTTGGCCTGCTTCCCGCCTATGGGCGCTCACCCGACAACAACGTCTTTGCGATCGGGGGAATGACCGCCGATTGGAACGCAAAAATCAGAATCAAATGGGAAAACATAAACACCGATGAGATGCGCCCGACGAGATCGAAAGAGGTCGCCAATACCAATCCAAATCTGCCTTACGTTGACGGCCGTTACGTCAAACTAGCCGATCATACGGATGATCTGGTCTCGGGTTTCCGCGACTACACCGGGTTTCTGCTTCGACACATCAGGTCCTCGGATCCGGAAAGTTTTTACAAGGATTTCGCCGGCCTTCCGGTGCGCAAGGTTATTCGCGCCACTCGCTTCTATTCCATGTTGCTCCAGCGATTGAAAAATACCCGATCGATGGACGATGGGATCATGTGGTCGGCGCAGGCGGATTTCATGGCGAGGCTCGCGGAGTGGGACAAGGACAACGATAGTTTCTGGCCACTTCAGCGCGCCGAACGGTCCGCGCTTCTTGCACTGAATGTCCCGCATTTTGTGTCGCCGAGCGACGAGAACGAGATCCACGATGCGAGTGGATATTCGGTGCGGGTCGCGGCGCACCCAGGTCTCAATCGCGCGTGGGCGCGCATTCACGCCTTCGATGAGACAGAAGTCGACTGGCAGATTGAAGTGATCAGGGAGAGCACCCGATCGCTGACGAAGCCCCCCGATGTAGCGGTAGCCGGTCAGGCAAAGCTCCTGGAGCGGCCGGGCGTCAGTCTTCAGGCGGCAAAAAAAACACTCATTGCCGAAGCCGACAGGATCGCCGAAGAACTGTCCCGGTGTGCAATTCGCCGTGGACCGGGTGCCGCCTGGATCGGGCTCGACTGGCTCGGAGACGCGGAGGTCTTTCAGCTCGTCTGCCTTGGACCGGATCTTTACAACGGCGGTTCCGGCATCGCGCTGTTTCTCGCCGCACACGCGTCGGCTACGGGGCGGCAATCTTCTGCTGAACTCTCGCTCGCCGGGGTCGCGCACCTTCGAAAAAATCTGAAAAGTCGCAATGCGGCGCGAATGGCCCGCTCTTTCGGCGTCGGCGGTGCCACGGGCCTGGGCTCGATCGTTTACGCCCTCACCGTGATGTCGAAACTGCTCGGCGACGAACGTCTGCTTGAGGACGCTCATGTCGCGGCGGGGCTGTTCAGCGATGGACTGATTGCGGCCGATAAACAGCTGGACGTTATCGGCGGTAGCGCTGGGGGAATTCTTGGCCTTCTTCGTCTCTACCGGGATAGCAAATCGGCCGATGTATTGAATCGCGCAATCAAGTGCGGCGAGCACCTGATCGCGCAAAGCCGACTGGGCCCAGAAGGCCGCCGGAGTTGGGTCGGGCAGGGCATGGGCAACCGAGCACTCAACGGCATGTCGCATGGCGCGGCCGGATTTGCCTACGCGCTCGCTTCTCTGGCCACGGCGACGGGCCGCGAAGAATTCGCGGCGGCGGCGGCGGAATGCATCGCATTTGAAGACGCGAGTTTCGATGCGGGCCGCGATAACTGGCCGGATTTGCGTGGCGATGGAGAGCCCTCTTGGCCATGCCAGTGGTGCCACGGAGCGCCCGGCATCGGGCTCGCGCGTATTGCCATGGTCAAACATGGGACAAACGGGCAAGGCGAACTGAAAAAAGACATCGTCCACGCCGTCGAGGGTGCAACAAAGGGATGGCCGGGGAGTGTCGATACGCTTTGCTGCGGCACGCTTGCCAATGTCGAATTTCTTTGTGAGGCCGCGGACTCGCTTGGGCGCAAGGACCTTGGCGAACTTGCGGCGCGTCGCCTGTTGTCGGTTGTTGAAAACGCCAGTTCCAGCGGCGACTACCGCTGGAACAGCGGCCAGAGGAAATTCAATCTGGGTTTATTTCGCGGGCTTGCCGGCGTCGGTTACACGGCGTTGCGGCAGGTCGATCGCTCGCTTCCCAATGTGCTGATCTGGGAATAGTCGCGACGCTAGACCTGCTCAGCGTTCAGGTAAGCCAGCCGTGCGCCACAAAAAGCGCACAACACACCAAGTCCAAGCGCTGTGAATCCGGCAATCACGTCGACGGTTCCGCCGAGATTGCCGGTTTTGCTCATAATGCCACCAACCGTGGCGAGCACGAATACCAGCGCGATCAGGAACCATTGCGCCAGCTTGTAGATCAGTTCACGCTCCCGGGCGGCCGCAATCAGATAGGCCGCCGCCGCCCATCCGCCGACGAAGCCCGCCGCGGCGATCGCCCACCAGGCTATCGCGGATATGAATTGGTGATTGGGATTTGCGGATCGAAGCGCGGAATCAAGGCCGAGACCGAAAACGGTCAGCAGAATATGCATGACCAGCGTCGCGAATACCCCGCACGCAATCGCGGCGGCATAATGCAAACGACGCAGGGGTTCGGGATCTATCGGAGCTTGTTCGGACGGGCTTTCCATGGTCGGTCGCCCGCATAATAACCGATTACGCTGTCACGCGCGAATAGCCATTTCGCGAGTTCGCGGCGCCTTTGCGCGACTACGCGCGATTTCGGTCTCAGGCATTGCCGGTACAATGCCGATTTCTTCTTCAACGATATAGCGCGGGCGGGATTTCGTCTCGAAATAGATCTTCACGACATATTCACCGATGGCGGCAATCGCAAATGTCTGGAAGGAGGCAATGAGAAGGAAAAACCAGCATGACCGAGGTCCAGCCCTGGACCGTGTGACCCGCAACCCAGGTCCCAAAGACTCAGACGCTCATGCTGAGGAAAACGACAAACAGAATGATGCCCATCAGGGCGATCATGCCGGATCGGCCGCACCGACAGGGATGTGATGCCGTTGATCGCGAGCGCGACCATTTTTGCCAGCGTGTATTTTGTTTCGCCGTGCAACCGCGGCAATCGGTCATATGCGACCGTCGCCGTCGTGAACCCGAGCTGTACCGCGAGCCCGCGCAGGAATACGTGCGCTTCGCCGTAAAGCGAAAGCGCGCACAGCGCCCGGTCGCTCATCAGGCGGAAATCGGCATGGTGCGGAATGATATCGGCGCCGAGCCAATTGAGAATGCGATAGTAGAGGCTCGCCGTGCCGCGCTTAAAGCGGCTGTCAGTAGCGCGCCTTGCGCACGGCGAAGACAATCTCGACGCCGCCGTTGAAATTGTCGATCATCTTCAAAACGACCGACATGTCATCCTGCAGGTCGGCATCGAAAGAGATCACCGCATCGGCTTTTCCGATCTGTGCGAGCAAACCGGCCAACAGTGCGTTCTGATGTCCGACATTGCGCGACAATTTGAGAGCGCGGACGCGCTTCGGCTGCGCGTTAGAGATTTTTTCGATGAGGTCCCAGGTTCTGTCGGTACTGCCGTCGTCGACCAGGAGGACGTAGTTGTTGGGCGAGATAGCTTTCGCCTTTTTCAGCTTGTTGATGTCGCCGAGCGAACACGTAAGCGTGTGCTGAATGCCCGCTTGTTCGTTGTAACAAGGGATCACGAACGCAGTGGTCGGCGGTTTGGCGGCGGTCATGGTCAATGGGTCGGCTGTACAGAATTGCGGACAGATGTCGCACAAGCGCGTTACGAAAGTCTGCTTTCGCAGCGTTTACAAAGCTTTACGAAGCGTCCCTTGGGCAACATTGGCTTCAAATGCCGGCCAGTTCACGCATGATCCGGTAGAGGCGGGCTTGTCCCTCGAAGCCGATGCCTGGGCGGTTGGACAGCGAAATCGTGCCCCCTTCGATTCTGGCATCGTCGGCAAATC
Source organism: Pseudolabrys sp. (assembly GCA_025451355.1). Classification (GTDB taxonomy): domain Bacteria; phylum Pseudomonadota; class Alphaproteobacteria; order Rhizobiales; family Xanthobacteraceae; genus Pseudolabrys. The sequence continues at coordinate 2,203 of JANWKN010000071.1, read as the reverse complement.
CACCGAAATCGCCAAAGACACCGGGATAGGATTCGGCGCCTCCGAGCCCAAAACCTGCGGCGATGGCGAGTGACATCTGATTGCCGCCGTGTGGAAATAGAGCGCCGCGCGGCCAGCCGTGCCCCGCCAGCATGTCGATCGTCCGCGCATATTGTCCGATGCCGTAGGCTTGCGGTGGATCGACCTGGATCACGTCACGCCCGGCGCGGAAACCGCCGAAGCGCACGAGGTTCTCGACGTCCTGCGTCGAATACAGGTTCTCGCCGGTCGCAAGCGGTTGATCGTAGACTTCCGCGAGGTCTGCAAACAACCCGAAATCGAGCGGGTCGCAGGGTTCTTCGAACCAGCGCAGCTTGAAGGGCGCGAGCGCTTTGGCGTAGCGCAGAGCGTCTTCGCGTCCGAATTTGCAATTCGCATCAACGGCAAGACGGTCTCCCGAGCCGACGACTTCGAGCACTGCTTCGAGACGTCGAAGGTCTTCTTCAAGAGGCAAGCCGCCGACTTTCATTTTTACCATTGCGTAGCCGGCGCCGAGATGGCGCCGCATCTCATCCTGCAGATCCTGGATGGTCTGGCCGGGCCAGTACCAGCCACCACCCACGTAGCAGAATACTTTGGCTGGGGCCTTGCCGCCGTTGAAGCGCTCAGCGAGTAACGTGTGCAACGGTTTGTCAGCGATCTTGGCTACCGCATCCCAAATTGCCACTTCAATGGTGCCGATCGCGATCGATCGCTCCGAATGTCCGCCCGCTTTCTCGCGCCGCATCATGCAGGTGAAAATCTTGCCCTGATCGAGATTGCTACCGCGTTCGTCGAGTAGCGTCGCTGGATCGGCGGCAAGAATACGGGGGATGAAGCGAGCCCGCATTTGTGCGCCGCAGGCATAGCGTCCAGTGGAATTGAACGCGAAGCCGCAAATCGGCTTTCCATTGCGAATGACGTCGGTGATCACCGCAACAACCGACGTCGTCATTTCGGTGAAATCGAAACTCGAATTGGCGAGCGTCGACTTGAGCGGAATCGCCGTCTCGCGGATGTCAACGATACGCATTCACTGAATCTGCGGGATATTGGCGTCCTTGATTACCTTGCCCCACTTGTCGACTTCTTTCTTGATGTATGCCGCAAATTCATCCGGTTTGTTGGCGACGACATCGAAGCCGAGTTGGGCACATTTCTCCTTCACGTCCGGCAGCACCATTGCCTTGGCGATCTCACGGTTCAGTAGATCGATAACATCCTTGGGCGTTCCAGCGGGCAGGAAGATACCCTGCATCGTTTCGGATTCCTGGCCCGTGACGCCGGCTTCCGCCATGGTCGGCACGTCGGGCAGAGCGGATGAACGTTTCGCCGAGGTGACGGCAAGCCCCCGCAACTTTCCGGCCTGCACCTGTGGCGCCGTCGGTGGCAACGCCGTTAAGGCGACTGGCGTGTGGCCGGCGACCGCCGACTGGATGGCCGGGCCAGCACCATTAAAGGGCACGGTCGCAAGATCGAGCTTGAATGTCAGCTTGAACAGCTCGCCGGCGAGATGCGGGGTCGTGCCGGTGCCGGGCATCGCGTAGTTGTACTTGCCCGGGCTTTGCTTAACGAGATCGACCAGCTCTTTCACCGTTTTGGCCGGGAAGTCCGCATTCACCACGAGGATGTTCGGCGAGGCCGCGGCGAGCGTGACCGGCGCGAAGTCCTTGAACGGATCGTACGGGTTCTTCGCGTAGAGACTGGGATTGACCACAAAGCTCGAGCTCGCAACCAAGATGGTATAGCCGTCGGGCGCAGACTTCGCGACCTGCACCATGCCGATATTGCCGCCCGCACCCGGATGGTTCTCGACATAGAATTGCTGTTTCAAAGATTCCGAAAGTTTCTGCGCGATCAGTCGCGCCATAACATCGGTCGGGCCGGCTGGCGCGAAAGGCACCACGATTTTTACCGGATGATCGGGATAGCTCGCGGCCTGGGCGGCCCCGGCGGTCAGCATTGCAACGGCAACTGCAACCAGGCGCACTGCGAATTTCATGAACTCCTCCCCACAAACGTCTTATTTCACTTTTTCGATCTTGGCCGCCTCGATCACCTTAGCCCATTTTGGTACTTCGGCCTTGATGCGCGCGGCGAAATGCTCCGGCGTGTCGGCGATCGCGTCGAAGCCAAGTGAATCGAGCTTCGATTTGACATCAGGCGCGGCCACCGCTTTGGCGAT
>JANWKN010000070.1 GCA_025451355.1 Pseudolabrys sp. | reverse complement strand
TCGGTGCTGAAACTCGCCGAGCCGTTCGACATGAGCCTGCCGGCGGTTTCCAAGCACCTGAAGGTTCTCGAACGCGCCGGCCTGATCACGCGCACGCGCGACGCACAGATGCGCCCGTGTCGCATCGACGCGAGGGCCCTGAAAGAGGCCGACGAATGGCTCGAGGAATATCGCCGCCTCTGGGAAGAGCGGCTCGATCGCCTCGACGACTATCTTAGGGTCCTCCAGGCGCAAGACCAGGACAAACAGGACACCGACGACCAACCACGCAAGCCGCACAAGCAACGCAAACGGGAGAAGCACCGTGGCACTAAAAAATAGCATCGACCTCAATCACGATCCGCGCTCGATCGTCGGCACTCGCGTGCTCGCCGCCCCACGCGCGCTCGTCTTCTCGGCCTGGACCGATCCGAAACATCTGGCGCAGTGGTGGGGACCAAACGGCTTCCGCACCACGACGCATGCTTTCGACTTCCGCCCGGGCGGTGTCTGGCGCTTCGTCATGCACGGGCCCGACGGTCGCGACTATCAGAACCGCATCATCTTTGACGAAATCGTCCGTCCGGAACGCATCGTCTATCGCCACAGCGGCGACGAAGACGTCGAACCGGTGCAGTTCACGCAGACGGTAATCTTCAAAGATCTCGGCAACGGCGACACCTTGCTGACCTGGCACGGCGTATTCCCGTCGGCCGAGGAACGCGCACGCGTCATCCGCGAATACGGCGCCGACAAGGGTCTCGTACAGACCCTGACGCGGCTCGACGAGTATGTGGTGGCGCTCGCCGCGGAGCGTGCGTAGATGTCCGCGCAATCGACATCAGGACAGCGCTTGCAAGCCCGCGCGCAGATCATCCGCGCTGCCGCGCGGTATCAGGCGCTCGATGTCGGCGTGGGTCTGCATCCACAGCGGAAACGCCCTGGCGACCAATGCGCGTCCGGCGGCGGTGATTGCGAGGCGACGGCTGCGCTTATCTTCCGCATCGACCGAAACCTTCACCAGCCTGCGGCGTTCAAGGGGCTTGAGGGCCGCGGTGAGCGTGGTGCGGTCCATGGCAAGCAGTGCTGCGACGCTGCCGAGCGTCGGCGGTTCCGGCCGGTTCAGCGACATCAACAGCGAAAACTGACCATGCGTGAGACCGAGCGGACGGAACACATCGTCGAAACGTCGCGCCAATCCGCGCGCGGCGCGCTGCACGTGAAGACACAGACAATTGTCGCGCACCAGATGAGTGGCGGAAAGTGGTAACGCGTTGCGGGTTGACATTGCCTATATTACGTTGATATCAACGTAATTGTCAACATAAGAACCACCTAGGAGAATGAGTTATGCAGGTGCAATCCTATTTGTTCTTTGACGGCCGCTGCGAAGAGGCGATCGAGTTCTACAAAAAGACGCTCGGCGCCGAAGTCGGCATGCTGATGCGCTGGAAGGACAGCCCCGAAAAATCGATGTGCGCGCCGGGCAACGAGGACAAGGTGATGCACGCCTCACTCAAGATCGGCGACACCAGGGTGATGGCCTCCGACGGACGGAACACCGGCAATCCCAAGTTCGACGGATTTGCGCTGTCGGTCGATGCGAAAGATGCAGCCGATGCCGACCGGCTGTTCAACGGATTGTCCGCCGGCGGGAAAATCATCATGTCGCTCGACAAGACTTTCTTTTCACCGCGCTTCGGCATGACGCAGGACAAATTCGGCGTCAACTGGATGGTCATCGTCGAACCCGCCGAGGACAAGTGAACTGAACCGGTAGGGCAGGCGAGGGGACATGAGGAGCGAGCATGCAGACAATGGTTCAGGCGAATCAAACATCGAATGCTTTGCTCTGGGTTGGGCGAGTCATGAGTGGCCTAGTGATCGCGTTCATGCTGTTCGACGGCGTCATGAATCGACGCAATCCTGCTAACTGGCTATTTGGGTGGGGCAATTGCGAGCCACTTTCGCCTGAACGATCCAATTTTTACGCACACATTGTTCGGGCTCTACCTGGGCCTGCTGGTCTGGGGCGGGCTCGCGGGGTCCCCAGGTCGTGATCGCGACCATCTGCGCGATGCGCGGTTGCGCGCGCTCATTCCCCTGCGGGTTCCTTGAGCGCCTCACCAACTGAAACGCCAACCAAGTAGGAGTGCCTTATGGCGACCACTACGCAGAACTCCGAATTTGTCATCTCGCGCGTGTTCGACGCTCCACGCGATCTCGTGTGGAAGTGCCTCACCGAACCGGAGCGCATGAAGCGGTGGTGGGGCCCTAAGGGCTTCAAGGTGATTGCGTCAAAAATGGATCTACGCGTCGGCGGGACATATCACTATGGATTGCAGGCGCCGGACGGCTCACCGATGTGGGGCAAATTCGTATACCGCGAAATCGTCCCCCCGGAACGTCTCGACTTCATCAGCTCGTTCTCGGACGAAAAAGGCGGCACCACCCGCCACCCGGGGCATGCGTCGTGGCCGCTCGAGATGCACTCGACATTCACCTTCGAGGAGCTGCCCGGCGGCAAGACCAAGTTCACGGTCAGCTGGGTGCCGCGCAACACGACAGAAGAAGAAAGGAAAACCTTCGAAGCCGGGCGCGACAGCATGCGCATGGGCTGGACCGGCACCTTCGAGCAACTCGAAGCCTATCTCGCAAAAGCCAAATAGCAGCGCACACGGAGGACACTATGACAATCATCAAGCAGAAGGTTACACCTTGTCTTTGGTTCGATACCGAGGCCGAGGAGGCGGCAAAGTTCTATTGCTCGGTCTTCAAGGATTCGAACCTCGGCAAGATCAGTCGCTACACCGAAGCCGGGCGGGACGTTCACCACAAGCCGGCCGGTTCGGTGATGGTGGTCGAGTTCGAGATCGAGGGACAGACGTTCACCGCCTTGAATGGCGGTCCGAACTTCAAGTTCAACGAAGCGATTTCGTTGCAAGTGCGATGCGAGACGCAGTCCGAGGTGGATTATTTCTGGAGCAAGCTCACGCAAGGCGGCCAGGAAGGCCCGTGTGGCTGGCTAAAGGACAAATACGGTGTGTCGTGGCAGATCGTGCCCGCCGCCATCCCGAAGATGATGACCGATCCGGATTCGCGGAAATCCGAGCGCGTCATGAATGCGTTCCTGAAGATGAAGAAGCTCGACATTGCTGCCATCGAACGGGCTTACGAGGGCACGCCATGACCGCGGCCGCAAAGACAGCTCCTTACGGAGAAGCGAGCGTTACGCTAACGCGCGTGTTCGATGCGCCGCGAACGCTTGTGTGGAAGGCGTGGACCGACCCGAAAATGATGGCGCAGTGGTTCGGCCCGCGCGGCTTCACCGCCCCGGTTTGCGAACTCGATGTGCGCAAGGGTGGAACCCTGCGCATCGTGATGCGCGGGCCGGACGGCAACGATTATCCGATGAAAGGCGTGTTCCTTAAGGTGATCGAGCCGGAACAGTTGGTGTTCACCAACATCGCGATCGACAACGATGGCAATCATCTGCTCGAGGGCGAGACCACCGTCATTTTTTCCGAAACGGACGGCAAAACCACGCTTACCCTGAAGACGCATGCCGTCGGCATCGTTCCCATCGCGCCGAGAATGCTCGGTGGCATGGAAGCGGGTTGGACACAGAGCATCGACAAGCTGCAGGAGTTGGTCACGCGCCGCTGAGCTGGAAACCGAAAGGGCCGCTATGCGACCGGATTGCAATGAAACTCAGATCATGGATTGGGTGAAACGCCACGACGAATATCACGCCGTGAAAGCACCCGGTTGCTGCCATTCCGCGGCCAAGGAGTACCGTGTCGCCGGCTTGGGAAATACCGGGACGACGACATGACGCTTAAGTTCTATTTCCATCCGCTGGCGTCCTATTGCCACAAGGTGCTTATCGCATTGTACGAACACGCCATCGCGTTCGACCCGATCATTGTCGATCTCGGCGACGAGAGATCGAGCGCGGAACTCCGGGTGCTGTGGCCGGTGGCAAAATTCCCTGTACTGCGCGATGAGGCGCGCAGCTGCACGGTGGCAGAGTCGACCATCATTATCGAGTATCTCGATGCCTACTATCCCGTCGGTGCGCCCTTCGTGCCCCCTAACGGCGATCTCGCCTGGCAAACACGCATGTGGGACCGATTCTATGATCTGTACGTCCACGAGCCTATGCAGAGAATTGTGGGCGACCGGTTGCGGCCCACCGGCCATAAGGATCCCTTCGGCCTGGAGCAAGCCGTGGCTCAACTCGCCCGCTCCTATGCGATGATTGAAAAGCGGATGCAATCGAGCATCTGGGCGACGGGTGAGGCCTTTACTCTGGCTGACTGTGCGGCAGCTCCGGCGCTGTTCTACGCAAACACCATCGTGCCACTGGGCATCGAGCATCCAAACACACGCGCCTACCTTGAGCGCCTGATGACGCGACCTTCGTACGCGCGGGTCCTTGAAGAGGCGCAGCCCTATTTTGGCTTGTTTCCGATGGAGCGAAAGCCACAGATTTCCAGGCCCGTGCGGGCAGCGAACCAGTAGGCACATGTCCATGCCGATAAGGACGTTCACATCAGACGATCAGCCAAACGATCCACAGCAGCAAAGCTGCTATCACCCAAAGCGCGATCGCGGTCCATCGATTGCGGCGCGCTTCCGCGTCGCCGATGGCCGCGACGGTTTCCGGCGACAGCACCAGGCCATCGCGCGTGATGTCATCGACCTGATCGAGCAGCGTGCCGGCGCGCGTGAGCAGTCCCGGCACCTGGCCGAAGAATCGGCCGATTTCACCCGCTCCTTCAACCGCGTCCTCGAGCCGGCCGACAGGTCCGAGATTGCGGGCGATCCACTCACGCACAACCGGATCGGCTGTTGTCCACATGTCGAGCTTGGGATCGAACGAGCGGGCGACACCTTCCACCACCACCATGGTCTTTTGCAGCAGCAGCAGTTCCGGGCGCGTGCGCATATCGAAGAGCCCGGTGACCTCGAACAGCAGCATCAGCAGTTTGGCCATCGAGATATCTTCGGCGGTGCGGTTGTGAATTGGCTCGCCAATGGCGCGAATCGCCTGCGCGAAATTCTCGACCGAATGGTGGCGAGGCACATAGCCCGCATCGAAATGCACCTGCGCCGTACGGTGATAGTCGCGCGTGATGAAGCCAAACAGAATCTCGGCAAGGAAGCGCCGCTCTTTCGGCCCCAGCCGCCCCATGATCCCGAAGTCGACGGCGATCAGGCGTTCGTCGTCATCGACGAACAGATTGCCCGGGTGCATGTCGGCGTGAAAAAAACCGTCGCGCAGAGCGTGGCGTAGAAAACTCTGAATGACCTTGCGGCCGAGCGCCGGCAGGTCGAAGCCCTTCGCTTCCAGCGCGCCGTGATCGCTGAGGCGGACGCCGTCGATCCATTCCAGCGTGAGCACTTCGCGCGCGGTGCGATCCCAGTCGACGGTCGGGACGCGAAAATCGGCGTCAGCCTTGGTGTTCTCGGCTATCTCGGAGGCCGCTGCCGCTTCCAGGCGGAAATCCATTTCGATCGCAACCGAACGGGCGAGCGTCGAAACGACCTCGATCAGCCGAAGCCTGCGGGCTTCAGCGGAGAAAGCCTCGGCTTTGCGCGCGACAAAGAAAAAAGCGTCGAGATCGGAGTTGAAGCGCCGTTCGATGCCGGGCCGGAGCACTTTTACCGCCACAGGCCTTCTCACGCCATCGATCTCGATTTCAGCGCGATGCACCTGCGCGATCGATGCGGCGGCCACAGCGGGACCGAAGCTCGCGTAAGCCGCTGACAAAGGTTTGTCCAGCGCGGCGGCAACCGCCGCCTCCGCCTCGCTTTGCGGAAACGCCGCCATCTTATCCTGCAGGCTTTCCAGATCGCGCGCGATCGCGGTGCCGACGACATCCGGCCTGGTTGCGAGAAACTGGCCGAGCTTGACGTAAGTGGGTCCAAGTTTGGTGAGCGCGGCGGCAAGCCGGCTTTCACCGCTTTTCGTGCTCGGCCGTTCGAACAGCCGCGCAATCGCGACGGCGGTCTTGGCGGGCAACGGCAAGAGCCGCGTGTCGACGAGTGCAAACACGCCCTCGCGCGCGAACACGAAGCTGGCGCGGCCGAGACGCACGAGATGCGAGACCCCTGCGATCACAACCGCCAGCCTGAATGGAGTGCAACCACGCCGCCGGTCATCGGCGTGAACGAGACGCGTCGAAAGCCTGCGGCTTCGATCGTGCGGGCGAAGGCCTTCGGTTTCGGAAATTTGCGAATTGATTCTACGAGGTACTGATAGGCTTCGCGGTCGCCCGTCACCGCTTGTCCGACGCGCGGGATCAGCTGGAAGGAATAGAGTTCGTAGAGCACATCGAGACCCGGCACGTCGACCGAAGAAAATTCCAGGCAGAGAAATCGGCCACCGATCTGCAGAACGCGGAAGGCTTCTTCCAGCGCGCGTTCGATACGCGGCACGTTGCGAATGCCGAACGCGATGGTCACACAGTCGAAGCTGCGGTCGGAATAGGGGAGCTGCTCGGCATTGCCCTCTTCGAAGGTAACAACGCCCTCGAGTCCGCGCTGAACAGCGCGTTCACGGCCGACGTCGAGCATGTCGGCGTTGATGTCGCAAACGGTGATTCGGGTGCAAGCGCCGCCGGCGTCGGCGACCCGGAAAGCGACGTCACCGGTGCCACCCGCGAGATCGAGCAGCGCGAATGGCCGTTCGCTTTTCGGTGGGTTCACCGCTGTCACCAGCGCATCCTTCCAGGCGCGGTGCAGCCCGCCCGACATCAGGTCGTTCATCAGATCATAACGCCCGGCGACCGAATGAAAGACGTCGTTGACGCGCCCCTGCTTGTCCTCAAGCGGCACGCTTTCGTAGCCGAAATGGGTCCGTTCGTCGCGCCGGGTCATGTCAATTAGTCCTTTGCGGGCAGGACCATAGCGCGGGCGGCCCGGGGGCGCTATGTGTCAGCACGGGAGCGGTTAATCATGCCCGAATTGCCCGAGGTCGAGACGGTCCGCCGTGGACTGGCGCCCGTCATGGAAGGCGAGCGCTTTGCGAAAGTCGAGGTTCGGCGCGGT
>JANWKN010000069.1 GCA_025451355.1 Pseudolabrys sp. | reverse complement strand
CGGGGCAAGCTACCGATTCTCGAATCCGAGCGGGCGCGCATGCGATTTCCAATCCGGCTGTGGGCCGCGCTCATATTAGCGGCGTGGGCGTCAACTGGCTCGGCGCACGCTCAAACCGGATTCGACCGTCGCGGCGGCGATTACTTGAATTTCCAGGTCCGGAACGGCGACCCGGCGGTGTGCGCAGCTCGCTGTGAGCGGGACGCACGGTGCCGCGCCTGGAGCTTCTCCTATCCGCGAACTGCCAACGCAATCGCGACGTGTTGGCTAAAGAACCAAGTGCCGACGCGAACGGAGGACAAGTGTTGCGTTTCCGGTGTTCGCGGTGCCGGCGTCATCGAACCACGCAAGGGACCGATTGAATACTCCATCGACAGGTTCGGTGGAGACTACCGCAGTCTTGAGATTACAACCGATGCGGCCGGCGCGCCTTGCAAGGCAGTGTGCGAAGCCGACAACAAGTGCCGCGCATGGACTTATGTGCGGCCGGGCTACATCGGCGGCGCCGCACGCTGTTATCTCAAAGATCACATCACAAGGCCACGTAGTAAGCCCTGCTGCATTTCCGGGGTGGTGAGGTAGCGGTGATCAATGCACTGTAGTGAAAAATCGCGAGAACCGTAAGCCGGAAGGCCACTCGTTTATCGGTCGGCTTTTGACGGCGAGATCCCAGGAACCAACGACCGCATCCACACGACCAACCAAATCGTCCACTGGCAGCAATCCGACACCACCGGCGCGCACGGGTACACGGCTGTCGGAGGAGTTATCGCGGTTGTCGCCCATAACGAACAGATGACCGGGTGGCACAACGACGTTTGCCATATCGTCGTACTCGGCGCGGGGTAGCATCTTGAAAATCAGGTGCTCGTATCCGCCGGGCAAGGTCTCGATGTACCGTTCCGCAGATGCCTCACGGCCGTCCTCGACTTCTACCTTCCCTATGCCGGCGGGGCGCAAATCGACGGGAGCGCCATCTATCCATACCTGTCCGCGGCGCAAGGCGATGTGGTCACCGGGCAATCCGATCACGCGCTTCACCCAGACTTGTGACCGGTCGCCTGGCCACCGGAACACGACGACGTCACCTCTTTTGGGCAAAGTCGCGAAAACCCGTGCCGTGTTCGGCAAGGTCAGGAAGGAGGGAAGGGACGCGGAGCTGTAGCCGTAGGGAAACTTTGTCGCCAGCAATTCATCACCGATGAGAAGGGTGGGCTCCATCGAGCCGGACGGCACGTAGAACGGTTCTGCGATTGCGGTTTTCGCCGCCACAACGATCAGCACGATGACGGCGATATCGACGAGGTTCTTGATCCATCGGGCAGGGCGCGAATTCTCCTGCATATCAGCTTGCTCCATCAGCTACGCCGTGCCGCCCACCGTGATTTTATCCATGCGCAGACTTGGTTGACCAACACCAACCGGGACGCCCTGGCCATTTTTGCCGCAAGTGCCGATCCCCGGATCGAGCGCGAAATCATTGCCAATCATGCTGATGCGATGCAGATCGGTGGGACCATTGCCAATCAGCATTGCGCCTTTAACCGGTGCGCCGACTTTGCCGTTCTCGATCCGGTAAGTCTCGGTGCATTGGAACACGTATTTACCGGATGTGATGTCGACCTGCCCGCCGCCAAAGCTCACCGCATAAAGTCCATTCTTCACCGAAGCGATGATTTCTTTCGGGTCGCGGTTGCCGGCGAGCATATAAGTATTGGTCATTCGTGGCATCGGTACATGCGCGTGCGATTCGCGCCGGCCATTGCCGGTTGGCGTCATGCGCATCAACCGTGCATTTTGCCGGTCCTGCATATAGCCCACGAGAATGCCGTCTTCGATCAGGACAGTGCGATTGGTCGGCGTACCCTCATCGTCGATGGACAAGGAGCCGCGACGTGCCTGCATGGTCCCGTCGTCGACAACTGTCACTCCCTTGGCCGCCACTTGCTGACCCATAAGTCCGGCAAATGCCGACGTCTTTTTGCGATTGAAGTCGCCCTCCAGCCCGTGTCCTACCGCTTCATGCAACATCACGCCGGGCCAGCCCGATCCGAGCACGACATCCATCTCACCGGCTGGAGCCGGAAGGGCCTGAAGATTGACCAGGGCCTGCCTTATTGCTTCGTCAACCGCCCCTTGCCACGCTTGCGGCTCGATCAGTCGCTGGAAGCCTTCGCGTCCGCCAAAGCCGTAGCTTCCGGATTCTTGTCGATCGCCGTCCCCGGCAACGACCGATACGTTCATGCGCACCATGGGGCGGATGTCGCGATACGTTTCCCCGTCGGCGCGTAAAATTTCGACGACTTGCCAACTCGCCCCGACGCTGGCGGTGACTTGCCTTACGCGCGCATCTTTCTCTCGCGCATAGGCATCGATCGATTCAAGCAGTTTGACCTTCGCTTCGAAAGCCGGAGAGCCCAGGGGGTTTTCGTCGCCATAAAGCTTGCGATTGGTGCGCGTCGGCGCCTCGGCATAGGTCCCGCTGTGTCCCCCTTTTACGGCTCGTACCGCTTCGGCGGCGCGTCCGAGCGCGGCTTCGGAGAGGTCCGAGGCATGGGCATAACCCACAGCTTCATCTTTTACTGCTCGCAGCCCGAATCCCTGAACCGTATCGTAGGTCGCCTGCTTGAGCCGGCCGTTGTCAAATGTCAGGGCTTCAGCCTGGCGATACTCAAGGAACAATTCCCCGTCGTCGGCTCCATCGAGTCCGCGCCCAACAAGCTGACGTACTTTGCCACGATCGAGTCCGGCACGGTCGATAAGGGAAGAGGAGGATGTCATGCTTGGCTCCGCCACGCGTCATCCCAACATAGTGCGGCCGAAGCCGGGCCGCGAGGGGCGTCACGGCAGCTTGTCGTAGCCTTCGCCGAAGCCGGCAAGGCTCATGGGGAAGCCGATACCTTCTTCCGGTGTCTGAAAAATAATGAAGGTTGCGCTCTTGCCGCTACGAAGTTTTTTGAGCAGTTCGTCGTCCATAACCACTTCGGCAATGCAGCCATTGGGTAGACAACGTACAAAACCCGCCCGTCCAATATCCGCCTGGTCAATCTTAAGTCCGAGGCCCGACGGCAGCAGGACGCCCAACGGAGCCACCACCCGCATGAGGCGGCTTTTCTGATCGGCGGTTTTGAGCACGATAACGGTCAATCCGACATTGGCGCGGTCTTCCGCCGTTACGCTCTGAATTAGCGCGCATTGCTCAGCTTTGGCTCCCGGCGGCGTATCGCAGCGAATCTGCCAGTCCCTATGCACCGACTTGACCGCGCCTTGAGTGAGGGCGCTTCCGACCATCGCAAGCGCCAATAGCCCGCCAAGCAAGATCGCTTTGCATTGCGGGATGCCAATAAAAGGCCGCCTGCCAAGCTCGAAACTTCCCATGATCAATCCCTTGCCACCCTGATCGCGCCCACCTTAGTACCCCGGCGCACACAGGCGAATCGCGGCCCAGACAGCATTCTATTCGCCCTCGTAGGTTCATGCCCGGCCGGTCCTGTCAAGCAAGGTATGGTCCGACGGGCGCTCGGCACTGGGTGCGGCCATAGAGGCGGTCCCACTGCCGTTTTTGGATACGCCGTTTGTCGCATGTGGGCATTTATAAGGCGCATTGCGGGAGGGCGGGAATTGTGGTTTGAGAGGCCGGGATTTCCCCCCGCGCCGCCCAAGCTGCCACGCCCGTGGCAATGCCGTGCTCAGCGGGTGCGCCGAACATCATGCCTGTGGTGGGCGGCAAACGGGGCCTGAGCAAGGCCGTTTTTTCGTCGAAGGAGCGCATCGAACAATGTTGGTGCTCAAGCGGTTGATCACATTCATCGCCACGAGCGTGACCCTTGCCACCGCGGGGATGGCTCTTGCCGCATCAGGCCAGCCGGAACCGTGGCAGCTCGGCATGCAGAAAGGCGCCACCCCGGTGATGGATGACATCATCTGGTTCCACGATTTTCTGTTGTGGGTGATTTCCGCCATCGCGATTTTCGTGTTGGCATTGCTCCTCACGGTCGTGGTGAAATTCAACGCCCGTACCAATCCGGTACCCTCGCGCACGACCCACAACACCACCATTGAGGTGCTTTGGACGGTTGTCCCGGTCCTCATTCTCGTGACGATCGCGGTGCCGTCGTTCCGTTTGCTATTCTTTCAACTCAATGTGCCGAAGGCTGACGTGACCGTGAAGGCGACCGGCAAGCAATGGTTCTGGAGCTACAGCTATCCGGACAGCAAATTTGAGTTCGACTCTCTTCTGGCCTGTGACCAGGAACGTACCAAGTGCGAACAACCGCGCCTGCTCGCAGTCGACAACGAAATGGTCGTCCCGGTGAACAAGGTCGTGCACGTGCTCACGACCGGCTCCGATGTGATCCACGCCTTCGCGGTGCCTGCATTTGGCGTCAAGATCGATGCGATCCCGGGGCGTATCAACGAGACATGGTTCAAGGCCGAGCGTGAGGGCAAATATTACGGACAGTGCTCCGAGCTTTGCGGCAAGGACCACGCCTTCATGCCAATCGTGGTGCGAGTGGTGAATGAGAAAGACTACAGCGCCTGGCTTGAGGACGCGAAGAAGAAATACGCAACGGATGAGAGCCGTGCGATGGCAGTGGCGGCGGCCGGCGCGAACTGAAGAACTACGCGGGCGACAATGACGAGGTCGAAGGACAATAACGATGGCTAGCAACACGGCTGCTCCACACGCCACACGCGATGCGCATGCACACGATGCGCACGAAGCGCATGAGCACCATCCCACCGGTTGGCGCCGCTTCGTTTATTCGACGAACCACAAGGACATCGGAACGATGTATCTGGTGTTCGCGCTGGTTGCCGGCGTGATCGGTGGTCTGATGTCGATCGCCATCCGTCTAGAGCTGCAGAATCCCGGCATTCAGATTTTTCCGACGCCGCATGAGTTCAATGTCTTTGTTACCGCGCACGGCCTGATCATGATCTTCTTCATGGTGATGCCGGCAATGATCGGCGGCTTCGGTAACTGGTTTGTGCCGCTGATGATCGGCGCGCCGGACATGGCCTTCCCGCGCATGAACAACATTTCGTTCTGGCTGTTGCCGGCGTCGTTCGCCCTGCTGCTCACTTCTGCGTTTGTGGAAGGCGAGCCGGGATCGAATGGTGTCGGGGCGGGCTGGACACTCTATGCGCCGCTGTCGACCAGCGGGCACCCTGGCCCGGCCGTCGACTTCGGCATCCTGGCGCTGCATCTCGCCGGTGCCTCCTCGATCCTCGGCGCCATCAACTTCATTACAACCATCTTCAATATGCGCGCGCCGGGCATGACCTTGCACAAGATGCCGCTGTTCGTGTGGTCGATTTTGGTGACGGTGTTTTTGTTGTTGCTGGCACTGCCGGTGCTGGCTGGCGCGATCACGATGCTGCTGACCGATCGCAACTTCGGAACGACGTTCTTCTCCGGCGATAATGGTGGCGACCCGATTCTGTACCAGCATCTGTTCTGGTTCTTCGGGCATCCCGAAGTTTACATCCTGATCCTTCCAGGCTTCGGAATGATCAGCCAGATCGTCGCGACGTTCAGTCGCAAACCTGTGTTCGGTTACCTCGGCATGGCCTACGCCATGGTTGCCATCGGCGGCATCGGGTTCGTGGTGTGGGCGCACCATATGTACACGGTCGGCATGTCGACCGGCGCGCAGGCCTATTTCATTGCCGCGACGATGGTGATCGCTGTGCCGACAGGCGTGAAGATCTTCTCCTGGATTGCCACCATGTGGGGCGGCTCGATCGAATTCCGGACGCCCATGCTATGGGCGCTCGGCTTCATCTTCCTGTTTACGGTGGGTGGCGTCACCGGCGTCGTCCTTGCGAATGCAGGCGTCGATCGCGTGCTCCAGGACACCTATTACGTCGTGGCGCACTTCCACTACGTACTTTCGCTCGGCGCAGTGTTCGCCATTTTCGGTGGCTGGTATTACTGGTTCCCGAAGATGAGCGGCTACATGTACAACGAGACCATCGGCAAGCTGCATTTCTGGGTCACTTTCATCGGCGTGAACCTCGTCTTTTTTCCGCAGCACTTCCTCGGCCTTGCCGGCATGCCGCGCCGTTACGTCGACTACCCGGACGCATTCCATGGCTGGAACATGGTGTCGTCATACGGCTCGTATATCTCCGGCTTCGGCGTGATCATTTTTTTCGTCGGGTTGGTCGAGGCATTCGCGAAGAAGCGCGTGGCCGGAAACAATCCATGGGGCCCTGGCGCTACAACGCTGGAGTGGACGCTGTCATCGCCGCCGCCGTTCCATCAGTTTGAAACGCTGCCGCGGATCAAATAGGGCTCCGGCTTAACGCATGTCACTCGTCAGCGAAGGTGTAGAAGTCCGCGGTCCGCTCGTCGCCGGCGTCGGCGAGCCGAGCCTGGCGACGGTCGGCGACTACATCGCGCTGATGAAGCCCCGAGTCATGTCGCTCGTGGTGTTCACTGCGTTGGTTGGCCTCGCCGTTGCTCCAGGGTCGCTGCATCCGGTCGCCGCCTTTACCGCGTTGCTCTGCATTGCTGTCGGTGCAGGGGCGGCGGGCGCACTTAACATGTGGTACGACGCAGATGTCGACGCACTCATGACGAGGACGGCGCGCCGACCTGTGCCGATGGGCCGCGTGCGTCCCGGCGAAGCACTCGCATTCGGGCTGACACTTGGCTCGTTTGCCGTCGTCGTTCTCGGCCTGCTGGTGAACTGGGTGGCATCCGGGCTGCTCGCCTTCACGATCTTCTTTTACGTCGTGATCTATACGATCTGGCTCAAGCGTTCGACGCCGCAGAATATCGTTATCGGCGGAGCCGCTGGAGCATTCCCGCCGATGATCGGCTGGGCGGCCGTGACCGGATCCCTGAGCCTCGAGCCGGTACTTTTGTTTCTGATTATCTTCTTCTGGACCCCTCCACACTTCTGGGCGTTGGCGCTTTTTCGCACCGAAGACTATGCCCGGGCTCGCATCCCGGTGCTGCCCGTAGTCTCGGGCGATGCCAGCACGCGGCGTCAGATCATGCGCTATATCCTGATCCTTGTGCCGCTCGGTGTAGCGCCGTGGGCCGTCGGGTATGCGGGCGCGTTGTACGGGACCACCGCAATCGCAGCCGGCGCCATCATGACGATGCTGGGCTGGCAGGTTTTGCGCGAAATCCGTCCGGCCGAGCGGGCGAGCCGTAATCTTTTTGCCTTCTCGATCTTGTACCTGTTTCTCCTGTTTGCGGTGTTACTGATCGAACGCGGATGGGGCGGGCTGATCGCCCGATTGGCAGCGTGAGCATGGAAGTCGCCATGAGCCAGAATCCTGACGACGATGGCATCGTGCTTACCGAAGCACAGAAGCGCGCCCGGCGTTCCCGTTCGATCGCCATTGCTCTGGCGTTGGCAGCTCTGGTTGTGTTGTTCTACGCAATGACTTTGGTGAAAGGGCCGGGCGTTCTGATCCGCCCGATCTAGAGCGATGACTCCACAGCCTCGCAATTCCGATGAAAGACCTCTGCGGCGCGATGTTTTTGTCGCTTCTTGCTGCGGAGCCTTGGTTGTCGGCATGGTCGGCGCTGCCTATGCCGCAGTGCCCCTCTACACTTGGTTTTGCAAGACCACCGGCTTCGGTGGCACCACCCAGGTCTCGGAGAAGGCTCCCGATCATGTGCTTGATCGCGCGCTCACCATTCGCTTCGATTCCAATGTTGCTCCTGGGCTGCCGTGGAAATTCGTGGCGGAGCAGAACGAGATCCGGGTTCGTATCGGCGAGGTGGCTACGGTTCGCTACAAGGTCATCAATGAGGCTGCGCGCGAAATCGCGGGGCAGGCCTCATACAACGTCTCCCCACCCACAGTGGGAGCGTATTTCAGCAAGATAAACTGCTTCTGTTTCACGGAGCAGCGCCTAAAAGCGGGCGAGACCCGCGAAATGACAGTGGTGTTCTATGTCGACCCTTCGCTCGTGAAGGATAGCGACCAAGCCGACCTGAACACTATCACGCTGTCCTACACATTCTACCGGCTCCGAGAGTTGGACCAGCCGGTCGCTGAAGCGCCCAAGAAAAATTCGAGCAGGCTCTAACGGAGACTTAGACGATGGCCGACGCCCACGCTAAACAACACGACTATCATCTGGTCGATCCGAGTCCGTGGCCGGCGGTCGGCTCTATATCCGTCTTTGTCATGGCGGTCGGCGCCATCAGTTGGATGCATCATATGTACGCTGCGGCGCCACTCGTGTTCGGCGTGGGCGTGCTCGGCGTGCTCTACACATTTGTCGCCTGGTGGCGTGACGTCATCCGCGAGGCTCAGTACGAGGGCTTCCACACACGTGTTGTGCAGATTTCGCATCGCTACGGGATGATTCTCTTCATCGCTTCCGAGGTGATGTTTTTCGTCGCCTGGTTCTGGGCCTATTTCAATACTGCGCTCTTTCCCGGAGAGGCCAACGACATCGGCCGACTTGCTGCAACCGGCGGCGTTTGGCCGCCGAAGGGGATCGAGACGTTTGATCCCTGGCACTTGCCGCTCCTCAATACGCTGATCCTGCTGACTTCAGGCACAACGGTGACCTGGGCACATCATGCTCTGCTCGAAGACGATCGGAAGGGACTGAAATGGGGTTTGATCCTCACGATCCTTCTGGGCCTGACTTTCACGGCCGTGCAGGCATACGAGTACTCGCACGCGCACTTCCACTTCAGTGGAAACATTTACGGTGCCACGTTCTTCATGGCGACCGGATTCCATGGCGCTCACGTGATCATTGGCTCGATCTTCCTGATCGTCTGCCTGTTCCGCGCCATGGCTGGGCATTTCACTCCGAAGCAACATCTTGGCTTCGAATTCGCCGCCTGGTACTGGCATTTTGTTGACGTGGTGTGGCTGTTTCTATTCGCCTGCATATATGTTTGGGGGTCAGGCGCCGGGCACCCCGAGTGACCGAAACTGGATGGTTGCTGAAAGGGCGGCGTCATCACGCCGCCCTTTTATTTTGAAATCAGAAACGCATGACCGAACAAACACTACACGGCCAACTGCCGATCGGCCGCGGTCTTCGTGGTCGCTGTCCACGCTGCGGCGAAGGTCGTCTGTTTCAGGGATTTCTATCGTTGCGGCCGACGTGCGAACACTGCGGGCTCGATTATAGTTTCGCCGATTCCGGCGATGGTCCGGCTGTGTTTGTGATCTTGATTGCGGGCTTCATTGTTGTTTTTGCGGCATTGATCACGGAAATTGTTTATCAGCCGCCGTATTGGCTGCACGCGGCGCTGTGGCTGCCGCTAATTTTGTTCGTGACGCTTGCGCCGCTCCGCCTGATAAAAGGTCTGTTGATTGCGCTGCAATACCATCACAAGGCGGCGGAAGGCCGTCTCGATCGCCGGGGTGAGATGTGAGCAAGGGTCGACGCAAGCGGAAAAGCGGCGTTCTCGATGCGACCCTCTTGGCCTTCGCCGGCATTGCGATTCTGATTGGGCTCGGCGTCTGGCAACTTGACCGCAAGACTTGGAAAGAAAATCTCATCGCCACGCTCAATACTCGGCTCGGCCGCGCTCCGGAAGATCTGCCCCCGCGCTCCAGTTGGCCGCAGCTACGTGAAGATGGACAGGAATTTCGTCGTGTTGCTTTTCCGGCTGAATTCCTCGACGGCGAAGAGGCACTGGTTTACACGGCCGGTTCTCCATTGCGCCCTGACGTAAAGGGACCAGGCTACTGGGTATTCGCGCCGGCCCGTCTCGCCGGCGGCAGTATCATTCTCGTCAATCGCGGATTTGTGCCGGCCGATCGTAAGGACCCGGCGATGCGCCCGGAGGGCACACCACGTGGCATAGTCGATATAGTCGGTGTCTTGCGTTGGCCGGAGATGCGCAATTCTTTCACCCCGGCGGACGATCCCAAAAACAATCTCTGGTTCCTGCGTGATTCGAACTCGATCGCGACCTTCAAAAAGTGGGTGACCGCTGCTCCTTTCTATATCGACCAGGAGGAACCGACACCTTCGGGCGGCTGGCCAAAGCCGGGCAAGCTCGAGACACATTTGCCCGACAACCATCTGCAATACGCCATCACTTGGTTCGGCCTCGCGTTCGCTCTCGCCGGTGTTTACCTCGTGTGGCTTGCACGCCACGTTGTTCGGCGGAACTGAGCGTTTTCTTGTGAAAGGGCGCGCCCGGGGCTACTGTGCAACCGCCGATACCGTCGTCATCAGAGCGTAAACTTAAGCTAATTCAATGCGTTACATCTCCACCCGGGGCGAGGCTCCCTCGCTTGATTTTGTCGACGTCATGCTCGCGGGCCTCGCACGCGACGGCGGTCTTTACGTGCCGGAACGTTGGCCGACCCTTGACCGCGCCACGGTCGAAAGCTTCGCGGGGAGACCTTACGCCGAAGTCGCTGTCGAAGTGATCCATCCCTTTGTCGGGAATGGGATCGCGGAGGCGGATTTGGCGCGCATGGCCCGCGAAGCCTACGGCAACTTCCAACATCCAGCCGTCGCCCCGCTAACCCAGCTCAATCCCAGCCTGTTTGTGCTTGAGCTTTTTCATGGTCCGACGCTCGCGTTCAAAGATCTGGCGATGCAATTCGTGGCGCGGCTAATGGATCATGTGCTGCAGCAACGCGGTGAGCGCACCACAATTGTCGTCGCGACATCCGGCGACACGGGCGGTGCTGCTGTCGAGGCCTTTCGGGGCCGGGCCCAAGCCGACGTCGTCGTTCTATTTCCCCAAGGGCGCATTTCCGACGTGCAGCGACGAATGATGAGTACGGCGTCTGACGCAAACGTTCACGCTATAGCCATAGAAGGGACTTTTGACGACTGTCAGGCGTTGGTGAAGGCCATGTTCAACCACCACGCATTCCGCGATCGCGTACGACTTTCTGGAGTAAATTCGATCAATTGGGCGCGTGTCGCACTTCAGGCGGTATACTATTTTACGGCTGCGGTCGCGCTTGGCGCTCCGCACCGAAAAGTAGCGTTTACTGTGCCGACAGGAAATTTTGGTGACGTTTATGCCGGCTATGTCGCCTGGCGCATGGGCTTGCCGGTTGATCGCCTTGTAGTGGCAACCAATGTCAATGACATCCTAGTGCGCACCTTTGTGACCGGCGCGTACGAGATCCGCGATGTGATCGCAACTACTTCGCCGTCAATGGATATTCAGGTTTCATCCAATTTCGAGCGCCTGCTGTTCGATGCATATGGGCGTGAAGCACAAGCCGTACGAGCGTTGATGGGTTCTTTGGCCCAGAACCGGCGCTTTACCCTGTCCGCATCGGCGCTCAAGGAGCTGCGCTCGCTATTTACTGCCGATCGCGCCGACGAGCAGGAGGGCGCCGCAGAGATTCGCGCATGGGTACGAGAAGCCAACTATTGCGTAGATCCGCACACCGCCGTTGCGCTGGCGGTAGCGGAAAAAGAGAAACGGGATCCTTCGGTGCCGATGGTGGTGTTGTCGACTGCGCATCCCGCAAAATTTCCCGATGCGATCAAGGCAGCATGCGGTGTAGCCCCGGCGCTGCCTGATTGGCTCGCGGATCTGACAAAGCGCAACGAGCGCATCACTGTTCTCCCGGCAGATCAGACAGCCGTAGAACACTATGTAACATCAGTGTCCCGAGCGGCACGTGAAGGAGCACCTGCATGAGTGTTGAAGTTACTCGTCTCCCCTCGGGTCTCTCGGTGGTGACTGATCGGATGCCGCATCTTGAAACGGCGTCTCTTGGCATATGGATCGGTTCTGGCAGCCGCAACGAGAAGCCGGACGAGCACGGAATTTCGCACTTGCTTGAGCACATGGCTTTCAAGGGCACCAAGCGCCGCAGCGCGCGGCAGATCGCAGAGACGATTGAGGCGGTTGGCGGGGATCTCAACGCTGCAACGAGCGTCGAGTCGACCGGCTATTTTGCGCGGGTGTTGAAGGCGGATGTTCGGCTCGCACTCGACGTACTGTCCGACATTTTGTCCGAACCGACGTTCGACGTCGATGAATTGAAGCGAGAACAGAATGTGATCGTTCAGGAGATCGGCGCGACCGAAGATGCTCCCGACGACCTCGTGTTTGATCGCCTGCAGGAAACGGCGTTTCCCCTGCAGCCGGTCGGTCGCTCCATCCTCGGTACGCCCGACACAGTGCGCTCCTTCAATCCGGCACGTCTGCGCTCATATTTGTCACGCAATTACAGAGCACCGAACATGGTGGTGGCCGCGGCCGGTGCCGTCGAGCACGAGGCGATCGTGACAGAAGTCGACAAGCGCCTAGCCTCTTTTAAAGGCCCGGCAGCTCCAGATCCGGAGCCGGCGCATTTCCGCGGGGGCACCAAAGTGGAAACCCGGGACCTTGAGCAAGTGCATATCGCCATGGCGCTGCAGGGATTGCCGATGCGCGACGACCAGCTTTACAGCCTGCAGGTATTCACGAGTGTGCTCGGCGGGGGCATGTCATCGCGCCTGTTCCAGGAAGTACGAGAAACACGTGGTCTTTGTTATGCAATTCACGCCTTTCACATGCCCTTTGCCGATACGGGGCTATTCGCTCTTTATGCCGGTACCGACGAGACCGATGCTCCTGAACTTATGCGTGTGATTATCGATCAAATTGGCAACGCCACTGAAACGCTGAGTGACACCGAGGTAAATCGCGCCAAGGCCCAGATGAAGGCAGGTCTTCTGATGGCGCTAGAGAGCTCTGAGGCGCGCGTGGGCCAACTGGCCAGGCAGATGCTGGCCTATGGGCGCCCAATTCCGCTTGAGGAGATTGTCGCGAAAGTCGACGCGGTGACAATTGAGAGTGCGCGCGCCGCCGGGCGCGCTCTAATAGGTCGTGCCAGACCAGCAATCGCCGCGCTCGGGCCGGGCAGTGGTCTTGCAAGTACTGCTGCGATCGCTGAAAGTCTGGTCCGCCGCGCGGCATGACCCGCGAGACGTCGATGGCGTTTTTCAGAACCGTCAGTTCCAACGAAACGGTGCCGACCATCACCGGCGCAGGCGTGACACTGCGTCCGCCCCATACTGGAGATTTCACCGAGTGGGCTATTTTGCGTGAGACGAGCCGCAGCTTTCTGGTCCCGTGGGAGCCGACCTGGCCATCCGATGATCTTACGCGTGGCGCTTTCCGCCGTCGGCTTAAGCGATACGCCGAAGATCAACGCAGCGATCTGGCCTACGCATTTTTGATATTCCGCAGCGACGATAACGCCATGGTGGGTGGACTGACCATTGCGAACATTCGTCGTGGAGTGGCCCAAGCGGGCAGTGTCGGATATTGGATCGGTGCGCCGTTCGCTCGCAAGGGATATATGACCGCCGCGGTACGGGCACTGATACCCTATAGCTTTACCGCGCTGCGTTTGCACCGCCTGGAAGCGGCATGCATCCCCGATAACGCGGCCTCAATCCGTCTGTTGGAAAAGACTGGGTTCACGCGAGAGGGCTATGCCCGCAGTTATCTATGCATCAATGGAGTTTGGCAGGATCATTTGTTGTATGCGCGCCTTAAAAACGGTGCTGATTGATCGTCACGATGTTCGATGGTCCGAACGCGCACACGGGGGAACCATGCGGGTAAACGGCGCATTTGCGGCACTGTTAGGCCTGTTGCTGGCGCTTGCTGGATGCGGGTCCGGTTCAAGCAACCTTTTCAGCACCTCCGCCCTAGACCTTTTCAGTACATCGTCTAAGGCAAGTGGCGACACGCAAACTGCGGAGGGATCCACAGCCGATATCGAATGTCCTGGCATCACCGTGCGCACCGGGGCGGCGACGCTCATGATCGGAACCAAGCCGAGCGAAGGCGAGCCGTCCGCGATGGACCTGCGTTATCAGGCCACAATCATTCGTACCGCGCGTGAGTGCCAGGTGAATTCCGGTGTAATGACCATTAAGGTTGGAATTGAGGGCCGGGTGATCACCGGTCCCGCCGGCGGCCCGGGTACTGTTGATGTACCGCTTCGCCTTGCCGTGGTCCAGGAGGGCGTCAACCCCAAAACCATTCTGTCAAGATTCGCGCGCGTACAAGTTGCCGTGGCAAACGCGGTAGATCGTGTTCCCTTTGTGCACGTCGATT
The DNA here is from genome assembly GCA_025451355.1 of Pseudolabrys sp. Taxonomy (GTDB): domain Bacteria; phylum Pseudomonadota; class Alphaproteobacteria; order Rhizobiales; family Xanthobacteraceae; genus Pseudolabrys. The sequence goes on along the minus strand of JANWKN010000069.1, from coordinate 4,593 downwards.
CGGAAATCTCGTTCCCATTGCCGCAGCCGTTGTCGAATATCGACGCTTACGTGATCTACGTCGGATTTGATCCGGCGGGGGCACAGCAGGAGAAAAGGAAGAAGCCAGCGAGCAAACCGAAGCCAAGGTCAAACCCTCGCTAAAGCTGAATATTGGTAGCAGTGGTCACGCCAGGCGGCCTGCTAGTTCAGTTTCTTGCGAACGTCTTCGATCCCTTTCGCGATCAGCTCGCCAGCCAGCTTGCCTTTGGTTTCGGCGGTCAGGATCTTTTCAGCGACAGCGACAGCGGCTTCGGCGGCTGCACTGCGGACGTCCGCGGCGGCCTGCGCTTCTGCCTGTGCGATCTTGGTTTCAGCCATCGTGGTGCGCCGTGCTACGAAATCTTCGATCCTCGTCTTTGCCTCCACCGCGAGCCGTTCAGCCTCGGCTTTAGCGCTGGCGATGATGTCTTGTGCCTCGGCTTCAGCGGCCTGCTTTTTACTCTCGTATTCCGCCAGGAGTTGAGCTGCTTCGTCTTTGAGCTTGCGTGCTTCGTCGAGCTCACTCCGGATGCGGCCGGCACGATCGTCCAGCGCCTTGGACACCATCTTGTGGACGCCAAGATAACCCAAGACGCCTAGGAAGATGACGAACGCAACGGCCACCCAGGTTTCCGGCTCACGCAGTAGTTCCATGGGTCCCTTACCTTTTGAGCACGTCGGTGATCGCCGCATCGATCGCGGTGTCAGCGGGTGCCTTGCCGGTAAGCCGTTCGACAATCGCCTTAGCCGCGTCCGTCGCGATGCCGCGCACATTTGCCATGGCTGCCTGTTTGGTTGCAGCTATGGCCTTTTCTGCGTCGGCTAGCTTGACGTTGAACTGGTCCTCAATCTTTTTGCGAACCGATTCCGCTTCGGCAGTTTGTTTTTCGCGCATATCGTTGGCGATCGACTGCGCGCGGTTGCGGGCATCGGCCAGAGCCTTCTCATAGGCTGCGATCGCGCTGTCGGATTGTGTTTTGAACGAATTGGCTTGCGCTAAATCGTCGTCAATTCGTTTTTGTCGTTCCGCGATGATGCCGCCAACGCGCGGCAACGCGACTTTCGCCAACACCACGTAGAGCAATACGAAGGTGATGACGAGCCACACGAGCTGCGAAGCAAATGTGTGCGAATCGAAGGGCGGAAACGTGCCCTTATGTCCGCCTGGCGCTTCGGTATGTGCGGTGGTGGCCATTATAGAAAAAGCGGCTTCTTAGAGCGCGAACAGAAGCAGCAGTGCGATCAGCAGCGAGAAGATGCCGAGCGCTTCAGTAACGGCGAATCCGAAGATTAGATTGCCGAATTGCCCCTGGGCGGCCGACGGATTTCTCAAAGCGGCGGCCAGGTAGTGACCGAAGATGGCGCCGACGCCGACGCCGGCGCCACCCATGCCGATGCAGGCAATGCCGGCACCGATATATTTTGCTGCGATTGGATCCATGATGAACTCCTTTGCGTGATCTTTAACCGGGTCTTCAATGACCCGGATGGATGGCATCGTTGAGATAGATGCAGGTGAGGATGGCAAAGACGTAAGCTTGCAGAAAGGCGACGAGCAGTTCGAGCGCCGTAAGCGCAACGACCATTGCTAGGGGCAGCGTTGCGCCGGCCATGCCGATAATTCCCGCGCTCCCCAACAACGTGATGAAGCTGGCGAACACTTTCAGTGTGATGTGTCCCGCCAGCATGTTGGCGAAAAGGCGCACGCTGTGCGAGATCGGCCGCGATAGGAAAGACAGCACTTCGATGAATACGATCAGCGGCAGGATGTAGACCGGTATGCCCTTTGGTACGAACAGGTTGAAGAAGTGAAGGCCGTGCTTCCAGAATCCATAGACCAGGACCGTTAGGAAGACCGACAGCGCCAGCATCGCTGTGACGATTATATGCGTGGTGACGGTGAAGGCGTAGGGAATAAGGCCGATGATGTTCACGGTTAGAATGAACGTGAAAAGGGCGAAAACGAAGGGGAAGAATCGCATTCCCTCCGTACCGGCCGTACTTCGTATGGTGTTGGCGACAAATTCGTATGTCAGCTCCGCTGTCGACTGCACGCGGCCCGGTACCAGGCTGCGCTTGGCGGTGCCGACAATAAGGAATGCGGTGATGACCAGCACGGCGGCGACCATGTAGGCCGCTGAATTGGTGAAAGCGATCTCCGTATTGCCGATCTTGAAGACCGGAAACAGATCGATGATCTGGAATTGATGGATTGGATCGACAGCCATGAGAACTACAATTGTCTATCCCGAACGACCCCCGCCGCCCGCATCACATTTAGCACGCCCGCCGTGAAGCCGAGCAGTAGGAACACGATAAGCCCCCACGGCGAAATTCCTAGCCAGCGGTCAAGCAGCCAACCGATTACCGCGCCCACAAGCACTCCAGCGACCAATTCGGTCGACAGCCGGAAACCGCGAGCGATCGCCGAAGGATCGGCGGTCTGACGAGGACCGGAGCCGTTTTCGGGTGGTCGGTTCGCTTCGGCGAGCCGATTGCCGAGACGTTGGAGCCTCGCGGAGAGCGCAGCCTCGTCGTCCGGCGGTTCGTTGCGATTGTCTTTGTCCCGCGTGCCGTCAGACATTTCTTGCGACCCGCGTGGACTTCAGGTGTCGCGTGTTCCGCCGCCCTAAAAGCCGCGCGGACCATACTTATCGTGTTTATTCGAGTCAAGGAACTGAGGCTGCGGTATAAGTGTTTGATATGAATCACAAAACGCCAGATTTTGGTGACGTAAGTCAGCTCTGCTTACGCCGCGCGACGGACGGCGCGGATTGAAGGTTCAGCAGACGCAGACTCGGTGCTACGCTTGGAAATCCCACCGCTGTCTCACAGGAAGGCGCCATGCGCGTTTCTATGCTTGCACTTGCTCTGATTCTTTTTAACCCCGCGGTATTTTCGTGGGCGCAGACGGTGAATGGTCCTGAGGGGGAGAAAATGACGCCCCAGAGGCCTTCTTCATTTCAGTCGAATGACCAGCCTCCGGTTCAAGCGCAGGGAAGCCCTCAGTCACCGATCGCAAGCCGGTACAGCTTCAATCGCGTAGAGAACGGATTTGTCAGGTTCGATAACACAAATGGCGAGATCGCCTATTGCAGCGCCCAGACGGCTGGCTGGATCTGTCAAACCGTACCGATCGATCGTGCGTCGACCGCGGCAGTTACCGAAAACGCCCAGAAGGATGTCCTATTCCTGGATAGGCTGAAGGCAGAAATAGCTCGCTTGCAGAATGAAGTCACATCGCTGAAGAACGAAATTGCCGCCCTGAAGGAACCGCCGGCGCCGCGCCCGCCCGCGGATCTCGCGCCGTTTCCTAGCAAGGGCGGTGAGGTGACAATCAAACTACCGACGCATGAAGATATGGTGCGAGCCCGCGAATTTTTCGAAGAAACTTGGCGTCGCCTCGTTGAGATGCTCGGTACGGTACGTAAAGACCTAATGCGCAAGACTTGAACGGCCGGCGGGAGCTAAACCGACTTCATGCCTGGTCGTTTGTCCGTCATTGTCGAGGCCGTGCCGCAGCTGATTGCCAGTGCGACCTTGCGCATAGATACGCGGGGCACTGGATTCATCGACATTACCGACAATGCGGTGAATTTTATCGAGGACATTAGAGCAGGCGAGGGAGCGTTGCTGATCTATTTGCGGCACACGTCAGCTTCGCTGACAATCCAGGAAAATGCCGATCCCGATGTGCAGGTGGATTTGATCACCGCGCTTGATCGTCTCGCACCCGAAAACGTGGACTGGATACACGATGCGGAAGGCCCGGACGATATGCCGGCGCATGTCAAAGCAATGCTCAATGGCGTATCACTGCATGTGCCGCTGACTGGCGGAAAACTCGCGCTCGGCACCTGGCAGGCCATCTACCTCATCGAACATCGTCGCAATCCGCACAGCCGGGAAGTGATGTTCCAGTTCATCGGTAGCCGGAAATGAAAACGCCCCGCGATGCGGGGCGTTCGAGAAGAGCAGGGCGGCGGTTGCCCGCCGCCCTTTAGCAATCAGCCTTTTTGGATCGCAACACCGGAACTGGTGGTGATATCAACGCCCTTGGTATCGCGAAGGAAAAGGACCCCGATCACCAACGTCATCACAGCAACGATGATCGGGTACCAAAGGCCAGCATAAATATCGCCTTGTGCCGCCACCACCGCCGTGGCGAGCAAGGGCAACATTCCGCCAAACCAGCCGTTGCCTATGTGATATGGCAGCGACATTGACGTGTAGCGGATCTTGGTCGGGAACATCTCGACCAGGAAGGCCGCAATCGGTCCGTACACCATGGTCACGTAGATCACCATGATGAGCAGGATCAACTCGGCCATGAACCAGTTGATCTTCTTGGGATCAGCTGCCTTCGGATAACCCTTCGCAGCAAGCGCAGCCGTCCACTTGGGGTTATCCCATCCTTGTATCTTGGTGCCGCCAATGTCCATGTCGACAGACTTGGACCCGGCCGCATGCGCTATCTTGAACGAAAGGCCTGACTTGGTCAGGAAGTCCTGAGCGCGGTCGCAGTCGGTAAACTTCGACCACGGGCCAACAAAGATGTGAAAATTACACGTTG
>JANWKN010000068.1 GCA_025451355.1 Pseudolabrys sp. | reverse complement strand
GCAAGAAAAGGTATTGGTATTTGATTGTCTGTCTCCACAAACAGCAAGAGGCGAGTTTGGGCCAAATCATTGGCGACCTGTACCGCCCGAGCTTGGAGCGAGCGCTGGATTTCATTTTGCGGCGATAACGCAAGAATGGCTAAGTAGACTTTCTCGCCTTCGCTGGCGGTCGTAAACGGCTCCGTCGTTATTTTCTCGTGCCACAGCCGGTCGACGATAGGATTTATTGCGCCCCTCAATCCTTTGCGGAGGGGCGTGGCCTCGGGGCCGTACTGTGCCAACAAATTGTCGAGCAGAATAATGTTGGCTGTAAGCTGCTTGACTTGACTGCCCCTTGTGTCGAACGAGCCTTTTGCGCCTCCAATTAATAAACCAAGGACTAGCGCGGCTATCGTTGCGGTGAGGCCTGCACCAAGACGTACGACGTCCTGTGTTTCTTTGCTGAGATGATTTTCCGGTAGTGCACGGCGAAATGCGGTACCAATAAAGATGCCGCCAAGCACTAACAAAAATATAACGCAAGATAATGCTAAAGGGCCCATACATTGCCTATGGACCACACGATCCGCAAACGAATTGATACAGATCAACAGGCGAACGCCATTTTGCTCATGCCGCTTTGGGCTCAAACGAAAGGTCCAGCGATGTCCGCTATAACCCCCGAAAGCGGACATAACATCGTCGAGCCGAACTCAGGCAGTTTCAGTGATGGCTCGTACACTACGTAAACATCCGTAGTTGATGGACCAAAAATTTTTGATTTGGCGCAACGTTTCTCGATCTCACATCACCGATAGTGTTCGTGAACCGACAGGTGCGAGTAGCACGGACGTGTGTTCATGAAGACAGCGGTCATCAAGCGCTCGATATTCATCAACGGACGAAAAACTAGTGTTTCGCTCGAAACTGAATTTTGGGCTGGATTACATGAGATTGCCAAGTCCAGAAAGACTACTGCGGCTAAGTTGGTGGGAGATCGACCGTCAACGTACTACGGTCAATCTGTCCTCGGCCATTCGCATCTACGTCTACAATTATTTTCGGTCGAAGGAAGGTGGACACGCAGAGGGCAACCCGGCTCAGCACCATTTGGACGGCCGTAGCCTGAGAGCGCAAGCCGATAAATATCGTGGGTTGGCAGAAGGGCTTAAGGATACGGAAACGCGAACCCCAATGCTCAGGATCGCTGAGGACTATGAGCAGATGGCAGCTAGCGCAGAACAATTGGAGGGGCCAACCGAGAGTTAACATTTGCTTGGCCCTTTGGCCAATAGTAATCTCAGCCTCATGAATAAACAATTCCCCCGACCTGGCAGGCGGCGAACGGCACAGCGGACGGGGCATGAAAACGGCCGTCATCAAGCGTTCGATTACGATCGGTGGAGGGAAGACCAGCATCTCTCTGGAAGATGAATTTTGGTATGGGCTGCTAGAGATCGCTGTCTACAAACAGATGACTGTACCGACGCTGATCAAGCGGATCGACCATAGCCGCAAAACGGTCAATCTTTCATCCGCAATTCGCATATTCGTTTTCAACTATTTCAAAGCCCACGACGGAAAGCGAATTTAAAAAGCGCAAGCTGCGCTAAACTGGTTCAAACCTAAGGCGAAAGAGGCGACCGAATGTCCGCATGTTCGCCGGATTTTCTTATTTATATTTACAAGAACCGATCACCCTGAGTCAGGTGGTTTCGCATTGATTGCCACGGGCGCCTTCTTCGTGTTTCACACGTGGTGATCGAATTTCTGCGAAGACTCATTTCGCCAGTACGATGCGCAGGATTCGTCCGGACGCGTTGTCGGTGAGTAAATAGACGGCACCATCAGGTCCTTGCCGCACATCGCGAATGCGCTCACGCATACTCTGCAGAAGGCGCTCTTCTTTCAGAATCTTGTTGCCCTTCAATTCAAGCCGCGACAACAGTTCAAACTTCAGCGCTCCGTTTAACATGCTGCCTTTCCAACCGGGAATGAGGTTGCCGGTGTAAAAAGCTATTCCAGACGGTGCGATCGAAGGCGTCCAATGCCAGATCGGGTCGGTGACGCCCTCCATGGTCGCTTTGCCGCTGCCGACTGGCGTACCGTCGTAGTTGACTCCGTAGCTCACACGCGGCCAGCCGTAGTTTTGAGCTTTCTCGATGATGTTGATCTCGTCGCCACCCATGGGTCCGTGCTCCTGCTCCCATAGCTTTCCGTCTGCCGGATTGAAGGCGAGACCTTGCGCGTTGCGCAGGCCGTAGGCCCAGATTTCAGGCAGAGCACCCCGATTCCCAATAAAGGGGTTGTCGGCCGGCGCCGCCCCGTCGGGCGTGATGCGCACAATCTTGCCAATGTGATTGTCGAGTTTTTGTGCGAGTTCTTTCGGTCCGAAGTGGTCGCCGAGCGTGACGAACAGATTGTCATCCTGAGCCTGCACCATTCGGCAACCAATATTGAGGCCACGCGAGACGGGGCCCTTCTGCCGAAAGATGACTGTTATATCATCAAGCCGAGGCGATTCATCTTCGATCAGACGCGCGCGTAGAACGGCGATGCGGCCGCCGCCCTCGGCGGCTTCGGCGTAGCAGACAAAAATTGTGCGCGACTGCGCGAAATCGCGAGCAAGCAGGATGTCCATCAGCCCGGCTTGGCTCACTGCGTAAACCTTCGGCACGTTCCCGAGCGGCGGCGACAGCCGGCCGTCGGCTGCGATGATACGTAAACGTCCAGGGCGCTCGGCCACCAACATGCGGCCGTCAGGCAAGAACGCGAGCGACCAAGGATACACAAGTCCGCTCGCGACGGTCTGGACCTTAAGGTCGCCAGCCGAGCTGGGAAACACCGCATCGGTGGCGCCTGCCGCATGGCTGACAATCAGGAATGCGCTCACCGCCAGAACAAGCCGCATAACAATCTCCTTCAATGCCGCATCAACTGTGCGGCATTGCCGGCAGTTCCGATAGGGCTGTCTAGCTGTGCGTCTTTCTGTGGCGTGACTGGTGCGGCAGTGAGATGATTGTCACCCCGCCCATTCCGATAAACAATAGGCCGAGCAACAGGGCAATGGCGAACACGCCGCCTTCATTGTCGATCACGCTGCTGACCACATCCGCTCGCGCAATTCCGACCGAGACCACAGTGGCGGCAATAAGCGTAGACAGGGCAAGCGCAACGCTGGCGATGAATTCGGCGATCGCAACGGTTCGGTGCTCGGTACCGAGTGTACGGTTGGCCGGGGGTGTGAACCCTGCAGATGTAATGCGCTTGCACATGGCAAACCTGAAAATGAGCGTTTCAACAATGTCCCACGGATAACGCCGGAACTCGGCAAGGGTTCGACCCGATTGGGGCGGCGGCGGTAACGAAGCGCGGCGTTTTCGTGGCGAAAGCCCAAAAGCCTTTGGCATTCCAGCACTATTGCGCTGGGGCAAGCTCCGGCTGCCAGTGCATCGGGATATATCCCGGCTCGTCGGCGACGCGGGCGAGCCAAGCGCGGATCGCGGGAAAGCGGGTTAGGTCAAAATCCGCCTGGTCGGCGACATGGGTGTAGGCGTAGAGCGCGATATCCGCGATGGTGAAGTGATCCGCGACGAAAAAGCGATGCCGGGTCAGATGCGTTTCCATGACGCCGAGCGCGCGATAGCCGTTTTCCATCCAATCCTCGAGGGCATGGCTCTGCAATTCGCGGCCACCCTTGATCAGCGCGAGCCAGAAGTAGGCCGCGCCGATATTTGGCTCCAGGCTGTGTTGTTCGAAGAACATCCATTGCAACGCTTCAGCTCGTGCGATGCGATCTTCGGGTGCCAGCATTGAGCCGCCAGCGACATACCAGAGAATTGCATTCGACTCTGCAAGATGCCGATCGGGTGCGACTTCGAGGAGCGGCACCTGTCCGTTGGGGTTCTTGGCAAGGAATTCCGGCGTGCGGCTTTCGCCTTTGAGGATGTCGATTTCCACCAGATTGTAGGGAATGCCAAGCCGGGCCAGCGCAAGGCGGACCTTGTAGCTGTTGCCGGATCTTTGCATCGAATAGAGCGTGTACATCGAGCGTATAGTTCTCTGGGAAAAAAACAGTCGTCGAGATACGCGCGGCCCCCTGACGCGATTGGACAATCCAATAGGACAAACAAAGTCCGGCAATTACAAGGCCGCAACACAAAATGACGTAACGAAGAAATTAATTTGCATTCGCTGCAGTGCAGCGAGCAATGGGCAATCTTCCGCGGTGCGAAAATGCAGAATTCTATTCCGCCGCAACCCGGTGCGCACGCGCATATTCGAAGAGCGCATCATCATCGACCGGCTTAATCGGCGTGAAGTCGCGATGCGCGATCCATTCCGCACGGGTGAATTTTGTAATGTGGTTGGAAACCGCGCAGAGCGTCAGATAGACGATCTTGCGCGGGTAGGGTGTGATGTTCGGCGGTGATGCGTGCACCAAATTGCCGTGGAACATGAGCACCGAGCCAGGTTTGCCAGTGGGGGCGACAATGCCCACTCCATCGCCGGCTTCGTTCACCAATCGCGTCACCGTTTCCTTGTCGAGAGTCCATAACGGGTATGATGTCGTCAGCCTGTCGTGGCCCGCGGCCAGGACCCCCTGCCTGTGACTTTTCGGAATTAGATACAACGGCCCGTTAATCGGCATCACCTCGTCGAGAAAGACGGCGATGTTCATGGCACGCGCCTCGGGCATTCCGTCATCGCGCGCCCAGGTACCGTAATCCTGATGCCATTGCCACACTTCGCCTTCGAAGGCGGCTTTGGCATTGAGCTTGAACTGGTGAACGTAGACGTCTTCCCCAAACAGCTGTCGCAATGGCTCGACCAGGCGTGGATGCCGCGCCAGCAGGCCAAATACCTCACTGAAAGTATGGGCGGCAAAGGCCGTGCGCGGTGCCCCAGTCTTCTCGCGCCACACTTCCTGGCGGTCGAGCTTGAGGACATTCTCGGCCTCTGTACGCAGCAGCGCGATCTCGTCCTCGGAGAAACAATTGGGGAAAAAAACGTAGCCCCTCTCGTCGAAGGCCTTCAGCTGCTCGGTGGAAAGTCTCATAGCGCGTCTCCCTCAAGTCATGCGCCCCGCTTCAGGGGCCTTTTGCGGCAGTCTATCGGCGGAAAGGTCTGCGGCCTAGCGGCCGCGGGCGTTGAGATTTGGGGCCTGCGGCGTGGCCGTTTTCGTCGCTCCACGGCGCATTGATCGCTCCGACCGATCGGATTGATCGAATTTCTTGACCAAATCGCCACTTGCTGGACTCGAGCGCCCGCATTACGAACAAGGGCACTGCAGCTTTATTGGAGAGCTTCGATGGCCTTCCTTGCGGACCAGCTCAAGCGCGTCAAACCGTCGGCGACCATCGCCGTCACGGACAAGGCGCGCGCGCTCAAACTGGCCGGCCGCAACGTCATCGGGCTGGGCGCCGGTGAACCGGATTTCGACACACCCGACAACATCAAGCAGGCGGCGATCAAGGCGATCGAAAGCGGCAAGGCATCCAAGTACACCAATGTGGACGGGATCGCCGAGCTCAAGGATGCTATCGCCAAGAAATTCAAGCGCGAGAACGGCCTCGATTACAAGGCGAGCCAGATCACCGTCGGCACCGGCGGCAAGCAGGTATTGTATAACGCATTCGTCGCGACACTGAATTCTGGCGATGAAGTGATCATCCCGGCGCCGTACTGGGTGAGCTATCCCGATATGGTGCTGCTTGCTGGAGGCGAACCCGTCGAGGTTGTCACCAGCATGTCGAACGGCTTCAAGATGACGGCGCAGCAACTCGAGCGGGCGATCACGCCGAAGACGAAATGGGTGCTGTTGAACTCGCCGTCGAATCCGACAGGCGCGGCCTACACGCGCGACGAATTGAAAGCGCTCACGAATGTGCTGGTGAAGCATCAGCACATCCACGTGATGACCGACGATATGTATGAGCACTTGGTCTACGACGACTTCGTGTTCACGACGCCGGCGCAGGTCGAGCCGTCACTTTATCCGCGCACACTCACCATCAACGGATGTTCGAAGGCCTATTGCATGACTGGGTGGCGCATCGGCTATGCCGGTGGTCCTGAGGCCCTGATTAAGGCGATGGCGATGATCCAGTCGCAATCGACGTCGAACCCAGCGGCGGTGTCGCAATGGGCCGCGGTCGAAGCGTTGACCGGCCCGCAGGATTTCATCGCCAAACACAACAAGATCTTCAAGGAGCGTCGCGATCTTGTTGTGTCGATGCTGAATCAGGCGAACGGCATCAAATGCCCGACGCCGGAAGGCGCTTTTTATGTCTATCCGTCCTGCGCAGGCACCATGGGCAAGACGGCCCCAAGAGGAAAAAAGCTCGCGACCGATGAGGATTTCGTCACAGAGCTTCTTGACGCTGAGGGCGTGGCGGTGGTGCAGGGCACCGCGTTCGGACTCGGGCCGGCATTTCGCATTTCCTATGCGACCCGGACTGAGGACCTGGAAGAAGCTTGCCACCGAATTCAGCGCTTCTGCGGCAATTTGAAGTAGTTCGATCCGGTAGCCTCGTCTCCGCACTTTTGTTATTGCCGAGCCAAAGTCTCGGCAATAACAAGGGAAATACTTCATTTATCGATTCACTTTATCTTATGCATGCTTCGCTACGCTGTGGCGATGAATTCTCGCAAGATTGCACCCTTTCTCATCATCGCCAGCCTCGTCAGTCCAGCCGCCGCGCAGGAGCGTGTCGCCATTGGCACCCAGCGATTGCCCGACAACGGCGCGCTGTTTCTCGCCGCAGCCGCCGGCTACTTCAAGGCCAGGGCATCGACGTTGCGATGACGGCCTTTGAGAACGGTCGCATGGTGGCCGAAACGCTCGCGTCCGGCGTCACCGATTTCGCTCTTACCGGGTTCACGCCTGCGGCCTTCAACCTCGCCGGCAAGGGTATGATCAAGGCGATCGCTTCGCGAACACGTGAGAAGCGCTACTACGAGGGCACTGAGCTCGTTGTTTCCAATACCGGATTCAGCAAGGGCCTGCAGAAATTCGAGGATATCGTTGGCAGGACAGTGGCGATCGACGCGCTCGGCTCAGTCGCGCACTATCAGCTTGAGCAGATCGCGCGGGTCAAGAAAGTTGACATCGACCGCGTCACGGTAAAGCCAGTGCAGACACTTGATGCCATTGCTCGCGCGATCGGCGCCAACGAGATCGACGGGGCGATCATGCCGGCCTCGTACGCGCGCGAACTTCTGGCCTCTAACCAGGCCAAGCTCGTCGGGTGGTATTCAGAACTCGACGAAATTCAGTTCGGAGCCCTGTTCGCGTCCAGCAAGATGATCGCGACAGTGCAGCAATAGAGAAATTCGTGCGCGCTTACCGGCGGGGGGTGGGGGACTATACGGAGGCTTTGCTACGTAAGGACCGCAATTCCAAGCGTACCGCCGATATCAAGTCGCACGAGGCGGCGACGACTATCGCCCGGTATGTCTATCCCGATCGCGGAACCAGCGGCGCAGTCGCCGTCGAGGCAAGCGCCTACTTCATCGACCCGCAGGCGCAACTCGATATCGCCGACATCGAGCGGCAGATCGCCTGGTACGTACACGGGCAGATCGACAAGACCGTCAGCGCGCGTGATGTGGTCGATCCGAGTTTCGTCAAGTAAGGATTTTTTCGCAGTGACGAATCTCACTCTTGCAAGCCTCCCCGGGTCCTGAGACGATATTGTGACAGGGCCGGGAAACCAGGTCCGACCTCCCGGCCGGCAAGGGAGGCAATTATGGGACAAAATGACAATGGTCCCAATGGCACGAGGAGCCTGGGTCCACGGTGCGTCGCGCTGGTGGGCCCCTTCCAAAGCGGTAAAACCACACTCTTAGAAGCAATTCTCGCCCGGACTGGCGCGATCCAGCGCCAGGGCACAGTCGATGCAGGCACCACGACCGGCGACTCAGGCCAGGAGGCGCGGCATCACAAGATGAGCGTGGAAGCCACGTTCGCCACAACCAACTTCATGGGCGACAACTACACCTTTGTGGACTGCCCGGGTTCGATCGAATTCATCCAGGATATGCGCAGCGTGCTACCGGCCGTCGACGCGGCCGTCGTTGTCTGCGAAGCGGACGAGAAGAAGGTACCGCAACTACAACTGATCCTGCGCGAGTTGGAAGACCAGAACATTCCGCGCTTCGTTTTCCTCAACAAGATTGACAAGGCGGACAAGCGCGTTCGCGAAACAATCAAACTCCTGCAGCCGGCCTCGCGTGTGCCCCTGTTGCTGCGGCAGATTCCGATCTGGAACGGCGACATTATATCCGGGTTTGTCGATCTCGCGCTCGAGCGCGCCTTTGTCTACAAAGAACATGCGCCGTCCGAAATCGTGGAGCTGAAGAATGAAAACCTCGATCGCAAGAAAGAGGCGCGCTTTAAAATGCTCGAGACGCTTGCCGACCATGACGACCAGCTCATGGAGCAATTGCTCGAGGATATCGAGCCCCCGCGCGACAAGGTGTTCGATGATCTCGCGAAGGAACTGCGTGAACGCATCGTCTGCCCTGTTCTTCTCGGTGTCGCCACGCGGAGCAACGGCGTCCTGCGCCTGCTGAAGGCAATCCGACATGAATCACCCGGTTCTGCCGAGACGGCGCAGCGTCTGGGCGCCAAAGCTGGCAACGATGCGACGGCGCTCGTGCTCAAGACGTTCCACACAACGCACGGCGGCAAAATGTCAGTCGTTCGACTGCTCGCAGGTCAGGCCGGAGACGGCACGACACTGACGACGTCCTCTGGCGACAGCGGGCGCGTATCGGGTGTTTTCAAGCTGATGGGCCAGCACTTCGAGAAGCGTGCGCAGGCCGCTGCCGGCGAGACGATTGCCCTCGGCAAACTCGAGAACGCAAAGACCGGCGACACGTTGTCGTCGGGCAAGCAGCCACCGAGCGCACTTACGCAGGCCAAGCCCCATGCACCGGTGTTGGCCATTGCGGTGCAGGCGAAAGAGCGTAAGGACGACGTCAAGCTCGGTCCGGCTTTCACCAAGCTGACCGAAGAAGACCCCTCGCTTACGGTCGTGCATAATCCGGAGAACCACGAAGTGGTTATCTGGGGCCAGGGCGAGATGCATTTGCGTGTCGCTGCAGAGCGGCTCGCTGATCGCTTTTTGGTGCCGGTGTCCACGCGACCGCCTTCGGTCGGATATCGAGAGACCATTCGGAAACCGATCACCCAGCGCGGGAGGCACAAGAAGCAGTCAGGTGGCCACGGGCAGTTCGGTGACGTTGTCCTGGAGATCAAGCCGCTGCCGCGCGGATCCGGGTTCAAGTTCGAAGACCGCATCACTGGCGGCGTTGTGCCGCGAAATTACATCCCGGCCGTCGAGGAAGGAGTCATCGACGCCCTCAAGCACGGTCCGCTCGGATTTCCGGTGGTCGATCTGTCCGTCGCCCTGATCGACGGGTCGTATCACACGGTAGATTCCTCGGATCAGGCGTTCCGGACCGCTGGCCGCATCGGCATCGTGGAAGGTTTACCGCAGTCGCAGCCGGTTCTGCTTGAACCGATCCACGAAGTTGAAATCGTCTGCCCCAGTGAAGCGACGGCGAAGATGAATGCCATCCTGTCCGGACGTCGAGGCCAGATATTGGGCTTCGACACCCGCGAAGGTTGGGAAGGCTGGGACACCGTGCGAGCGCAGATGCCGGAATCGGAAATCGGTGACTTGATTATCGAAGTGCGTTCGGCCACCGCCGGCGTTGGTTCGTTCACGTTCAAGTTCGATCACATGGCGGAGCTGACTGGCCGCACTGCCGATCAGATCATTGCGGCAAGGCGAGCGGCCGAGTAGAGCACGCTCACACTTGCGTGATGTGAACCGGCGCGCGTCGTGCGATAGGATCGCCCGGGGCAGCTCCTGTGCGCACGGTTCTCGCGAACAAACGCGCCCACTCCTGTGGATGTTTCGATAATTTTTCGCGATTTTAGTAAGCCGATAAAAAGCAGCTTTATCGGCAGTTGTCGGTTGTTAACCCTACAGCCGTTGTAATCTCGCAAAATCGAACGACGCGCATAGAGGCGCGATGTTTCGACGTGCGGGCAACTATGTTGGATGGATTGCGCAACATTTTATCGCCGACGTTCGTGCCCTACTCCGACCCAAAAGCGACGATCCCGCTAGGAGCGGTGCTCAACAACGACTGGTTCGAGCTTTGGTATCAGCCAAAGATTGAGCTCAAGTCGCTGCACCTTATCGGCGCCGAAGCATTGGTGCGCGCGTCATCCGACGCGCGGCATCGTGCCCCCGGCTATGTTCCTACCTAGCGCCGGCGGTGATGCCATGCACGCGCTTACCGAGGGTGTGATTCTCACCGTGCTCGGCGACTGGAAAGATTTTGCCTGGCGTGCCGATTCGACTCTCGGTCAACGTGCCGGTGTCGGCTTTGGTCGATCTGCCCATTCCCCGGATGCTGCGCGAGGCTCGCCCGCGTGCAGAGAACTGGCCGGGTTTGACCCCTGGAGGTTACTGAAGACCAGATCGTTCACGATCTGCAGCTGGCGAAAGACGTTGCCGAAGCGCTGCGGGAACTCAAATGCGACCTCTCGGTCGACGATTTCGGTGCAGGATACTCGTCATTTGCCCGCCTGACGCAATTGCCCTTCAGCGAGCTCAAAATCGACCGCGCCTATGTAGCGAATTGCAGCCGAGACCAGTTCAATGCCGTTCTGTGCGAGACCATTGTCGAGCTCGGTCGTCGTTTCGGTCTTCGGACCGTCGCCGAAGGCATTGAAACGGCGCACGAAAGCCACAAACTACAGTCTATCGGCTGCCAGATTTGTCAGGGCTTTCTGTTCGGCAAGCCGATGCCGAAAACCCAACTCGTCACTCGCTTGCGGAGTTGCTTGAACGCCCAGGTAGCCTGACGATTGCTTGCGGCGGGCGATTTCCCGCGACAACCTCTCCCGTAAGCGTGACTTGCCAGTGAACGCTGCGCCTCGTACGTCTTCCACGAGGATTCTGGAGTTTGCGCCATGAACATTATTCACCGCCGCGGCTGGGAAATCCCTGACCGCTTCATTACGCCGGAGCATTTGGCCTTCAGCCGCCGGAGTTTGCTCGCAGGTGCTGCTAGCACGCTCGCGTTGGCGCCGGGTGCAGCGAGTGCCCAGCGTGTGACCGACGTCGCCAAGCTTCCCGATCCGAGCGCCGATCTTTATCCCGCAAAGCGCAACGAGAAATACACACTCGACCGGCCGATCACCGACGAAAAGGTCAATGGCAACTACAATAATTTTTACGAGTTCGGCACCGCGAAAACAATTGCCGCCGCCGCCCAGGTACTGGCGATCCGGCCCTGGACGCTGAAGATCGACGGCATGGTGGAAAAACCGATGGAAGTCGGCATCGATGATCTGATCCGAAAGCTGACGTTGGAAGAGCGTACCTATCGCCACCGCTGCGTTGAGGCGTGGGGCATGGCAATCGCCTGGACCGGATTCCCGTTCGCAAAGCTGGTTGAATTAGCGCGCCCACTCGGATCCGCGCAATACGTGCGAATGGAAACATTCATGGATCCGAAGATGGCGCCCGGTCAGCGGCAGCCTTGGTATCCATGGCCTTATGTCGAGGGCGTAACCATGGGGGAGGCGACCAACGAGCTCGCTTTCCTCGTCACCGGCGCCTATGGCCATCCGCTCGCACGGCAGCACGGTGCGCCTTTGCGGCTGGCACTGCCATGGAAGTACGGCTTCAAGTCGATCAAGTCGATCGTGCGTTTCAGTTTTACCGACAAACGCCCGAAGGGCATGTGGGAAGCGTTGCAACCGTCCGAGTACGGCTTCTGGGCCAATGTGAATCCGCAGGTGCCTCATCCGCGCTGGAGCCAGGCGAGCGAAGAAATCATCGGCACCGGGGAGCGCAAGCCGACTCTTCTGTTCAACGGTTACAGCGAATATGTCGCCGATCTTTACAAGGGTCTCGACAGCGAACGCCTCTGGGCGTGATCCGGGTTGCCGCTATACCGAGGCAACGGGCGAGAGTATTGTAAGAGGCCCGTGGAAGTCAGCTGAGGAGCCTTTCCATGACTGCCCAACAATCCGGCATTCAAGACATTCAACGCGCTGCCTCGGCCGCGCTGCGCGAGCACTGGGTTCTATTTCTTGTCGAAGGTGTTGTGTTGCTAGTCTTGGGTGCAACAGCGGTTGTGTTGCCCCCGATTGCGACACTAGCGGTCACCATTCTGTTCGGCTGGCTGTTTCTGGTCAGCGGTATCGTCGGCCTGATCACGACATTCTGGATGCGACACGCGCCGGGCTTTTGGTGGTCGCTTATTTCGGCGGTTCTCGCCCTTGTGGTTGGCGGCCTATTGCTGGCTTCCCCTTTGGTCGGAGCTTTCTCGCTAACGCTGCTTCTGATTGCGTTCTTTATTGTCGAAGGCGCGGCCTCGATCATGTTCGCGTTTGATCACCGCCGCGAGTTATCCGGCCAATGGGGCTGGATGCTGGCGAGCGGCATCATCGACTTGGCGCTGGCTCTGATGATCTTTGCAGGGCTGCCGAGCACGGCGGCGTGGGCGCTCGGCCTCCTGGTTGGGATCAATATGATATTCGGCGGCGCAGCTTTGATCGCCATGTCATTGCATGCCCGAAAGACCTCTTAGGTCTCCGTCTCACCAGCCTCCACTTCGGCCAGTTTGGTGCGCCAGTCTGCGCGCTTGAGCATGAATGCATAGGCCGCAAGAACAAGCAGGCCGATGCTGATCATCATCAGGCCGAGCGAGATCGGCCTGCTGAAGAAGATCAGGTAGTTGCCGTTCGACATAATCAGCGACTGGCGAAGGCTTTGTTCAAGAATCGGCGAGATCACCAGACCGAGTACCAGCGGGGCAGGGTCGAAGTCGAATTTACGCAGCGCGTAGCCGACCGCCCCCATGATCAGCATGATCCAGACATCGACGATCGAGTTGTTCACCACGTAGACGCCGATGATGCAGAACATAATGATTAGTGGATAAAGATACGCGTACGGAATACGCAACACGGTTACGAAAAGGCCGACCAGCGGCAGGTTAAGCACCAGCAACATGAGATTGCCGACATACATCGAAGCAACGAAGCCCCAGAACACGTCAGGATGCTCGTTGACCAGCGTCGGACCAACCGAAACGCCGTGAATCATCAGGGCGCCGATAAGCACTGCGGTGATCGGGCTAGTCGGAATCCCGAGCGCCAGTAGCGGTACGAAAGCGCCGGTAGAAGCAGCATTGTTCGCGGTTTCCGGACCAGCGACGCCCGCGACAGCGCCTTTGCCAAATTCCTCGGGATGTTTCGAGACTCGCCGTTCGACTGCGTAGGAAAGGAAACTTGAAATGATGTGGGCCGAGCCCGGGATAATACCAATGATAAATCCAAGCAACGTACCGCGCGTGATCGGCATCACGGCTTGGCTCCATTCCTTGCGGGTCGGCAAAAGGTCGCGCAGGCGAGGACTGATGATGTCTTTCACGGCGCCCGCACTCGGAGTTGAGAGAATTTCGCCGAGACCAAACAGTCCGACTGCAACGGGCACGATGCCGATCCCGTCGCCAAGTTCGGCGAGATCAAAGCTGTAGCGGAAGTGGCCGGTCATGTTGTCGATGCCGATCATGCCAAGGAGCAACCCAAGGCAGGCCATCAGCAATGTTCGGATCAATGAGGACGATGACATATACGCGAGGAAGATAAGTCCGAGGATGAGTAGGGCTGTGTATTCTGGAGGTCCGAATCGGAGCGCGATGGTCGCGAGTGGGGGCGCGACGACAGTGAGCACGAGCACTCCGAATGTTCCACCGATCCATGACCCAACTGCCGCGATACAGAGGGCTGCGCCGGCGCGGCCCTTCTTCGCCATTGCATAGCCGTCGATGCAAGTCATCACCGAAGAGGCTTCGCCCGGGATCCGCATCAGGATCGAGGTGGTGGAGCCGCCATATTGCGAGCCGTAGTAGATGCCAGCGAGCATGATGATTGCCTGCGTGGCGTTCAGACCGAAGGTCACCGGCAACAGGATGGAAATGCCGGCGAGGGGACCGATACCCGGCAGCACGCCGACCAGTGTGCCCACGAGACAGCCGAGAAACGCGTACCAGGCATTCGCCGGCGCGAGTGCGACGGCAAAACCGTGAGCGAGGCTGAGAAGTGTGCTTTCCACCGGCTATCCTAGAATCCGAGCGGCCCGGCCTGAAGCGGCGTCTTCAGCGCGTACGTGAACAGCACGTAAGTGGTGATGACTACACCAATACTATAAACCGCCGCCGGGAACAGCCGGCGCCGTTCGATGACCACGAGCAGAGCGAAGATCAGCATCACGTTGGTGGTGACGAAACCAAGCCATTCGAACATCGCCACCGCTGCCGCGGTTATAGCAATGACCACGGCGGCATGTTTGACGTCGTCCCACGCCACCGTCGCGAACGGTCTGCTCTCGCTCCCACGCAGCGCCAGCACCGCTCCGAAAAAGACTGTTAGGACAGCGACGATTTTAGGCATGAAGCCAGAGCCCGGCAGCGACAAGCTTCCGGTCGGCAAATCGCCGCTCAG
>JANWKN010000067.1 GCA_025451355.1 Pseudolabrys sp. | reverse complement strand
GGTCGCTGACTTCGCCGATTTCGTCGACCGATGCGGAGAGGCTTTCTACGGCATCGGTAATTGCCTTTGCCTCGCTGGTTGCTTGGCGCAATTGTCGCCGAATTTGCGACGCGGGTTGCGATATGTTCGATCGATTAGGCGATTTCCTCGGCGGCCGTCGCGACTATTCCGACATTCGTTGTCGCTTGTTCCGACGCTGCCGAGGTGGCGAGGGCCTGTTCTTGATTGCGCGTGGCGCTGGTCGCCATGTCACGCGCGGAACTGTCCATGGCAACTGCCGCCCGATCGAGGGTTTTGGCGATGTCGGATACCGCCCGCTCGAATTCCCGGGTGGCGGTTTCGACGAGCTGCCGGCGGTGCGGGTTTGTTCGCCCTCCTTGCGGCGGGTGGTCGCCGCGTCCGCGGTTTCTTGGCGAAAGAATACGACGGCGCGTCCCATATCCGCGATTTCATCGCCCCTGGAGCTAAAACCGACGCATACCCAGGCGCAAAATACCGTTCATCCACCATGGCGGCGCCACGGCGGATGCAGCGGGAGGCAGCCGCAAGGCGTCAAGCCTTACGAGCTGCCAGGGACCCGCTAGGCGGCCATTCTGTTGTTGATCAGGCCGACGATCGCCGTAAGGATCGCACCGGCAATTCCGCCGCCGGCGAACTGGCCGATGAGCGCGCCGATATCGACTGAACTGCCGGCCTGAGCGAGCGCTGGAATTATTGCCGACAAGATTTGCCCGCCAACTCCACCGCCGTTCCTAAGCTCAGATCTTTCGATGCCCCGCCGGCCACATTGCTGCCGATTGCGCCAGCAACAATCTGAATAATGAGATTGATGAGGGCGCTAGACATTGCAACCTCCTCACAAAGAGTTCCGTGTGAAGTTCAGGTCTTGATGTCAGCCGGCAATTTACCACCGTTGGCAGCAAGCTTCGTCATGACTTGTTTGTGCAACCAGACATTCATAGTCGCAGAATCATTGGTGTCGCCGGTGTAGTGCAGTTCTTTCGCGAGCTCCTTGCGGGCCGTCAGACTGCTGTCGAGATCGAGCGCCTTCATCAGGTCGACGATCGAAGTTCGCCACGCCAGCTTTTCGCCTTTTGCTGTGGCGGCCTTGTCCACGATGGCAGCGACGTCCACCGTTTGCGCCGGAGCACTTGCCGGCGTTGCAGTGGTCGTTGGAGATGCGCCAGGCGCCAGCGAAGGCGAGGCTGCCTGCGCGGACCCATGGCCGAAAATTTTGCTCATAATGCTTCCGAAAATACTCATCGACTGATCCTCCGGTCGGTTTGTGACTGAGGTGCGCTTCTCTACTACGATACCGCCTTGCAGAAGCGCCCAGTATAACATCCGCAAGATTTCGGTTATGGATAAAATTCACGCGAGTGGCGCAAAGCGGCATCACCCGCCATGTTCTTGTCACCGCAGCGTCATAGCTTCAAAGATTAAGTTCGCAAAGATTTCGCGCTTTTAACGGGAGGCGATAGATGGGTCTAATTGATGTCCTCAACGGCATGCAGAATGGACCGCGCGGACAGCGTGATCCGAGCGCCACTTCCAGCAGCGGAGGAATGTCACCGATTACGATGGCGATCCTCGGCTTACTTGCGTACAAGGCGACGAAAGGTCTTGCCGGCGGTCAACCGTCGACTGCTCCGGCGAATACTCGCGTACCGCCCGCTGGAAAAGCAATCAACGTCAACGTGCCGAGCGGCAGCGTGCCCGAAAGCGGCGGTGGACTCGCTAATACGTTGCGCGGCGGGCTCGGCGGCCTGCTTGCGGGCGGCGCCGCGGGCAGTGTGCTGACCGGCGGCTTGAACGATTTGCTCAAGCAGTTTCAGCAGAATGGCCACGGCGAAGCGGTGGATTCATGGGTCGGTACCGGACCGAACAAGGCCATCCCACCGAAGGATTTGGGTAACGCTCTCGGTTCGGACCAGATCAACGCGCTGCTTGAGCAAACCGGTATGTCGCGCGAGGAGTTGCTCAATGCCCTCAGTCATTACTTGCCGCAAGTGGTCGACCGTCTGACGCCGCAAGGGCGTTTGCCGACCGAGCAGGAAGCTCAGCGCATGCTTTGACGCATGGCGCCATTCGGAATTTCGGCCGACGGAAGCGCGCGCCGGCCGGTGATCGTGTTGCCGTCGCAGATAGGAGGGGCGCATGGGAATTATCTGGATCATTATTATCGGCTTCGTAGCGGGGCTTATTGCACGCTGGCTCTCACCGGGCCCGAATACCCCATCGGGATTCATACTCACGACGGTGCTTGGGATCGCAGGTGCGTTCTTTGCAACCTGGCTCGGTCAGGCAATCGGCTGGTATCGCGCCGATCAGGGTGCGGGCTTTATCGGCGCGACCGTCGGCGCGTTCCTCGT
Organism: Pseudolabrys sp.; assembly: GCA_025451355.1. GTDB lineage: Bacteria > Pseudomonadota > Alphaproteobacteria > Rhizobiales > Xanthobacteraceae > Pseudolabrys. The sequence goes on along the minus strand of JANWKN010000067.1, from coordinate 8,753 downwards.
TCTGTTCATCTGGAACAGGCTCGTTGCGTCACGTGTCATTTCCGACCCGGGAGTCGGGCCACGCGTCTAAACGGAGCGCGTCTCGGCCCTCAAATCTCGTCATCGGCATCCAATTTCGGCTAAGGTAGAGCCGTTCTTGCGATTTTTGTTTTTGGGAGTTTGTCATGACTTTTACGATGGCCTCCGTCCGCAGTTTCACTTTTGCGGTCATTGCCGGGCTGACTCTCGCCGGATGTGGCTACAACACCATCCCGACGCTGGAAGAGCAGGCCAAGGCAAAATGGGGTGACGTGCAGAACAATTATCAGCGCCGAGCTGATCTCATTCCAAATCTGGTCGCAACGGTTCAGGGCTATGCCAAACAGGAGAAAGATGTCCTCACTGCGGTTATCGAGGCACGCGCGAAGGCGACGCAGATCAAGGTGGACGCCTCGCAACTCACCGACCCTGAAAAAGTGAAGCAATTCCAGGACGCGCAGAACCAGTTGAGCGGCGCTCTCGGGCGGCTCATCGCGGTGAGCGAGAACTACCCCGAGCTCAAATCCAATCAGAACTTCCTTGCGCTCCAGTCGCAGCTTGAGGGCACCGAAAACCGCATCGCAGTAGCGCGCCGCGATTACATCGAGGCGGTGCGTGCCTACAATACCGAACTCCGGACGTTCCCCGGAATCATCTGGGCCAACACGTTCTTCCGCGGCAACAAGCCGATGGCGGAATTCACCGCGAGCGACGGCGCGGACAAGCCGCCGACGGTGAAATTCTGACGAGACGTCCGCGACGCAAGGACAATTAGAATGACTGCGGGCCCTGTCCCTTCTGCCTTGGGTGGGAGAGGAGCTTGCGCGGCTGCCGCCATTGGGGCGTTACTGCTTGCGATCGCTGTCAGCTTTGCCCTCAACTTTCCCGCCCTGACGGGCCGCATCGTCGATCAGGCAAACATTATCCAGCCCGCGACCCGCGCTGCGATGGAAGGCAAGCTTGCCGAGCTCGAAAGCAAGTCCGGCATCCAGCTTGTGGTTGCCACGGTCAACTCGCTGGAAGGCCAGGACATTGAGCCGTATGCCAATGAGTTGTTTCGCAACTGGAAGCTCGGCGAAAAGGAAAAGAATAACGGTGTGCTGCTGCTTGTGGCGCCGAACGAACGGCGCGTCCGAATCGAGGTGGGTTACGGACTTGAGAAAACTCTTACCGACGCGCTTTCGAAGGTCATCATTGTCAATGCGATTACACCCCGCTTCAAGGCTGGTGATTTCAGTGGCGGAATTTCACGCGGCGCCGACGACATCATCACGGTTCTGACAACGGATGCGTCGGAATGGGAGCAGCGTCCGTCGCTGCGGCTCGACCAAGACCAGCAGAACGATCCGGCGAGTTGGATACTGTTCTTTGCATTTCTCGGTTTCATTATATTGATTGCCGTATCGCCGACCTTCCGCAGGTTGTTCATATACGCGCTGACCAGTGCTTCGGTCAGTTCCGGCCGATACGACGGTGGCGGGTATTCCGGCGGTGGTTATTCGGGCGGCGGGGGATTCTCGGGAGGCGGCGGGTTTTCCGGTGGAGGTGGGTCTTCGGGCGGTGGTGGCGCTTCGGGAAGCTGGTGATGAACATTTCAAAAGAAGACCAGGACCGCATCACGAAAGCGATCCGCGCGGCGGAAGCAAAAACGTCGGGCGAGATCGTTTGCGTGCTGGCGCAGACCTCAACGCAGGCGACGGCATTGCCGGTCTTTATCGCCGCAGTGGTCGCGCTTGCGCTGCCCTGGCTGTTCACGGCATTCACCGCGATGACGGTGTTCCGCATTCTGTCGCTACAGATTGTTGTTTTCCTGGCACTTTTGATGCTGTTCTGCCTGCCCCGGGTACGCGTCGCGCTGATGCCGCGCAGGGCGCGGCGTGCCGCCGCCTATCGTCTCGCTATGGAACAGTTCGTGGGCCGCGGTCTCGCGCGCAACAACAGTCAGTCCGGGATTCTCATTTTCGTTTCTCTGGCGGAGCACTATGCGCGCATTGTTGCTGGCACCGCGATCTCTGCGCGGGTACCCCAAAGCCGATGGCAGGAAGCTGTGGACGCTTTGGTTGCGCACACGCGAAATGGCCGTATTGCCGAGGGTTTCATCACGGCGATCGAAATGTGCGGGGAGGAGCTCGCAAAGCACTTCCCTCACACCACGGTGGACCGCAACGAATTGCCGGACCGGATCTATTTGATCTGACCATTGGTCAGCGACTGCTTCGTGCTCTCGATTTTTGGGAACTCTGCAGGCTTCGTCTGCATTACTGAAGACACTCCCATGAGAGGGGCATCGCATGGTCAGAAGCGTAACCACAAAGGCAAAACAGGCAATTTCAGACGCGGCACAGCGCAGCGTCGACAACGTGCGGTCGGTCGCTGGCGACGCTTTGGGCGTTGCCGCCAAGGCGACTGACGTAGTGGTCGAATCAACGACAAACGTTCTTGCTGCCGGACGGGCAAAACTCAGGCAATCCACGCCGGCCATGAAACGGGCAATCGGCATGACCGTGAAAAAGCCCCAGCGCAGGAGAAAGGTCACGAAAAAGAAAGTCGCCAGGAAGAAAACGGCCTCCAGACGGAAAACGAAACGACGGGCGCGGCGGTAGGCGGCAAGCGTCAGTCGACGGTAACCGGAAACTCGGTTGGGGCACCTGAAATGAATTGCTGCTGGGCCAGCCGGGCAAATCGCCCGCCGGCCTTGACCAATTCATCGAAAGTGCCCTGTTCGATAATTCTTCCCATGTCAAAAACGAGAATGCGGGAGGCCTTGCGCACGGTAGAAAGCCGGTGCGCGATGACGAAGGTGGTCCGCCCCTTCATTACCTCGTCGAGCGCGCGCATAACCTTCGCCTCTGTGTCGGCGTCCAGTGCGCTCGTCGCCTCGTCGAGAATTAGAATTGGCGGGTTCTTTAGAAGCGCACGGGCGATCGACAGGCGCTGGCGCTCTCCGCCCGAGAGCGAGCGGCCACGCTCGCCGACATTGTCCGCAAAACCCTGAAATTTCCGTTCGATAAATTCGAGAGCCTGCGCGCGTTCGACGGCGTCCCGCATCTCCGCTTCCGTTGCGTCCGCCTTTCCGACCATCAGATTTTCGGCGATCGAACGGTTGAACAACAGCGCTTCCTGAAAGACCACACCGATGTTGCGCCGCAATGCCGCGAGCCTAAATTTGCGGATGTCAGTGCCGTCAATGTCGATCTCACCGGACTGCGGATCGAAAGCGCGGTGGAGCAAAGCGATGGCGGTCGATTTTCCGGCGCCCGTTGCACCGACGAGCGCGATCGTTTCGCCGGGCATGGCTGAAAAATTCAGATCCTCCACAGCCACGCGCTTACCGTCATACGAAAAAGACACATGCTTGAATTCCACGCGTCCCTGCAATCTTCCGGGATCGATCGCTCCCCGCCGATCACGAATCGATGGGACGGTGTCCCAAACTTGGAAGAATTCGCGCAAACGCGGCGCCTCCGAGACCACCGAGTTGACGAAGCTGACGCTGCGTTCAAGCCTCGCGATGATCAGACCGGAAAAGTTCATGAAGGTGACCATTTCGCCGACGGTGGCCTGACCTTTGAAAGTCAGCAGTGTGCCAACAATGATGATCGCCAATACTGTCAGTGTGGTTGCGGTCCGTGTCAGCACATTGGCAAGCGCCCACCAGGACAGCACAGGCATTTGCGCGGACAACAAACGCTCGACGACCAGTCGCAACTCGGCGACCTCAGCTTCCAGGCGCGAAAAGCTCTGCACGAGAGCAATATTGCCGAGCGTGTCCGATGCGCGTTCGGCAAGATCAGAGTAGTGACGCTCGACCGAGCTTTGCAATCTTTCGGTCTTGCGCACGATCAGCGTCGTCAGCACCGCAAAGACGATACAGAGGATGATCAGGAGCAGAGCGAGCCGCCAATTTATGAATAGAGAGATCGGCAGCAATACCAGCAACGAAACGAGTGAGGACAGGTTGTCACGGAAGAAACCGACCCATAGTCCCCACAGTGCCTCCGTGCCCTGCAACATCATCTTCATCAGGCGGCCGGAGTGAGTGTTGCCGTGGTAGGAGAGCGGCAACTGCAGGACATGCTCGAAATAGCCGGTCAGAACCACGTGGCGCCGCCGATGCGCGAGGCGGTCCGCGTAGAGCGCAATCAGTGTCCCGCAGGCGATTGTGAAAAGGCCGAAGCCGGCCCAGGCGCCGAGCAGCGTTGCGAGCTGCGACCACTGCGGCGTCTCGCCTCGCGTCTGCGCGCCTGTCAAGGCGTCGATAATGCGGCCAAGCAATACCGGCTCGGCAAACTGGGCGGTGGCCAGAGCCACATTGGCCACCACCAACCCCCACGCCAACGGGCGCTCGGACCCGAGCAACGCGAGAACGCGCCAATAGAGACGAAGAATATTCATGCCCACCGCAAATTATCACAACCAAAGGGCGTTCGCGTGGTTCCCAAACGGGGGTTTCACCATACGAAGCTGGGATTTCCCCGCCAAGAAGGACGTTGATCTCGATCAAATCATCTGGCCTGATTGGCGATATTGAAGGTCTAGTCACGAAATTGCAGGCGTCGGTAATTTCGTAAACGGGGGAAAATCATGTTCCGGCTTGTTTCTGTGTGCCTGGCTTTTTTGTTCGCAACCGCAGCTTCTGCGCAAATCCAGTTCCCGCCCGATAGTCGCCTGAAGGCCATCACAAGCACAAAGACGATCAGGATAGCGTACCGCGCGGATGCGAGACCGTTCTCATTCGTGAATGACAAAAACGAGCCGGTCGGCTTCACAATTGATCTCTGCAGACTGGTAGCGAATTCGATCGGGCAACAATTCGGGCTGGGCGATCTCAAGATCGACTGGGTTCCGACAACCCTTCAGACGCGCTTTACGACGGTAGCGAGCGGCAAGGCCGATATGGAATGCGGCTCAAGCACAGCGACGCTGGGACGAATGAAAGAAGTCGATTTCTCGAATTTCGTATTTGTCGAAACCACCGGCATCATCGTTATGAAAGCCTCCAACATCCGCACATTTGCGGACATGACCGGAAAAAAGATCGCGGTCGCAGCCGGCACGACGAATGAACAAGCCATCATCAATCAGCTCAAGCAGCAAAAAGTCGAAGCGACGCTTGTGTCCGTAAAAGATGGAAGCGAAGCGGTCGCGCTACTGGAAAGCGGCAAGGCCGATGGTTTTGCAAGCGACAAGCTTTTGCTGGTCGGTGCTCACATTAAGAATCCGCAAGATCTTATGATGCTGCCCGATGATTTGTCCGTCGAGCCTTACGCGATAGTTCTGCCGCGCGGCGATTGGGCGCTGCGTCTCGCGGTCAATACGGGATTGGCGCAGATCTATCGCGATGGCCGTGTCATCGTCGTGTTCAAGGCGTGGTTCGACCGTGTTGGGCTGCAGATGAGTCCGGTCCTGAGAATCATGTATGGCTTGGGCGCGATGTCGGATTGATCGCCCGCTCAGCGTTTTTCGCGATCGGAAAAGTTAGATCCTAATTGGAGGCATCGACGAGTCGCCTCTTTTGCCCGCGCTCACATGGGAAACGTATTCACAATCACCTCGCAATCCCACGCGGAAACGAGCGGGGGACAGGCAAAATTACCTTGCAGGTGCGACGGCGCCATCTGACTCCGATTCTCGCCGGTCGGATCGCCTGACGGACGGACGGCTCGGGCGACGGCTAGCGTCGCGATCAAAACCGCTGCGACAGCGGCTACCGAGAGAAATCTCAATTTTCGCCATGTCACAATAAGTACCTCGCTTGAAGCAGACCGCAGGTCTGCGGGGGCGAGAACTAGTTGCGATTGGTCTGACGTGCTTGAAGAAGTACTTTTGCCAGGCCTTAATTTTCATGGAGATAGTATGGAGGCCAACTAATTGGCCTGATCTCAAGATTTTCTCCAAAAATCGCTCTTGCTGAATATGTTTTCGCGACGTCGTGGTATTTCGCTGCGCCGTTGTTCCATGACGTTTTCGTGAAGAGCGAGCGAGACATCGTGACTCCGACGCAAATTACGGGCATAGCATCGCCTCGAAAGCGGGGCCCGCAAAACTCGCGTCACCCCATTCCGGCGAAATTTTAAGATGGAGAGCTAGCCGATCGCGCGCGGGGGCAATTCGGATTGCTGCAAAGGTCCGACTCGATTCGTCCAATATTTTTTCCTGAAACAATACGTTCTGAGCTTTCCGTTCTGTGAGGGCCCTCACAGTCAAAGCTGTTTTTTGTGCGCTAGAAGAGTACGTGAAGATCTCTGAAGAACTTGAGTATGTCATCGGTACGTCAGGGGGCGAGCCAATGCGATACTTTGGAGTGCAGGCATCGGAACAAGCCGCGTCGCAAGCGAGCAATAGCGCGGCATTCCGTTTCGCGAACTTTGAAATTGATGTTGCGCGTCACGAGCTGCGTCATGGTGGCGAGGTCATCTCGATCGAACCGCAGGTTTTCGATTTGCTCGTTCACCTGGTTCGCAATCGCAACCGGATCGTCAGCAGAGAAGAACTCATAGACACGGTGTGGAAGGGTCGGGTGATTTCCGAAGCCACACTGAGTTCTCGCGTTAGCGCGGCGCGCCGCGCGATCGGTGACAATGGTGACGATCAGCTATTCGTGCGTACACACCACAAACGCGGTTTTCGCTTCGTGGGCGAGGTCCAGGACGCTTATGAGTCATTCACACAGGATTGGCGACCGGTTGTAACAGCGCCGGAAAGTCGGGCGCGCGACAACGTCGTCGCGCCGGTGCTGACCTTGCCCGACAAGCCGTCAATCGCTGTTCTGCCGTTTCAGAACAGGAGCGGGGATTCCATTCAGGAATACTTCGCCGACGGTCTCACCGAGGACATCATCACCGGACTATCGCGCCAACGATGGTTCTTCGTCATTGCCCGCAATTCGAGCTTTGCCTTCAAGGGTGAGCCCGTCGATGTGCGCAAGGTGGCAAGCGAGCTAGGCGTGCACTACGTGCTTGAGGGCAGTGTGCGCAAGGCATCCAGCCGGGTTCGTGTGACCGCGCAACTGATTGACGCCAACAAAGGCGTCAATCTCTGGGCGGACCGTTACGACCGCGATCTCGCAAATATCTTCGAATTACAGGACGAGATCACCAACCGGGTGATCGATTCTGTGGGCTCGCAGATTATCGTCGCCGAAGCAGCGCGCGTTCAGCGCAAGCCGCCGCAAAACATCGAGGCCTGGGACCTGGTGATGCGCGCCTTGCCGCACATGTGGCGCATGAGTGTTGAGGAGCAGCGTCTAGCGCAGGAATGCTTGCGACAGGCGATCACCCTCGATCCGGAATATGCTCACGCGCACGCGCTGCTTGGTTGGACTTATCTATGCATGTTCAACCTGGACGCACGGATGCCAATCGGAGAATTCACCGACAAGGCGCTCGAATCCGGGGAGCGTGCGGTGGCGCTTGATGATCAGGACCATTGGGGCCACTTCGTGCTGGGTCTTGCACACTCGCGACGGCGGCGTCCCGAATCGGCAGTGATGCATCTTTCCAAATCCGTCGATCTAAACCCCAATTTTGCGCTCGGCCACGCGGGGCTCGGCTACGCCTATGCATGCGGCGAGCAGCCCGAACGCGGATTGCGATCGCTGGAGCAGGCGCAGCGACTAAGTCCCTGCGATCCGTTTCTCACGATCTATGCGCCGATCGTCCGGTATATGGCCCTGTTCGCTCTCGGCCAGTACGAGGAAACCGTTGCGGTATGCCGCTCTCTCACGGCGTTGCATCCGCACCACGCCGGCGCCTGGCGGCTGATGACGGTCTCACTGGGATTGCTCGGAAAGATCGACGAGGCGGGAGAAGCCCTCTCACGTACGCTCGCGCTTCAACCCGACCTCTCGAGTGCGCACGTGGTGCACGACACTGTCTTCGTCAATCCCAATGATCGCGCGCGGTTCCTTTTGGGGCTGCAGAATGCGGGATTGAAGGACTAAGAATCGCAAGTCGCCGCGGATCACGCGAGGCCGGCCCGACGGAAGCCCTCCAGATAGTGCTCGCGGTCGGCGTCGTGCTGGAAGGGCATTTGGTGCGCAAGCCAGGCCAGCGAGATGTTGGGCTGAACGCGGCGAAGTTCCTGCAAGGCGGCCGCCGCTGCGTCGACCTGTCCGGCCATTCCGGCGGCGGCGGTGAGCACCCTGTGGCCACCGACGAAATCGCCCCGCTGACGGATAGCTTCGCGCGCAAGGCGCATGGCGTCCTCGTAATTATGTCCGTTGAACTGCGCGTAGGCGGCGATGCCATAATGGAGAGCAGAGAACGGATCACGTGGACTGAGCCGCAACGCGCGCCGGGCGGCGAGGTCGGCGTCCTGCCACCGACCGCAATATGACAACGTCAATCCGTAGTAAGCCTGCGCCAGAGAAAAATTGGGATTGAGCTGCAAGGCCAGTTCGAATTCGGCGAGTGAATCGTCGAAGCGGCGCGTGAACAGGTGGACATTGCCCAAAGCGTGGTGGGCCCAGGGGTCTTCGCTGTCGGCACGGATCGCCGCCATGGCGGCACGTTCGGCAAGTAACACCGAAGCTGCCATGTCCGACCAACCCATGTGAGCGCCGAATGTGTGGCTGGCTGCAAGCACGCCAAGCGCCTGACCATAATTAGGATCGATAGCTGTCGCCTTTTCGAGCAGCGCTTGCGCGACCATGTTGTCTTGTCGCGTCAATCGCCAGTAGTGCGACAGTCCGCGCATCACCAGATCCCAGGCATCCATGCTATCGGGCGCCTTGC
>JANWKN010000066.1 GCA_025451355.1 Pseudolabrys sp. | reverse complement strand
GACATCGACAATCGCGCTCTCGCCGTGCAGGCCGCGAGCACGTTTGTTGTTAAGGCGGATGAGATCGCGTCGACACCGGACAGTTATTCTGCCACCCAGCCGGAGGTGGAATCGCTGGCGCAGGTGAGGAGCCGCGTACTGGATTCGCTTCACTACCTAATCAAAAGCGGCGTCCTGATTGCTTCGGACTTCACAACGTTCGCGCCCGCATCGGTTCGCCAAGCACTCGCCAAAGCCGATCTCCGCCCGGCGATGCGCTTGGAACGACTGCGGCTTGGCGATTTCTAGCCCTATATCGCCGCTCGGATCGCACCGCTCGTAAAACGCCCGTCACCGGTCATCCTTGCGGCTAGCCTGCGCGTCGAGCCGCCCTTTCCTCGCCGCAGGACTCGTCCCATATTCGGGTTGATGGCGAAATCCCCTGACGAGCCGAAAAAGGACCCCGCGCGGCCGACGCGTGCTAAGGCCGCACGCCCCGATGACAAGCCGACCCCGGATACACTTGCCAATTTGCTAAATCCTGGCATCGGACGCGGCACCGCCGGCCTCGGTTCCGGAACAGGATTGCAGCCGCCCCCGGATAATTCGTGGGACCGCCGGCGCGATTTTTCCGAAGCCCACAAAGCGCGCAAGTCGACTCCAAAAGAGTTCAACGAAGCACCCCAGCGCGACTACATGGCCTCACCAATCACAGGGCTCGACCCGCAACTCGCGCAAGAACTGGGAATCGGAGACGAGGAGGCGCCATCTACGCCGGCCGTGAAAAAGGAGGACATGAAGTATCGTTTGCCGCGCGCGGACCTGCCGACCCAATCCGGTGGCTTTGGCGGTGTCGCGAGCCAAGTATCCCTCGACCGATTGCTGCGCGAGGGTCGTCCGGAATTCACCGCTACTCCATGGACGCCACACCGCCCGCCCCGGCCCGAAAAGTCCGAAGGTGGAAAGAAACTTGTCATTGCTTCCGATTTCGACCCGAAAGGCGACCAGCCACAAGCGATCAAGGAACTCGTCGAAGGCGTAAATCGCGTTGACCGCACTCAGGTGCTGCTCGGTGTCACCGGGTCCGGCAAGACCTTCACCATGGCCAAGGTAATCGAGGCCACGCAGCGCCCCGCCCTTATCCTTGCGCCGAACAAAACCTTGGCCGCTCAGCTGTACGGCGAATTCAAATCGTTCTTTCCGGACAACGCCGTCGAATATTTCGTCAGCTACTACGACTACTATCAGCCGGAAGCCTACGTTCCGCGCACCGACACCTATATCGAAAAAGAATCCTCGATCAACGAGCAGATCGACCGGATGCGGCATTCGGCGACACGTTCTCTGCTTGAACGCGATGATGTCGTCATCGTTGCCTCGGTTTCGTGCATCTATGGTATCGGATCGGTGGAAACATATTCGGCGATGACTTTCACGCTCAAGCAGCGTGGTAAGATCGACCAGCGGCAATTGCTCGCTGACCTCGTCGCGCTGCAATACAAACGCACGCAAGGCGATTTTTTCCGCGGCTCGTTTCGCGTACGTGGCGACACCGTCGATATCTTTCCCGCCCACTATGAGGACCGCGCCTGGCGCATTCACCTATTCGGCGACGAGATCGAGAAAATCGAAGAAATGGATCCGCTGACCGGACAAAAAACGGATGAACTGGAATTCGTAAAAATCTACGCAAATTCGCACTACGTCACGCCCCGCCCGACGCTTATTCAGGCCATCGCCGGCATCAAGAACGAACTGCGCCAGCGGCTCGATCAGCTCAATAGCGCCGGCCGCCTTCTCGAAGCGCAGCGCCTCGAACAGCGTACAATTTTCGACCTCGAAATGATGGAAGCCACAGGCAGTTGCGCCGGCATTGAGAACTACTCTCGCTACCTCACCGGCCGAAAGCCGGGTGAACCGCCTCCGACCCTATTCGAATATGTGCCCGACAATGCTCTGGTCTTCGTAGATGAAAGTCACGTCTCCGTGCCGCAGCTTGGCGGCATGTATCGCGGCGACTTCCGGCGCAAGGCGACGCTCGCCGAATATGGTTTTCGTCTGCCCTCCTGCATGGACAACCGTCCGCTGCGCTTCGAAGAGTGGGATGCCATGCGGCCGCAAACGCTCACGGTTTCCGCTACCCCGGGCGCGTGGGAGATGGAAGAAGCTCGAGGTGTTTTCGTCGAGCAGGTGATCCGTCCCACCGGCCTGATCGATCCTCCCGTCGAAGTGCGGCCTGCACGTACGCAGGTTGATGATCTTGTCGGTGAGGTGCGGCAAGTCGCGGCGAAGGGTTTTCGCTCGCTCATTACCGTTCTCACCAAGCGCATGGCGGAGGACCTGACCGAATATCTGCACGAGCAGGGCATCCGTGTACGCTATATGCACAGCGACATCGATACGCTCGAGCGAATCGAGATCATCCGCGACCTACGGCTCGGCGCTTTTGATGCACTTGTCGGTATCAACCTTCTGCGTGAGGGCCTCGACATTCCGGAATGCGCGCTGGTTGCCATTCTCGACGCCGACAAAGAGGGTTTTCTTCGGAGCGAGACCAGCCTAATCCAGACCATAGGCCGCGCCGCGCGCAATGTAGATGGCAGGGTTGTGCTCTATGCCGATGCGGTGACTGGCTCGATGCGGCGCGCGATCGAGGAGACCAATCGCCGCCGCGAGAAGCAGGAGGACTACAACAAAACGAACGGCATCACGCCGGAGAGCGTGCGCAAGGGCATCGCCGACATTCTTGACAGCGTGTATGAGCGCGACCACGTGCTGATTGCAACTGGTTCAACCGGTGCCGGCGAGTTCGGCGAAGCGGCAGCCATCGGCCACAATCTCGAAGCCGTCATCGCGGACCTCGAGACACGCATGCGCGAGGCAGCGGCTGATCTCGACTTCGAGCAGGCCGCGCGCCTGCGCGACGAGATCAAGCGACTTCGGGCGACGGAGCTTGCGGTGCTCGATAATCCCACGGCACGCGATGTGATTCTCGCGCAGGAATCGAGATTGCGTAAAGGGGCGGACAGACCACACAAGCCGCATCTCGACGAGATGGGCATTGCTCTATCGCACGAGACAAAACCGGCGCGGGCGGATTCACCCCGCTCAAAGCTCGGAAAGCCGGGAATGCGGGGCGGATTCCGCAGCAACAAGCGGCGATAACTCGCTGTGCTCTCCCATCAGTAGCGGTGATGCCGGTGTCGGCGCGCGTATGCGAGCGCGGAAGGACGGTCATCTCAGGGATAGCTGTAGATGTATCCATCCCAGGCATAGAGGCAGTAGTACCCCGCCCAGGCGCAACGGTCGCGCCAGCTTGAGTAATGCCAGCCGGCTCTAACGTGCCGCGCATCGGACCTGAAATCCGATCCGAGGTCTGCAGCTTGCGAAGGAATACACGCTGTCCCGAATGCGCAGACCGCGATCAGGGCTCCAAATACCAGACGCCTTGTATTGGGGACAGAAACTTGTGTCATATGCAGTTCACTCATTTTCGATGCAATGAAACACGTGAATGATCGCGTAAAAGTTGTCACATCCTACTTGTCGAAGGATGCTCTTCCTCACGAGACCGTTTTGGGGATTCCGTGACTTGATACCATACGCCCTGGCAAAGCGTGCCCTGGCAGAAATATCCCACGCTTCCACCTCCGCCGTATCCACCGCCGCCGCCACCGCCGGCCTGCCATTCACGGCGAAAATCCTTGCCGCCACGACCGCGTTGCCACATGCCCATTTTGTGCCCGTCGACGTGCTTTCCATATCCGCCGTCTTGCTTGCCGTGATGCGCCTGGTGCGGGAAATGACGGCCCTGTCCGTTTTTGCCGTGAAATCAAAACGCCGGGTTTGGTTAAGCTCGGCGTCACCGTTCATCGTTAATTGTCTGCAGGCGCCTGATATTCCGGATTAACGGTCGCGTTTCTCAGACAGATTCGCCCGCCCCTTCGAGCACTGCATACTGAATCATATCGGCGGTCGCGCGCTCCCAGCCGGATCCGGTGAATCCGGCGACCACGTTGATGCGCACGATTTGGACGAGCCGGTCCTTAAGCTTCACGGTACCGACAGTCTGGTTTCGAATATAGGCGACGGCTGCCACGCCGCACGCGTGTCCATCCCGTGCGTCGGCATTCACCACCTGCATCGCTTTTTCGGGTGCGGCGCCCTTGCGCCGCAAGCTGACAAATTGTTTCGCCTGTTGCGGCGTGTTGCATAAGATGCCGACACCGACTGCCGCGTCTCCACTTTCCGGCGCAGGCCCCTCCGCCGCACGCACAGCCCCGCAAACAACCACGACGGCTGCCGCCGCCAGCCAATAGATACGCATCGCCGCCTCCGGTTCCGTGTTTACTTTGAGGAACAACGTGCCCGTGCCGGCCGCGGTTCACAGCCACGCACGCGATTGTGAAGCTGTTTCGCGGGCGTTGCGTATATGGATCTTTTCAGGCAAATAGCCGGCCGCCCCTGCGGCGACCAATTGAAAGCCGACATCCGGAAAAGCGTGGGATTAAATCTGTGGCCGTGACATTTCGCAATTTCTTGATTCCGCGCATCGCCTTACTCACCATCTTCGCGGTGGCTCTTGCCAGCTGTGAGACTGATACCACCGGCCCGACAGCGGGTGTCAGGCCGAACGCCGATGCACCACGGCCTCAGGCGGGGCCTGTTACAAATTCTGAACCGATGACGCACTCGCGCGCGGCGCGGGAATGCTGGATGCGCACCGAGAAGGGCAGCGCGCACGAAAATCTCGATAAGCGCGCCGAACTTGTCAACAAGTGCATTGACGAAAAGATGAAGGCGGCGGGCGCACCATCGCCCCGGACCTGACAAAGCTTTCCGGCATCCCCTTGCGCCCAGCCGTGGGCCGGTTAGCATTCGCCGTCACTCGACTCCAGGGAGGTCGTCATGGCGAAAGGTCAGATGCGTTCAAGTAAGGAAAAAAGGAAACCGAAGGCCGAGAAGGACAAGCCCAAGCAGCTGTCTGCATACAAGCTGTCGCAGATGCAGGGTTCGTCCGCCAGCCCCTACAGCAATCCCCCGGGAAAGAAGTCCTGATAATCACGGGCGGCCAACAGTTTCTACTTTCGAATCTGGTGGCAGTTCCTGGGTTTGTTTTGCAAGTTCCAGGCAGGTAAGCAACTCCACGTAACTCGGTGCGCGATCAAGTGCGGCGAATCCGGCGCACTGGCGCTTTTGTGCTGCGTTGTATCTGGCCCAGTCTCGCTCGAGCTTGACGCGCGCATCACGCTCATCCCGCTGTCACGCCGCCGAATCTCGGCCCGGCAACACCGCCGCTTCCGCCGCCGGCCGACATGTCCGCTCGACATCGAATTTCGGTACCGAGTCGGCTGCCAAAAGGACATGCGACGCAGTCAAAATGATCGGCAATAGTGCATGCATCGTCGTGCTCCTTCGCCATTTCGCTGGAACCTAGATTAATCCACCAGTTGGCTTCTGGTTTCACACCGCCCGGTTTGAACCTTTTCGGCGGTCCGACCGACCAATGCAGGTAATGGTCGGAGGACATTCCGTGCTCAAACGTTTTGTTCGCGCCTTCCTTGCCTTTGTCGGCATCATTGTGCCTGGAACCCTCGCGCTGCTGATCGCACCGCCTGCACATCCGGAGCCGGTGCAACCGTCAGGTTGCGAGCGCGGTCTTGCCGATGTGAACGCGAACGTCGCAGCCATGCAGGCGCGGATCAAAAAGTTAGGCATGGTTGCCGGGCCCGAGACCTGCACCGCAGCTCAGCTTTACTTCCTTGAAGTGGTAAAAGCGCGAGCTGTAGCCGCGCTATGCAAAAGCGGCGCCGACCGCGAGCGCGAACTCGGCCGCCTGGATGCGGACGTAGAGCACATCAACGGGGGCATCGCCGTCGGCTGTCTGTGACGGAAAAATGTGCAAAGTCATTCACAGCTTGGCCAAAGTTCCATGGCAAGCGCAACCAATGTTTATCAGCGCCAGCAACGATCCCGTGACCCACAATACGCTGAGTGCCGAACAGAAGCTGTACGGTCCACTCCAGGTTACCACCGCGGTCACGGATTTCGGCCAGACCAGCAGCAGCAAAAGCATCAGCGGGTTTCAAGCTGCATTGGTAGACCTTTCGCGGGCTGCCGAATACCCAAAAAGTCGTGCATAACTTGCCCGGCGCGTCCGGTTCCGCTGGTCCGCCCTTCTCTGCCCCACGGCCGCCCAACTCGCATGCGGCAATCAGTCCGCAAAGGGGACCCGCGCAATTTGCATTGCGCCTTGTAGGAGTTGACCATGAGCAGAGATCGGCTTGGTGCAGTCCCGGAAAAACCCGGCCCGGAGATATATGCTCCAAACCGGAAATCAGTGGAAAAATTGAGCGACGCCGACCAGGCGGCAGCGACTTTCGAGGGCGAGATTCGAGAATTCGTCAGGCGCGACGTGGCGTTCCTCCGTCGTCAACGACCTGACACGGATACACCGCCCGAACCGATCGCTGATAATCTGAATGGACTTATCCGGCGCGTTTCCGGCGCATCCATGGAAGAAATCGACCGAGTCATTCTGGAGCTGCAAGCCGTACGTGAGATGCTTCGTAGCGAAGGTGAACGGGTAGGCCGAGAGATTGCCGGCTATGCCAGCCTGAGCCACGCCGCAATGACCGCGATGAAGGTTATCGGTGACAGCCTCACGCAGTGGAAAAACGGATCCAAAAATTCGGGTTAGTGGCTGCCTGCCAATGCAGTAAGCACAGAAGCCATCGTCGGACCTGCCGGCGGTGGCTTCTTTCACAACGGCCGAGAGGCGGCGGGGGCTGATGAATTTAGCGCCAAAAAGACCCCCGTATGGCGCGCGAATCCGAATCGCGTCCGGGCACGGACTGCGATCGGTTACCATCTTTGCTTTCAGATCAGCTGGCGGCGGCGACTTTGGTCTTGGCGCCCTTGCGCGGAAGCGGATAGTCGGCGCTTTCGTAAAGTTGCCGGATCCCGTTTCCGTCGAACCGCTTCTCTTCCACTTCGAGATACGCGCCCAGCAGCAATTCCGGCGGCAATTCCTCAATCGCGAAGCGAATCGCTTCGGCTGCAGTTGGAAAGCGCTTGTAGCCAATCGGCCGGCGCGACTTCCGGCTCCGGCTAGGAAATAGTTCGGACGGGGCACGGTAGTTGATCATCGACATAATCAAAGGCTCCTCGCCCCATAATATGGCCCTTATGACGCAGAAAATCCAGCACCTCGGCGTGTGCATATCTGCCCTGTCAGCCCACGGTAAACGTCGAGTTCGTAAAAAACATGGCCCGCGCGCGCGGCACCGGGCCAAATCTCAGGCGGTGGGACGTATTAATCGACCACTTCGGCGACGACCTCACTGGTTGCAGGGTCGATCAGCACAACGCGGTTATTTACCACCATGTATTTGTAGGCCCGGATGGCAGGCACCTCGACTGCAACTTCATGCGGAAGAGTGTAGAGCTGAACGCTTTCCGGTAGCCGCGCGCCGACACGGTATTCCCCAGACGGCCGTGCCGGCGGGACACGCTCGCGCACGATGGTGCGATAGATCGTTTGGCGCTGGACCGGCGTAAGTTGCAGCGGCTCAGTGGTCACCACTGTCCGCGATTCCACCGGCTCATGTGTGATGACGGTGGTTTGCGCATTGACCGCACCGACGCTCGCAAGCAATGCACTCACGATCGCGGCATGGTGAAAATGTGTCATAAGTTCCTCCTCACGATTGCGTCCAAAAAAGAGAACGCCTGCTCGTCCGGAGAGGTTCCTCCACGAGGCGACGGCGTTTCATGCGTGCCACCACTGTACGTGTGGCGGATCGTCCATCAGTCTCAATTTTGCCTGCAGCGCTGCGATGCGACGGTCGGCCTCCGTACTGGTCAAGTATGTCGGTCCGCCAGAAAGACGCCAAACTCCTGCCGCTGGTGCGACACGCAACGGATTGCATCGTACGCAAGGGTTTTCGCCGATGCGCGCTACAGGGCCGGCTGAGGCCGAGCGAAGTCAATGATCTAATTGTGGACCCAATGTCGGCCTGCGTCGGTCCCGTGCGAGCCATGATCGACGCACACGATCGCTTGTATGGCAGTGGCTCCGGAGAGGCGTTCCTCTTGGGACCCTATCTCGATATCCTGCCGGCGGTGGTCGTGGGTCAAGTGAAGGCTCCGCAACGCTGAACTCAGCGTGGCCGCGCAGCGAGAGCGGGCCGTAAGACAAATGTTATCGGCAGGGTAATGAGTACGACTGCGGCAATGACCATGAGAGCCACCGGGACCCCGACCGCATCGCCTACCAACCCATAGATCGCCGGCGAAACGGCGCCGGCCCCGATCGTCCCCGTATAAAAGATACTGAAAGCGCGCTGGCGCCCGGCCGGCTCCACAAGATCGGGCACCGATCCGTACAGGACCGAAGAAGTGCCGTTGAGCGCAACTCCAACAATCGGCAGCAATATCAACGCAGGTTCGAGCGGCAACGGCAGCAGCGCAACAATACCGACCGCCGTCACGGTTTCTGTAAGCCACACTGTCGCCACCGCCCCGATACGCGCGGCGAGAAACGCACACACGAGTTTGCCCATCGCCCCGCCGGCAAAAACCAATGTCAGCGCCAGACCGACCAGTTGGACGCTGGCCCCCTTTGCGGTGAGCACGAACGGCAGGAAGGTGAGGAAAGCCATCCGCGTCGCGCTGTCAATCACACCGACCGATAGGAGCAACGAAAATGCAGAACGCTTCACGGCGCCGACGGCCCGTCGTGCATGATCATCTTTTCGTGACGAGACATGGGCGTCGTTGAACCTCGGCATCGCGACAAAGATTGCTAATGCCGCAAGCGCACCGATGGCACCGAGGATCATCAGCACGTAACGCCAGGGCAGTGCCATAAGCAGCAAAGCTGCGGCGGCCGGGAGCACCATTTTTCCAATGTCTCCGGCAAAATTGTAGGTACCAAGCGCCTTCAGCGAGCGCGCGCCGGCGAAGGCGTGCGCGATGAGCGATGAGGCGAGCGGATGCTGTGTACTTGCGCCGAGGCCGCCAACGAACAGCGCTGCGACGAGAACCCCCAAACCGTTGCTATATCCGGCGAATATGTACCCGAACCCAGCGAGCGCGGTCCCGAGCGCCAGCACCGTCGGGGCGCCGAAGCGTTCAGCCACAAAGCCCGCCGGAATCTGGAAGCCGGCCAGCGTGCCGGAAAAGACCGTTCTCATCAGCCCGAGCGCGGCAAAGCTGAGACCGAACTCGGCCTGCCAGATAGGCAGCATAACGTAGACGAGATCGGTGTACCCGTCATTTAGGGCGTGCGCGCCGCAGGCAGTGCCGAGAGCGCGCCGCTCGTTGGATTTCGCCGCGACAGGATCGGGCAATGTTGACTGGTCGGTCGTCGCGCTCATCGGCGCAAGCCTAGCAGATAGAACGTTGATCAGGTCGCAAAGCGGAAATGCATTACGTCGCCGTCCGCAACGACGTAGTCTTTGCCTTCCAGTCGCATTTTTCCGGTGTCGCGCGCGCCCGCTTCTCCCCCACAGGCAATATAGTCGTCATAGGCGATGGTTTCCGACCTGATGAAGCCGCGCTCAAAGTCGGTGTGAATGACGCCCGCCGCCTGTGGCGCCTTGGTGCCCTGCGTGATGGTCCAGGCGCGCGCTTCCTTCGGACCAACCGTGAAATAGGTCACAAGGTGCAGAAGCGCGTAGCCGGCGGGCACAAGGCGATCGAGACCGGTCTCCTTTAGGCCCACGGCCTCGAGATACTCCGTCCGTTCTTCCGGCGGCAGTGTCGCAATCTCCGATTCGATCTTGGCCGAAATCACGACCGCGACCGCGCCCTCGGCTTTCGCGCGCTCTTCGACCTTGCGGGAGAAATCATTGCCGGTTGCGGCGGAAGTTTCGTCCACATTGCAAGCATAAAGCACGGGAGCCGATGTCAGCAGGCCCAAGGAGTGGAACAGTTGTTCCTCCTCGACCTTGCGCTCGACCAAGCGCCCAGGCTTGCCATCACGCAGGAGGACGAGCGTGCGTTTTATAAGATTAAGCGATTCCTTGGCCAGTTTGGCGTCTTCGCCGGTACCCTTCGCTTTCTTCTCAAGATTGTCGATGCGTTTTTCCAGACTATCGAGATCTGCCAGCATCAACTCCGTTTCGATTGTTTCGATGTCGGCAATAGGATCGATTTTGCCTTCCACATGCGTGACATCGCTGTCCTCAAAACAGCGCACCACATGCACAACGGCATCGACCTCA
This sequence comes from Pseudolabrys sp., assembly GCA_025451355.1. GTDB lineage: Bacteria > Pseudomonadota > Alphaproteobacteria > Rhizobiales > Xanthobacteraceae > Pseudolabrys. Next base: position 13,403 of record JANWKN010000066.1, on the reverse strand, counting down.
CGAATGGTGGCGAGAAACTGGTTGCCGAGGCCCTCTCCTTTAGATGCTCCGCGCACGAGTCCGGCAATATCGACGAACGTGATGCGCGTGGGAATGATCTGCGCGGACTTCCCGAGAACTGCAAGCTTGTCCAGCCGCGGATCCGGCACCGCGATCTCGCCGACGTTCGGTTCGATCGTACAGAATGGATAGTTGGCGGCTTGGGCCGCTGCTGTCTGTGTCAGGGCATTGAAGAGCGTCGACTTGCCCACGTTCGGCAGGCCGACTATGCCACATCTAAATCCCATGATTTATTGTCTCTTTGTCAGCAGTCTTATTTGGAGCCGAGCGGCTCGTCGTCCGCCTCGTCGGCGAATCCTTTGGCTTCCATGGCGAGATGAACTTTGTTCTGAAAAGATGAATCCTTGCCATCGACCAGAAGCGCTGCGTTGTCAGCGATCACATCGCACAAGGCCTCGACCCAGGCCCATTCGTTTTTTGCGAAGTCACCGAGGACGTGCATCGGAACCAGTTCCTTGACGTCCGGTTTACCGATGCCGATACGCACGCGCTTGTACTCGTTGCCGATGTGGGCGGTGATCGAACGCAGCCCGTTATGGCCCGCGACGCCGCCGCCGATTTTTACTCTGACTTTCGCCGGCTGCAGATCGACTTCGTCGTGGAAAACCACGATGCTGCCCGCATCGAGCTTGTAGAAATTTGCGGCCTCCCCCACTGCTCGACCCGACTCGTTCATATACGTGCCCGGCAAAAGCAGAAGGATGCGCTCGCTCGCAATGTTGCCTTCCACCGCAACGCCCTGAAATCGCCGCCGCCAGGGCGAGAGTTCACGACGGCGCGCAATTGCCTGCACCGCCATAAACCCGATGTTATGGCGGTTGCCGGCGTGCTTGGGACCGGGGTTGCCGAGGCCGACGAAAAGCAGCATGGCGTGAACGGCGCTCACCTAGAGTTGCCGAATACGCAAACGCTGACGGTGAGGCCTGAACGAGGCCTCACTTCTTCTCGGGCTTCGCTGCCGCGGCGGCGGCAGGTGCCGCACCAGCGGCGGGAGCGGCTCCAGGTGCAGCGCCGGGCGCGGCACCGGGGGCAGCGCCTTCGGCGGCGGGCGCAGCGCCGGCGGTCGCGGCAGCGGCGGCGGCTGCCGCTGCAGCAGCTGCTGCTTCGGCGGCTGCTTTCATTTCCTCCGCATAGCCGGACGGCGGCACAACTGTGACAAGCGTCATGTCGGGGCGTCCGATAACGCGGATATTCGCCGGCAGGGTCACGTCGGTGAGATGCTTCGAGTGATTAATGTCAAGGCTGGAAATATCGACGTCGATCGACTCCGGGATCGCATCCGCTGGGCACATTACTTCGACGGTATGCGTGACAATGTTGACCGCGCCACCGCGTTTCACGCCCGGCGCCTGATCGGCGTTGAGGACGTGCACCGGAATATGCACCCGAATGGTGGCCCCTTCCGACACACGCAGAAAGTCGACATGCATCGGAAGGTCTTTGATCGCGTCGAGCTGGAAGTCGCGCGGGATAACCCGATGCTTGGTGCCGTCCACATCGATATTGTAAAGCGTGGTCAGAAAGCGCCCAGCGTAGATACGATGGCGCAGTTCATCATGATCGACCAGGACCATGAGCGGGGGTTTGTTCTCTCCGTAGATCACGCCCGGCACTTTGCCGGTGCGACGCGCAGCCCGAGCGGTCCCCTTGCCGCCTTTCGGACGTGCCGTCGCCTTCATTTCCTGGACGGTCGCCATGTTAATCCCTCATCTAAGTCAATGGAAAAAGGCGGCTTTCTCGCCGCCTGCGCACGCGGCAAGCCTCCAGGGGTGCCGGGGGCCGCGAACGGGGCGGGTTATAGCGGCAGCATCCCAAAAGGGCAAGAAAACCGCACAGGCCACTGATCAGCGTGTCTTTTCGGACGAATCCTTAGACTTCTTCCTGGGCTTTTCGGTCTTAGCCTCCAAAGCCGCTACACGGGCCTTTAGGGCCTCATTCTCCTCACGCGCCAGACGCGCCATGTCCTTGACCGCCTCGAACTCTTCCCGTTTGACCATGTCGAGTTCGCGCAAAATGCGTTCAGCCTGAGTGCGCAGTAGGGTGTCGAATTCGCGCCGTACCCCTTGCGCGACACCCGCCGCATCGTTCATCAAGCGCGCCATCTCGTCGAAAAAGCGGTTGCTGGTCTGGGTCATATTTCGCCTCCGGCACGGATTGCATCAGAATGGCGATCCGGTCGTGCCGCCGCAAGACCCGGCGTGCTAGCACTTACGGGCGGGGCGTGCGTCCCGCGGACTCGGATCTCGCGATGCCCGTGCTTGTCATTCCCTATCCGACCTTTGATCCGGTGCTTATACAGCTCGGACCGTTCGCCATCCGTTGGTACGCCCTAGCTTATATCTTCGGCATCCTGATCGGCTGGGCTTACGCGCGCCTGCTCATTCGCTCAACAAAACTGTGGGGCGGCAAGGCGCCGATGAGCGTCACCGATTTCGATGATTTTGTGCTGTGGGTGACAATCGGCATCATCCTTGGTGGTCGGATCGGTTACGTGCTGTTCTACAATCTCCCCTACTTCGTCGAGCACCCGATCGAAATCGTACAATTGTGGAATGGCGGAATGTCATTTCATGGCGGTTTCATCGGCTGCGTGCTCGCGGTTTTGTTGTTTGGGTACATGCGCGGGATTTCCGTTCTTTCTCTTGGTGATATCACCTGCGCAGTCGGCCCCATCGGCTTGTTCCTCGGCCGGATCGCCAATTTCATCAACGGGGAATTGTGGGGCCGTCCTGCCGACGTGGCCTGGGCCATGATTTTTCCGAATGGCGGACCGCTGCCGCGCCATCCGAGTCAGCTTTACGAGGCCGCGCTCGAAGGTCTATTTCTGCTCGCCGTCCTCGGCCTTCTGGTGCGCGCTGGCGCTTTGAAGCGGCCCGGTCTAATTATCGGATGCTTCGCTGCCGGTTACGCTCTCGCACGCACATTCTGTGAGTTTTTCCGCGAACCCGACGCCCAGCTCGGATTTCTATGGGGTGGAGCAACTATGGGACAGTTGCTCTCGGTGCCGCTGTTCCTTGCCGGTCTTTGTTTCATTTTCTACGCGCTGAGGCACCCGCCGCTTCGGAGGCGCTAGTGGAGGAACACTCCGCGCTGGAAGCTGAAATCCGCCGCCGGATCGCATTGGGCGGACCGATGCCGATCTCTGAATTCATGGCGCTGTGTCTGCTCGACCCTACGCACGGCTACTACACAACTCATGACCCCTTCGGCGCGCGCGGCGATTTCATCACAGCGCCGGAGATAAGCCAGATGTTCGGCGAACTGGTCGGCATCTGGGCATCCGCCGTATGGAAGCAGATGGGCGCCCCTGAAAACGTGCGGCTAATCGAACTCGGGCCGGGTCGTGGCACGATGATGAAAGACGCGTTGCGCGCGGTGCAAATTGTGCCGGAGTTCCGTTCAGCGATTGTTGTACATCTGGTCGAGATCAGCCCTGCTCTGCGAGCGCAGCAGGAAAAAACGTTGGAAGGTGCAGGCGTTCCGCTCATCTGGCATGGCTCGCTCGGTGACGTACCGAAAGGACCGGCCATTATTTTCGCGAACGAATTCTTCGACGCCCTGCCGATCAATCAGGCGATAAAGACCGAGCGTGGCTGGCATGAGCGGCGAATCCAGATTGACCCATCTGGCCAACTGGCGTTTACGATCGCGCCTGAGCCGATGCCCTTCTTCCAGAACCTACTTCCAGCGGCATTGCGTGCGCCGCGTGCGGGCGCCGTTTTTGAATGGCGCGCCGAAACCTCCGCGATGGACGTTGGCCGGCGCGTAGCGGACAACCGAGGCGCCGCCCTCGTCATCGACTACGGTCACACCGAGACCGCGCTTGGTGAAACCTTACAGGCCGTCGGCCAGCACGCTTATGCCGACCCTCTTACGTCTCCCGGTCATCTCGACCTGACCGCTCATGTAGATTTCCAATCGTTGGCGCGTGCCGTCGAGGCCATGGGTGCCACTGGCTTTGGGCCAATTGAACAGTCACAATTTTTGCGAGGGCTCGGAATTGAACGGAGAGCAGCCACACTGAAAGCAAGGGCCGCACGGACTACTGACATCGACGAGGCGCTCGAACGTCTAATCGGCCGTAAAAGAAATGCGATGGGCGAATTGTTTAAGGTCGCTGCCTTTACCCATCCCTCGGTAGGTACACCGCCCGGCTTTGAAAACTAAAATGCTGGCCGCGCGCCGTCGCGCGCACTATCTATTTGGTTGTTTTACAGGTATCCGAACGAAATGCTCCAGGCCGCCACCCTTGCCACGCTCGAGCGTATTCGCCACGCTTTTTTTACACGCTCCGGCGGCGTGTCGCAGGGTGTCTATTCTTCGCTCAATGGAGGTGTCGGCTCCAGCGATGCACCCGACAAAGTTACCGAGAATCGCGCACGCATGGCAGCACTGTTAGGGGTGACTCCGGATCGCCTGCTGACGGCTTTTCAAATTCACTCGCCGAATGTTGTGATCGCTGATGAACCCTGGACTCCTGATAAGCGGCCTCGTGCGGACGCCGTTGTCACGCGCGTTCCGCGACTGGCGATCGGGGTGTCGACTGCCGACTGTGGTCCACTGCTTTTCGCAGATAGCGAGGCCGGCGTGATCGGCGCTGCACACGCCGGTTGGCGCGGCGCGATCACAGGCGTCGTTGAAGCAACAACGGAAGCAATGGAACGACTGGGCGCCAACCGCAACCGTATCAGTGTTGCGCTCGGACCGACAATTCGCCAGCAAAACTATGAGGTCGGTGCGGAGTTCGTTGAACGCTTCGTCACAGTCGATCGCGCAAATATAAGGTTCTTTGCAGCGTCGCAACGCGATGGCCACGCAATGTTTGATCTCCCAAGCTATATCGCGGAACGCATTCGACAAGCCGGCATCGCACAGTTCGAAGATCTCGGTTTGTGCACATACGCCGACCCCTCGCGCTTCTTTAGCTACCGGCGCACGACACTTCGCGGCGAACCCGACTATGGCCGGCACGTCAATGCGATCGTGCTTGCCGCGTGATGTTTGCGACTGGACTCTCCCGCGCGCTTGCCGCTAGGCTTTGGCTCGGCCCAAAAGACCAAGCACAACAATCACAGGCCGCGCGGGGTTGTCGATGGAGCGGGGTTCAGGTCGCCGTACGGCCGGCGAAGTCCGGCGCGTTAGGTGCCTCTCCAGTTTATTGACCGTCGTCTGCGCGTTGGCGTTGGCCGGATGCAATCCCGATAAACAGGGTCTCTCTGCGGCGCAGCCGCGCGGTGCAACCGTTGCCTTCGATTCCCTCGACGGATTGCCGCCCGGCCTATTCCAGAAGATGGTGGGCGATCTTAATGAAGAAGCGCAGTCACGTAGGCTTGCGGTTATTTCACGCGAACAGCCTTCGGCTTATCGCGTGCGCGGCTATCTGGCCGTTAAGGTAGGGAAGCGTCAGACCACGGTCGCATGGGTGTGGGACGTATTCGACCAGAGCGAACAACGAGTGCTACGCATCAGCGGGGAAGAGACCGCGAAGGTTCGGAACCGCGATGCCTGGGCGGCCGCAGATGACGCGATGCTGCGCCGGATCGCCAATTCCAGTATGGAGCAACTGGCCGCCTTCCTGACCACACCCGAAGTGGCGCCCGGGACGGCGCCATCGGCAGCTGAGCCACAAGTGGCGTTGGCCGCGCCAGCCGAATCCTCACCGGAAGCGGCCGGCATATTCCGCGTGTCGCGGCCTGATCCTATACAGCCGTCCGGCAACGACGCCGCCGACGCGAAATCGGAGCGAGAGGCGGTTATGCTTGCAGCGTCCACCCATTAGACGCCCTTCATCATCTCACTCAAAGCCGAGGGACAACGACTTTCAGCCATATTGCCCGGCCGTGCCCGCCTTGTTATGACCACGCCGCCTGTGGCGCGGGAGTAGGGCGAGGAGTCAAAATGTCGGGTAAGAACGGAGCGATCAAGCTCGTCGCCGGCAATTCCAATCCCGCGCTGGCGCAGGGAATCGCGAACTACCTGAAACTTCCGCTGGCGAAGGCAGTCGTCCGCCGTTTCGCGGACATGGAAATCTTTGTCGAGATTCAGGAGAACGTGCGCGGCGCAGACGTATTCGTCATTCAATCGACCTCGTTCCCCGCCAACGACCATCTCATGGAGTTGTTGATCATTATCGATGCGTTACGCCGCTCGTCAGCGCGTCGCATTACTGCGGTGATCCCCTATTTCGGTTATGCCCGCCAGGATCGCAAGCCCGGCCCGCGGACGCCGATCTCGGCAAAGCTGGTCGCGAACCTGGTCACCCGCGCCGGCACGGACCGCGTGATGACGCTCGACCTGCATGCCGGGCAGATTCAGGGATTTTTCGATATCCCGACCGATAATCTTTATGCATCGCCAGTGATGGTCCGGGACATTCGCGAACGGCTTAAGCTCGACAACATCATGGTCGTGTCACCCGACGTCGGTGGCGTCGTGCGGGCGCGCGGGTTGGCGAAGCGCATCAACGCACCGCTGGCCATTATCGACAAACGACGCGAACGCGCGGGCGAATCCGAAGTTATGAATGTAATTGGCGATGTCAGCGGTTACACTTGCGTCCTTGTCGATGACATCGTCGATTCCGGGGGCACGCTCGTAAACGCCGCCGATGCCTTGCTCGAGAACAAAGCCAAGGCCGTTTACGCCTATATCAGTCATGGCGTCCTGTCAGGCGGGGCTGCGAAGCGCATCGCAAATTCGCGATTGAAGGAGTTGGTGATTACCGACTCGATCCAGCCGGCAAAGGAAATTCTGGCCGCCGGCAATATTCGTATACTGGAAATCGCATCGTTGATCGGCGAAGCTATCGGCCGCACTGCCGCCGAGGAGTCGGTATCGAGCCTGTTTGACTGACAGCGCCAGCCGCACGCCAGAGTGCGATACCGACCGCCTCGTCTCTTCAAGTTATCCACCATTGAGTCGGGTCGCCGTAGCATTCGCTGTGGAGAGTCAATTCCGTACGGTTGCCTATGACTCGCAAATCACGGCTCATGACACTTGACGATGTCTTTGGCGGGCGGAATCAGCCGGGTTATAGTCGAATCGCTTGGTGATTCGCTTTTGCCGTCAAGGCAGCCCGTAAACTTCTGCGTCAAGGTGCGGACCGAGCCCCCATCCCGGGTCTTCCGCGATGTGCGGTGGCGTGCGTTTCCTCTCGCTCCTTTCAGCAAAGCGGAGACGTAATGTCCCTGACCAATTACGCGGAAGAGCCCCGTATCAACCCCCTCGACGTCGTGGAGCGCTTGGCCACAGGCAATGACTGGTCATTCGAGCGTGCCAGCGACGACGAAATTACCATTTTGGTCACCGGGCGTTGGACCGATTATCAGCTCTCTTACACCTGGATGAGCGACATCGAAGCCCTGCATTTGGCGTGTGCGTTCGATTTGCGAGTGCCCGAACGCCGACGAGTCGATGTTCAAGCATTGATTTCCCTTATCAATGAACGACTTTGGGTGGGCCATTTCGATTATTGGAATTCCGAAGGCATCATGATGTTTCGCCATGCATTGGTATTGGCCGGCGGTACCGAGGCTTCCGGCAAACAATGCGAGGCATTGCTCGGCACCGCACTGGAGGCTTGCGAACGCTATTTCACTGCGTTTCAATTCGTAGTCTGGGCAGGCAAAGGTGCGCGCGAGGCGCTCGATGCCGCCATGTTCGAGACCTCAGGCGAGGCGTAGGGCCGGTGACCGGCCATGGCCATCCGTAACGTCAAAAGACTGGGTGAATTTCGTGGCGCGCTCGTTCTCGTTGGCGCGGGAAAGATGGGCAGCGCCATGCTCGAAGGTTGGCTCGCGCGTGGATTGGATCCAAAGAAGATAACCGTCGTCGAGCCGCAACCGGCAAAAACGGTGAAGGCGCTGGCGCGACGGGGACTCAAGCTTAATCCGAAAGGCAAAGTCGGCGTTGCCACCACAGTCGTGGTCGCCGTAAAGCCGCAAAGCGCATCCGAGGCCTTGCCCCCTCTCGCAAAGTACATCGACAAAACGACGTTAGTCCTCTCCATCATGGCCGGCCGAACCATTGGTTTTCTCGAGAAGTCGCTGCCGGCGGGAACGGCAATTGTTCGCGCAATGCCCAATACCCCCGCCGCGATAGGTCGGGGCATCAGCGTCGCAGTGGCCAACGCGAAGACCTCGAAGCGTCAACGCAAACAGGCGTCCTATCTTCTCGCGGCGATTGGCAAGGTCGAGTGGGTCTCCGACGAAAGCCTCATGGATGCGGTAACCGCGCTGTCGGGGTCGGGACCGGCTTATATCTTTCTGCTGGCAGAATGCATGGCTCGCGCAGGCGCTGCAGCCGGCCTGCCGCAGGAGCTCGCGATACGTCTTGCTCGCGAAACCGTCGCCGGTTCTGCCGAACTGCTGCACCGCTCGGATGTTGATGCGGCGACGCTGCGGCAGAATGTAACATCTCCAGGAGGCACAACCGCAGCAGCCCTCGCAGTACTTATGGGGCCTGGAGGCTTCGATCAGCTTTTGACTCAGGCCATCGCCGCCGCGACCCGGCGTTCACGGGATCTCGCTGGCTAGGTTCCCGCCCTAGCACCGTCATCATTGCGGACTTACATTCAGCCCTATTGAACGCCCACGGGAGGCCATCATGGCCCGCAAATCCAAGCGTAAACGTAAGGCTGCCTCGCAACCGCCCGCCCGTAGCTCCAGCGATCGTGATAAAGCCATCGGTGCGCTGATGACCCTGCTGGCAGAAAATCGCCTCGAACAAATTGGCCTTGCAGAAGTCGCTGGCCGGGCTGGGATCAAGCTTTCGCAATTGCGCGCCGAATTCGGCTCAACACTTGCTATCCTTGCCGCGCACATAAAGGAAATCGACCGCGCGGTCCTCGCGGGTGGCGACGCGGATATGGCTGAGGAGCCGGCGCGCGAACGACTCTTTGAAGTGTTGATGCGCCGGTTGGAAGCCCTTGCTCCCTACAAAGAGGCAATTCGCTCGATCATGTACTCGGCCCGACGAAACCCGGGACTCGCTTTTGCTCTGAACGCAATGGCGATGCGATCGCAACACTGGATGCTCGAGGCCGCAGGCATACGCGCGTCCGGTCCCCGCGGCGTTCTGCGTGCACAAGGCGCCGCGCTCATGTTCGGGCGGGTCTTGTCCGTTTGGGTTGATGACGAAGAACAAGGACTTGATCGTACGATGGCGGCACTCGGTCGCGGCCTCAACAGCGCCGAACGCTGGGCCGGATTTCTCGACGATCTTTGCGCCATTCCGTGTATGCTGCGCGGGCCGCGGCGACGCCGCCGCCGAATGGGCGACGCGGAAGCCGGGGCTGCTTAAACAGGAACTCGGACCGTCGCCCGCAAGCCTCCAAGTGGACTGTCGCCCAAGGTGATATCGCCGCCGTGCGAACGCGCGATATCACGCGCAATCGCCAGCCCAAGGCCGGTGCCTCCTTCGTCCTGATTACGCGCGTCATCGAGTCGGAGAAATGGCTTGAATACTTCCTCGCGCAAATTCGCAGGAATGCCGGGACCATCGTCATCGATGGTGACCGTGAGATAGCGATGGTCGCGATGACCTACGATCGCGATCGATGCAGCAAATCGCGCCGCATTCGATACGAGATTGCTGAAGCAGCGCTTGAAGGCCGCCGGGCGAACAGTGACGATCGGTGGCCCGTGAAAAACGACGCTTGTTTTATGTCCGTGACGCTCGGCATCGACTCGTAACTCGTCCAGGAATTCGGCCATATCGGTCGGCGCCGAAGTCTCGCCGCTGTCGCCACGCGCGAAGGCCAGATAGGCCTCGAGCATGCGAGCCATCTCGTCGGTGTCCTTCTTCATCGCGTCCACTTCCGGCGAGTCTTTGATCAGTGCAAGTTCAAGTTTGAAGCGCGTCAGGACGGTTCGCAGATCGTGAGACACGCCCGCAAGCATAGCCGTACGTTGCTCCATCGCACGTTCAATGCGCGTCTTCATCTCGATGAAGGCAGCGGCCGCACGCCGCACCTCTCGCGCGCCACGCGGTCGGAAATTCGGTGCCTCTCGGCCCTTACCGAAGCTTTCTGCAGCATCGGCAAGGCGGAGAATCGGCTTGATCTGATTACGCAGAAAAATGATCGCGACAATCAACAGCACCGTCGAGGTGCCGACCATCCATAGCAGGAAGATTTCCGAATTGGAGACGTAGGCAGCACTTCGACGCGCAAAAACGCGCATAACTGTGTTGTCGAGCTGGACCCGGATTTCCAGCAGTGCCGATTTGCCGACGGTGTCGATCCAATAAGGCCGCCCGATCTGCCTGCGTAGCTCGTCTGAAAGTGCCTGATCCAGCAGCGAAAAGAACGGCTTGGGACCGGGCGGCGGCATGTCAGCCAAAGGAAGAAAATCAACCACCAGGCCGAGGCGGTCCTGTGCGATGCGCCGGATCTGCGTCTGGTCGGCATCCTGCGGATAGCCGCGATAAATATCGATCAGCGCGGCGATGTCCTGAACGACGCTGGCGGACAGCCGCTGCGTTACAACGTTCCAATGTCGCTCCATGAACACGAAAGCAATCACCGACTGAAGGATCACCATAGGCGCAATGATGATCAGCAGCGCTCGCGCATAGAGCCCCTTGGGCATGCCACTGTTGATCCAACGGCTGATGCGGCGCCAACCGTCGGCGACCTGGCCAAGTGTGCTGTGGATCTTTCGTACAGGAGGGATGGAGTCGTACCACTCCCAGGCTTCGCGCAAACGCGTCAGCACGGTGCGAACACCGTTCGTAATATCCAGGCTGGTCATGAGGTGATCACCAACCGGTAACCGATTCCACGCACGGTCTGTACAAAAAGTGGATTTGCGGGATTGCGTTCGATCTTGCGCCGCAGGCGATTGACCTGCACATCCACCGCGCGCTCGCTTACTGAGCCTCCATTCCCGGCAAGCGAAAGCCGCGGCACGGTTTCGCCGGGAGCATACGCAAGAATCCGCAACATTTCTCGCTCGCGGTCAGTCAGCCGGATGACCTCCTCGCCTTTCCTCAATTCGCCACGCGCGAGATGATAGACGAACGGGCCAAAGCGAACCGATTCGACCGGGGGCGAGCTCGCGGGTTGCGCGCGTTTGAGGATGTTGGCGATGCGCAGCGACAGTTCACGTGGCTCGAAAGGCTTAGAAAGATAATCGTCGGCGCCGATCTCCAGCCCCTTGATGCGGCTTTCGGTTGCGTCGCGTGCGGTCAACATCAGAATCGGAACGGTCGAGTCACCGCGAATTGCCTTGGCGAGATCGAATCCAGACTCCCCCGGCATCATCACGTCGAGGATGAGCAAATCGAAACTCAGGCCCTTCAGCTTCGCGCGGGCATCAGACGCAGTTTCCGCTGTGGTTACGCGGTAACCTTCACCGGTCAGAAATCGCGAAAGCAGGTCACGAATACGGCGGTCATCATCGACCACCAGCAAATGCGGCGCGTCGTCAGGAAGTGCGGCGGGCAGCGTCGTAGCCAAAGCTTCTCGCTCCTTTACTCAATCCCGAGCTTTCGATGCTCGATCGGCCCGCGCTATCAAGCGGAGCACGCCATCACGGTTATCAACATCGATCATTGAGGTCAGAAAGCGGCGAGCGGCCTCGTGTGCGTTGGGACCGAGCTCGCCAAATGCACGGCCGATCCTTTGCGTTTGCAGCGTCGCAAGCTTTAAAGCGAGAGTCTCGCCTTTTGCTGTCGCATATAACAAACGCTGTCGGCGATCTTCCGCGCCCTCTTTCTGCGAAACGTACCCTTGGTCGATCAGTTGCTTGAGCACGCGACCCAGCGACTGTTTTGTGATGTTTAGGATCTCAAGTAAGTCCGCAACCTTTATGCCCGGGTTACGGTTGACGAAATGGAGCACCCGATGGTGCGCACGACCGAAACCCAACTTGAGGAGCACCTCATCCGGATCACCGACAAAGTCGCGGTAGGCAAAAAACAAGAGCTCGATGATGTCCCAGATGGGCTCAGCTGATCCGCCCGTGAGGGCGGGCCGTTGGGCCGAGCTGTTTTCGGCAGTTGCGGTCTTGGCGCCGAGATTTATGTCAGCCATATTGACATATTTTGGATTTATGTTACAAAAACAGTGCGACAGACGAAAGGATCGTACCGAATTGGTTCTTTTCCTGTTCGCGGAGTGCTGGACGGACCGATAGGTCCGTTTCGGCCCTATTCATAGCGGGTATTGCCCTGGCACGTAAAGTGTTGGCGTCGGCCCAAAAAAAGAGCCATCAGAGCCAGCAAGCCTGGCTGCGGCGAAGGAGGTTATGTATGGCTGCGCAATCCTATGACCGCTTCGAAGGCGTCATCTGGTACGACGGAAAGCTCGTGCCGTGGAACGAGGCCAACCTCCATGTGCTGAGCCATGGCCTGCACTATGCCAGCTGTGTGTTCGAGGGCGAGCGCGCCTACGCCGGCAAAATATTCAAGAGCACCGAGCATTCCGAACGTTTGAAGCGCTCGGCCAACATTCTGGACTTCGAAATTCCTTACTCTGTGGCCGAAATCGATGCCGCCAAAAAGCTTGTCGTCGATAAGAACGGAAAGAAGGAAGCTTACGTCCGCCCGGTCGCCTGGCGCGGATCCGAAATGATGGGGGTTTCGGCGCAGGCCAACACTATCCATCTCGCCATCGCGAGCTGGGAATGGCCGAGCTACTTCGACCCTGAACAGCGGCTCAAGGGAATCAAACTCGATCTCGCCGAATATCGCAGACCCGATCCAAAAACTGCGCCGTGCCGTGCCAAGGCGGCAGGTCTCTACATGATCTGCACAATCTCGAAGCACAGGGCCGAGCGCAAAGGGTACGCAGATGCCATGATGTTGGACTGGGAAGGTCGCGTGGCAGAGTGCACGGGTGCCAATATCTTTTTCGTCCGAGACGGGAAGATTCACACACCCATCGCCGATTGTTTCCTCGACGGTATTACCCGACAGACCGTCATCGGCCTTGCACACAAGCGCGGTCTTGAAGTGATCGAGCGTCGGATTATGCCCGACGAGCTGACAGATTTTTCCGAGTGCTTCATCACCGGTTCCGCAGCGGAGGTGACCGCTGTGGCGGAGATTGCCCACTGGAATTTCAATCCTGGGGGCATCACGAGGACGCTGATGGATGACTATACAGCGGAAGTGAACCCAAAAGCGGCGGCCGCTTGAATTTATATTTTTAAGGCAACCCCGTGTGGCTCCTGCGGACGCACCAGCGTGACGTAACGAACTGCATTGCCGGACACAAATAGGTCCATCCGCTCATCAAGCACTCGACGCCGACTTTGCGATGCATGTCGAAGCAGCAATGCGCCCCTTTTGTCGAAGGCGACAAAGCCGGTGTGGAAATAGTCTAGATCAGGCCTTCGACT
>JANWKN010000065.1 GCA_025451355.1 Pseudolabrys sp. | reverse complement strand
TTGCCCGGTTCGCCAGGCGACAGTTTGTTTGGCAGCGTTTGGATGACCGTGCTCAGCTCCGAGGCGCTGCTACTCACAATCTCGGATGCGTTCATCCTGCTGGCCATGGCGAAGGAGCGCACCGAGTTGCGTCACCGAACGGCCGCTATGGTCGATCCGGTCACCGGCATCGCCAATCGCCGGTCGTTCCTGCAAAACGTCGTGTTGGCGGCCAAGCGTCATATCGGCAATCCGCGGCCAGCTGCCGTGCTCCTGATCGATCTCGATCATTTTAAATCGATCAATGACCGTTTTGGTCATGCGATCGGCGACCGTGTTTTGAGGATGTTTGCTGAAGCCGCAAGAAAATCGATGCGAGGGTCGGATCTGATAGGTCGGTCCGGCGGCGACGAATTCGCTGCGATGCTCCTGGAGACCAACCGGGAAAAAGCCGTCGAGGTGGCTGAACGGATTCGGGCAACCTTCGCGCAGACAACAAAGGATGTGGACGGTCTTCAGGTCGGTGCGACGGGGCCGCCGTCAGGGCCGCCAGCGCGGCCGGCATCGGCACGAAAAGCGCTGCCTGACCCAATCCTGCACTGATCGCCTCTTATTTTTGCGCAGCCGTGACGCGCTGCCGCGCCGATGCCGATTGACCAAAGGCGCCGAACTGGTCCAGTTTAGCGACAGTGGGTGGCATAAAAATTTCGGGAATTAGTGGGATTCCAAACTAATTCAAAGACCTAGGGAGGAATGACATGCGCTTAAATGGGTGGCTCGGAGTGGCCGCCGTGGCTCTCACCGTGGGCGGAACCGCTCTGGCCGAGACCGTCAAAATCGGAGTGGTTTTGCCGTTCAGTGGCGCCAATGCCGACCTGGGCCACCAGGTCGACAAGGCTTTCGACCTTTACGTGAAACTTCACGCCAAGGATATCGAGCCCAACAAAATCGAGATCATTAAGCGTGACGAAGGCCCGCCGACCGGCGCGCAGGCAAAAACGGTTGCAACTGAGCTTATCACCAATGACAAGGTGCAGATCCTGACCGGCTTTGTGTTCTCGCCGTCCGCGATCGCGCTTGCACCGGTAGTGACGCAGGCGAAAGTGCCAATGATCATCGCCAATGCGGGTACCGCCTGGATCACCAACCTGTCGCCTTATATCGCGCGGCTGTCGTTCAGCATGTGGCACCATGGCTACCCGATGGGCGCCTATGCCTTTAACAAGATCGGCTGCAAGACCGCGGCGCTGGCTTACACCGATTTCCCGCCGGGCAAAGACTCCACAGAGGCTTTTAAGACTGGCTTTGAAAAGGCTGGCGGAAAGGTCACCGAATCCATCCCAATGGGCAGCCCGGTGCAGGTTCCGGATTTCACGCCGTTCTTTCAGCGCATCAAGGACGCTAAGCCCGATTGCATGTATGTCTTCATCCCTTCCGGTGCGCACGCGACCGGAGTGACGAAGGCCTATGGCGAGCTCGGCATGCGCAAGGCCGGCGTCAAGTTGATCGGCCCGATGGATCTGATCCCCGACAACAAGCTGCAAGACATGGGCGACGCCGCCATCGGCACCGTCGTAATGGGGAATTACGCGGTCGACCTCGACAATGCCGACAACAAGGCATTCAACAAGGCCTGGCATGAAGCCTATGGCAAGGACTCCTATCCGGACTTCATGTCGGCGGCCGGCTGGGACACCATGCACGCCATTTTCGATGCCATCAAAAAGCTCAATGGCAAGGTCGAAGACGGTTCCAAAGTAATTGATGTCATGAAGGGCTGGACCGGCAATGGTCCGCGCGGGCAGGTCTCGATCGACGCTGCGACCCGCGACGTCGTGCAGGACGAACACGCAATGGAAGTCATCCGCAAGCCGGACGGCAAACTTGGCATCAAAGTTCTCGGCACGACAAAGGCCGTAAAAGACGAATGCAAGGAGCTTAAAGTCGGTCGCTGCGGTTCCTGATTGACACTCAATAACGCCGCCGCGCATAAAGTTGCGGCGGCGTTTTCACAACCACGGGGTGGGGCTCGTGCCGCAGGTCGCCAATATCGCCGTCAGCATTCTCTTCGACGGCTTGGCCTATGCCATGTTTCTCTTCATTACCTCCGTTGGCCTCTCGGTCACGATGGGGTTGATGGGGTTCGTGAACCTGGCGCACGGCGCGTTCGCCATGGCCGGTGGCTATGTCGTCGTCACGTTGACGCGTACGTACGGCGTCGGCTTCGTACCATCCCTCGTCATTGCTGCGGTTGTCGTCGGCGCGGTGAGCGTCGTGTTCGAACGCGTTCTCTACCGCCGGCTTTACAAGTCGACCGACCTCGAACAGGTTTTGCTGACGATTGGTCTGGCGTTCATGGCGATCGCAACTGCCACATATCTCTATGGCCCGATCCCGAAATCGGTGCCCTTGCCGGAGTGGTTGCAAGGCGACGTCAATCTCGGCTTTCGCTACTTCCCGAGCTATCGCGCATTTTTGATCGTCCTCGGGGCGGTGCTTATCGCGGTTCTCTGGTACGCGTTCGAGCGTACAAATATAGGGGCCAAGATCCGTGCCGCAGTCGATAACCGGCGCATGGCGGAATCGGTTGGCATCAATGTCGACCGGCTATTCACCCTGACATTCGCGGTCGGATCCGGCCTCGCCGCGCTCGGCGGTGGCCTTGCCATTCAGTTGCTCGGGCTCTCGCCAAGCTTTGCGGTGCTTTACCTGGTGCTGTTTCTGATCGTGGTGGCGGTCGGCGGCCTCGGCAGCCTGAAGGGGACACTGCTCGCAGCGCTGGTGCTCGGCATATTCGACACCGGCGGGAAATATCTTCTGGCCGATGCGGGAGGCTTTTTTGTCTACGCGGTGACGGTCGTCGTCCTTCTTATAAAGCCGGCGGGGTTCTATGGCCGCGAGTGACACCATCGGCGGTACACCGCGCCAGCGCGCGACGGATTATCTGCTCAGGCGGCACCGTTTCCGCATGGCCGAGGCCTTACCGTGGCTGATCGCCATCGCTGTCTTCTTCATTTTTCCCACCCGCATGACCTTCGGCAGCCAGGTGCTGGTGATGGTCATGTTCGCGCTCTCGCTTGACTTGATTCTTGGCTATGCCGGGATTGTCACGCTCGGCCATGCAGCGTTCTTCGGCGTCGGCGCCTACACGGTCGGGCTGGCCGCGGCGCGTCTCGACTGGACCGAACCCATCAGCGGGCTCTTCGCGGCTGCAATTGCTGCAGGACTAGTCGGCTTTGTTACTGGATGGTTCCTGTTGCGCTATCGCGGCCTTACGCTGCTAATGCTGACGCTCGCAACCGCCATCCTGCTGCAGGAAACCGGCAATCTGCGCTCCGATATTTCCGGCGGCTATGACGGGCTGCCGGGACTGACGTTCAAGCCGCTGCTGGGTGTTTTCGATTACGATCTCTATGGGCACACAAATTATCTTTACGCGCTCACAGTTCTCGCGATCATATTCTTCTTTGTCCGCAGGATCGTGTATTCACCTTTCGGGCAGGCGCTCACTGGTATCCGCGAAAATGTCCGGCGCATGCATGCCATCGGCTCGCCTGTCCATCGGCGGCTGGTAACGGTCTATACCATCGCGGCCGCCATTGCGGGCGTTGCCGGTGCACTGTTCACACAGACCAACGCTTACGTGACGCTGACGGTTTTCGATTTCGACAATTCCGCAAAGGTGATGGTCATGCTGATCCTCGGCGGAACCGGCCGGCTTTACGGCGCCTTCGTTGGCGCGGCTGTCTATATGGTGCTTGAGGATTATTTCTCGAAACTCAGCCCGACCTTCTGGCAGTTCGGTATCGGTCTGATGCTGGTGCTGGCGGTGTTGTTCACGCCGCGCGGCATCCTCGGCCTGTTCGAGCGCATTGGCGATTATCTGGCCGAGAGGAAACGATCGTGATGGCCGCGCTGCAAGTCGAGAAATTGAACCGGACTTTCGGCGCCTTGCCCGTCACGCGCGACGTCGATCTTACGCTCGAACGCGGAGCGCGATGCGCGTTGATCGGCCCAAACGGGGCCGGAAAGACAACACTGGTCAACCTGATTACCGGGGTGCTGAAGCCGCATTCCGGTCGGGTCCTCCTCAATGGCGAGGACATCACGGCATCCAGCCAGGCAGACCGCGCGCGGAGAGGGCTCGCGCGCACCTTTCAAATCAACCAGCTTTTCCGCGGCCTCACTGTGCTGGAAAATCTTTGCATGACCGTCGGCGAACGTGACGGTCACTGCAATAATTTGTGGCGATCGTCCGGATCGAAACGCGAGGTGATCGATGAGGCCATCGGCTATCTCGATTCCCTGCGGTTGACGGATGACGCGCTCAAACTTGTGCGCGAACTGCCGTATGGACGTCAGCGGCTCGTGGAAATTGCGATCGCGTTGGCGCAAAAACCGCGCGTGCTCCTGCTTGACGAACCGGCCGCGGGGGTGCCGTCTTCCGAAAGCCATCTCATTCTCGATGTTGTCGCGGCGCTCGATCCCGATATCGCCGTTCTCATCATCGAGCACGACATGGACGTCGTGTTCCGTTTTGCCAAGGAGATCACCGTGCTTGTGCAGGGCGCGGTGTTCACGCAAGGCACGCCCGCCGAAATCATGAGCAACGAACAGGTGAGGGCGGTCTATCTCGGGCAGGAAGGCCACCGCGGAGGCCATCATGGCTGAACGCGTGCTGGAGCTCGATAATGTCCGCGCCGGCTACGGCGAGACCGTGGTGCTAGAGGATATTGGCCTCGTGCTCGGTGCCAGCGAAACCGTATCGATAATCGGTCGTAACGGCGTGGGAAAGACGACCCTGCTGGCGACGATCATGGGTCACACGACGTTGCATAGCGGCCAGATTTCATTGCACGGAAAGGATATCTCGGGTCTCGCGACCTATCGGCGTGTCACGGCGGGGCTTGGCTATGTGCCACAGGAGCGGGAGATATTCCCCTCTCTAACGCTGCGCGAGAATCTGGAGGTCGCGACGAGACCGGGTGCTTGGACGATGGCGACAGTCTTCGAGCTGTTTCCGCGTCTTGGCGAGCGTGCAGAAAACCGTGGCAATCAGCTGTCTGGCGGCGAGCAGCAAATGCTTGCGATTGGGCGCGCGCTGATCGGGAATCCGACCGTCCTGCTAATGGACGAGCCATCGGAGGGGCTGGCGCCGGTGATCGTCGAGGAACTGGCGCGCGCGGTGAAACGGCTCGCCCAGACCAGCGGACTGGCAATTATATTGGTCGAGCAGAATTCACGTCTTGCGCTCGACATTGCGCCACGCGCCATTGTCCTGGATCGCGGGCGGATTGTTTTTGATGGGCCAAGCGAAACATTGCGTGACGATCCGGCCAAGCTCGAGCAGTTCATCGGAGTCGTAAAGGCTTAGCGGGTAGCGGGGAGCTTGCCCACCCGCGATATCTAAATCCGCATGTAGACTATGCATTGCGTTCCGCGCGCTCGGCGTGCATAGAGCGCCGATGAAACGTAGCACTGATCGCGTTCTTGCGACGCATGTCGGCAGCCTGATCCGTCCACGCTCCTTGCAGGAATTCTTACGCAGCAAGCAGGCGGGAATGGCGTATGACGAAGATGCTTATCAGAAATGCCTGACCGCCTCCGTCGCCGATGTCGTGCGCGAGCAGACACAAGCCGGCATCGACGTGGTGAGTGACGGAGAATTCGGAAAGTCAATCAGTTGGGCACAGTACGCCCTCGAGCGGTTGTCGGGCTTTGAGCGCAGGCCGATCAGGCAGGACACCGCCAACCCATTCAAGCGCGGTGCCGATCGCACCAAGTTTTCTGAATTCTACGCGGAACTCGACGTCAAAGAAGCGGTGGCGACGACAACCGAAGCGATCTGCGTGGGACCGATCAAATATACCGGACAGGCCGAGTTGCAACGCGACATCGACAATTTAAAAGGTGCCTTGAAGGTCGTGAAGGCGGAGGAGGCGTTTCTGCCGGTGGCCGCGCCAGCAAGCGTTATTCCAGACCGCAAGAACGAATACTACAAGAGCGACGGCGAATTGCAGGCGGCCATTGCCGAAGCCATGCGTACGGAATACAAGATGATTGTCGATAGCGGGTTCCTGCTGCAACTCGATGACGCGCGCAGTGCTGTAACCTTCGACCGTATGGTGCCGCCCGCAAGTTTTGTCGATTACCGCGGTTGGCTGGCCCACCAGGTCGACATTCTCAATCACGCGATCGAAGGCTTGCCGGCCGACCGTATTCGCTATCACGTCTGCTGGGGCAGCTGGCCGGGTCCACATACCAGCGATGTGCCGCTCAGGGACATCGTGGACCTGATCCTGAAGGTGAAAGTGGGGGCTTACGTGGTCGAAGCCGCCAATCCGCGTCACGAGCACGAGTGGCAAGTCTGGAAGAACGCGAAGCTGGGATCCGGGCAGGTGCTTATTCCTGGCGTCATCAGCCACGCGACCAACGTGGTCGAGCATCCCGAACTGGTCGCCGAACGCATCGTACGGCTGGCCAAAATTGTCGGGCGAGAGAACGTGATCGCCGGCACAGATTGCGGATTTGCGCAGGGGCCGTTCTATCGCCGCGTGCATCCCTCGGTCATGTGGGCAAAACTTGAAGCTCTCAGCGAGGGCGCCCGGCTTGCGAGCAGGGAACTCTGGTCATAGTCTCGGGTTTCTCGTCAAGAGCCGGAGCATCGATCATGAACGTCAACGCGCAGCCTGCGAGCGGACTTGCGATCC